>JAHEBS010000071.1:0-1861 GCA_024642145.1 Marivivens sp.
TCTGTCGCCGAACCTCAACATCGGCGGGCAGTGTCAGGTGCCGCAGTCCTGCGCCACCAACGAGACGCTGAACACCAGCACCAACACCTGCGAATGCCTGTCGCCGAACCTCGACATCAGCGGCCAGTGTCAGGTGCCGTTGTCTTGCACCAGCCCGACGACGCTGAACACCAGCAGCAATATCTGCGAGTGCCTGTCTCCCTATGTGACACTCAACGGTATCTGCCAGTTGCCCCTATCGTGCCCTATAAACGAGGTGCCGGATGGTGACTCTGGGAATTGCCGCTGCGCCAATGGCTTTGCCGAAAACGAGTTTGGCATCTGCGTCACAAAGGCCCCTGAATGTGGTTCCAATGCCACAGCTAACGGCGAGGGCATCTGCCAATGCAATAGCGGCTATCGCCCGAACCCCAGCGGCGTGTGCGTGCCTGACAACACGCATTAAGATGTGTGAAACGCGGTGGTGGGGCTGGTTCCGGCCCCGCCACACTTCAGCGCCCCCTCTGCGGTGCAGATCGAATTGAAAGTAGGCAATTGGTGAAACTGTGGCGGAATGCGTGACCCTGTTCCCGATGTCTGACTTGCAAGCAGGTTCACCATGAGACGCGTCGTTCTTGCCGTCGGGATCCTCATCCTTGCATTTCTGACTTATGTCAGAGGCGTTGATCCGCGACCGGTTCGGGAACTGCGCGAGACCTATTTCGATTATCTCCAGATCGTCAAACCACGCGACTACACGCCGCTGCCGGTCAGGGTTGTCGATGTGGATGAGCAATCGCTCTCCGAAATTGGCCAGTGGCCCTGGCCGCGCGATACCTTTGCCAAACTCGTCGACAAGCTGGCCGCCTACGGCGCCGCGGTGGTGGTCTTTGACGTTATCTTTGCCGAACCTGACCGCCTGTCGCCCGCGTCCCTTGTCGAGCGGTTCCAGAATTTCGAAGCCGATCTCAGCGACAGCCAGCGTGCGTCACTGGCCACACTCGACACCGACCAGATATTTGCCGAGGCGATCGCCAAGGCGAATGTGGTTCTGGGGGTGGCGCTAGCCAGAGAGTCGACCGCGGACCAAGCGCGGGCCAAGGCGGGCTTTGTGCAGATCGGCGATAGCCCCGGCGCCTTGGCCCCGCGTCTGAACGCGGCCACGCCGATCTTGCCAGTGCTGCGCGACGCGGCGGCGGGGATCGGCAGTATTTCGGTCAATCCGCTCGACAGTTCGACCCTCGTGCGCGAAGTGCCGCTGGTCTGGAACAGCCCAGCCGGTTTCTACCCCAGCCTTTCGCTGGAAGGGCTGCGGCTGGCAATGGGCGCCAATACCTTTGTGCTACAAGGCGCGGCGGGTGTTCAGGGCTATCTTGAGGCCATCAATGTGGGCGGGCTGTCGGTGCCTGTGCAGCCGGACGGGCAGCTCTGGGTGCATTTCCGGCATGAATCGCCCGAACTCTATGTCTCGGCCCGCGATGTGCTGCATGACGGTTTTGATCAGGCCCTTGGTGATCGCCTTGCAGGCAATATCGTATTCATCGGCACCTCGGCGGCGGGTCTGGTCGATATCCGGACCACCGCTTTGCGCGAAAACGTTCCGGGGGTATCGATCCACGCGCAGATCATCGAGCAGATCTTGCTGCAGGATTTCTTGCGTCGTGACGACTTGATCGAAGCCGCCGAAATCGGCGCGTTCATCATCACGGGTCTGATTGTGCTGGGCGTGATGGCATGGTCGGGGCCGATGGCCTCGGTGACCTCCGGATTTTTGACGGCTGTCATCGTGCTGAGCGCAAGCTGGACGCTCTATATCCGTTACCACATCCTCTTTGATGCCACTTTCCCGCTCATCGGCGGGTTCTTGGCCTATTCGGGATTG
>JAHEBS010000071.1:1871-13228 GCA_024642145.1 Marivivens sp.
AAACGGCTGATGCGCAAATCCTTTTCGCATTACGTCTCGCCCGGCATTCTGGACCAGATCGAACGCAGCGGCCATCAGGCGGGTCTTGGTGGGGTGAACCGCGAGGTGAGCCTGATGTTCTGTGACATCCGCAATTTTACGCCGCTGTCCGAAGGCATCAAGGCCGATGCCATGGTCAAACTGCTCAACAACCTGTTCACCAAGCTCGGGGGCCAGATCCTCGATCGCAACGGCACGATCGACAAGTTCATCGGTGACGCGGTCATGGCGTTCTGGAACGCGCCGGTCGAGGTCGATAACCACCGCGAACTGGCGGCGATGGCCGCGCTCGATATGCGGCGCGCGCTGGTGTCGTTCAACAGCGAGGACGATCACCCGCCCGTGGCTGTGGCCATTGGCATCAACGCCGGCATCGCCTGCGTCGGCAATATCGGGTCGCGTGACCGTTTCAACTATTCGGCCATCGGCGACACGGTCAACGTCGCCGCACGGATCGAGGCCGCCTGCCGTCAGGTGGAATATGATATCTTGCTGACCGACACGATGGCCGAGGGCGTGACCCATATGGCAACGCTTGCCTCGGGTAATCTGGTCCTCAAGGGCAAGTCATCGCGTCTGGCGACCGCAATTTTGGTGGGCGACGAGCGGCTGGCAACGACCGCAGATTTCCGCCGATTGGCGGAAATGCACGAAAAACTTGTCTCGGGGTTTGCCCAAAGCGGCAACATCGATCAAGAATTGCGTGAGGCCTGTCTGAAACTGGGCGTCCAGATCGAACCGGGTCTGCGGGCCTTTTACGAAAAGATCGCCCAACGCGCGGCAGACTTTGCCGTTCAGGGCGCCGATGGGCCGGGCGAAGATGACCATGCCATGACCACAGGCAAGGGGGGGAAAGCAGGATGACCGACCAGACCGTTTTTGCGCTTTGGGTGATGTTCGCGCTCGAGGGCAAACATTTTGCTGCGGATTACCTGCTGCAATTTCCTTGGATGATCCGCGAAAAGGGTTCGCTGGCCAAGATTGGCGGCTATGCCCATGCGGGCATCCATGCGGTCGGTTCGGTTCTTGTCTTGTGGCTCTTGGGTCTGGGATGGGGCGCAGTTCTTGCGCTCGCCGTGGCCGAGTTCGTGATCCACTACGCGCTGGATTTCGGCAAGGCCCATTACGGTGACCATGTCTCGCCGATGGAAAGCCCACGTCTCTTTTGGGCGTTCAACGGGCTCGACCAGTTTTTTCATCACACCACTTACATCCTGATGACCTATGTCATCGTCACCTATGTTGCCTGACCAAGGATCTGATCAGATATGAATTCGCGTAGGTTTCCTTCGCTTCTGCCCCGCGCTGCCGTCACACTTGTTGCTCTGTTGGCGGCAGGCCCCGCGTTGGCCAGTGGCGGACCTGCTCCGTCGCTGGTTACCGACATCGGCACCAGTCTTTTGGTTGCGGGGCTCATGTCGATCATCTTTGCGCGGCTCAAGATTCCCTCGATCGCGGCGTTTATCCTTGCGGGCTTTATCCTCGGTCCGCAGTTGCTGCATCTGGTGACTGACCCAACCAGCATCGAGACCATCGCCCAGATCGGCTTTGTGTTGCTGCTGTTTGTCATCGGGCTCGAGATCAACCTGCGCAGCCTGTTCAGTGGCGGACGCAACGTGCTGGCCGTTGGTCTGGTGCAGTTTCCGCTGACGCTGCTTTTCGGGGTGATGGTCGCCAAGCTGGTCATCTTGATGGGGCTTGGCAGCGCCTTTGGCGATCATCCGTTGGCGCCGCTTTATGTCGGCGTTGCAATTTCAGGTTCGTCCTCGCTGCTTGTGGTCAAGCTTTTTCAGGAACATTTCCAACTCGACACCATGCCCGGACGCACGTCGCTGACGCTCTTGGTGTTCCAAGACGTCTGGGCCATCGTTGCCACCATCTTGCAGCCCAGCCTCGCCAGCCCCGATTTTGGGGCCATCGCCTATTCCTTTATCGGGATCGGCATCTTGATCGTCATCGCCGTTTTGCTGTCGCAAACGCTGGTGAACCGGGCGTTCACCTGGATCGCCAAGATGCCCGAGCTGATCTTGCTTGGGGCCATGGCTTGGTGTTTCGCCATGGTGGCTATCGGCACCAACATTGACATGGCGACCGAGATTTTCGGTTTCAACAAACACATGGCCGTTAGCTCTGGCATGGCGGCGCTGATTGCTGGCGCGACCATTGCCAGCTCGCCCTACAGCACCGAGATCGTGACCAAGGTCGGTCTGGTCAAAGACTTTTTCATCACCTTGTTCTTCGTCAGCCTTGGCCTGACCCTTCCCGCGATCACCAGTTGGGCGGTGCCTCTTGGCGCGCTGGGGCTGGGTCTTTTGGCGATCCTTGCGCGCCAGCTTGTTTTCTTTCCGCTCTTGTATCTGGTGGGGGTGGACCAGCGGAACGCCGAGGTCACCGCCGTGCGTCTTGCCCAGATTTCCGAATTCGGTCTGGTCATTGCCTTCCTTGGCCAGCAGCTTGGTCATATCGACGCGCAGATATCGTCGATGATTATTCTGGGCTTTGTGTTCACCGCCGTCCTGACCACGCCGCTTTTTGAAAAAGCCTATCGTATCCATGAGGCGCTCAAGCCGATCCTGACGCGTATCGGTTTCAAAGAGCCGGACGAGATGGTGGCGGAACAAAGCGAAGAACTGGAACTGGCGATCCTCGGCATCCATCGCGATGCCTCGTCCTTTTTGGCGGAACTGGCGCAAACCCACCCGCATATCATCCCCAAAACAATGGTGGTCGATTTCAACGTGGCCATCCACGACCGCATCCGCGATCTGGGGGTCAAGGTGAAATACGGCGATATCTCGAACGAGGAATCGCTGATGCATGCGGGGGTCAACACGGCGCGTATCGTGGTCTGCACCATCTCGGACGACCTGTTGCGCGGTATCAAGAACCGCGACCTCGTGCGGTTGGTGCGCCACATCAACCCCGAGGCCACGATCATCGCCAATGCCATCCAGATGCAGGGCTGGCGCGATCTGAAGGAGGCAGGGGCCGACATGGTTTATATGTCCCGCTTCGAGGTCGCCAAGGCGCTGGTGCGCGCGGTCGAATGTGCCGCGGGCGACCGGATCGACGACTTTGTGGACGAGCAATATGCCTCGGTCGCCGAGCCGCATCTGCGCCGCGAGATCATGGACTAGCCAAGCCAATTCACGCGGGCTAGCCTCACCTGAAAATGGCGGGGCAGTAATCGAACATGCGTGATTTCCAGAAACCGGGACGGTCCGAAGTCTTTGCCGCGAACGGTATGTGCGCGACCTCGCATCCGCTGGCGGCACAGATCGCGGTCGCGATGCTCAAAGAGGGCGGCAATGCGGTGGATGCCGCGCTGGCGGCAGCCTTTGTGCTGGGTATCTGCGAGCCGCAGATGACCGGCATTGGCGGCGATTGCTTTGTTCTGGTCAAACCGGCGGGCAGCGAAAAGGTCGAGGCGCTCAATGGCTCGGGCCGCGCGCCTGCGGGGTTCAGCGCCGATGCGCTGCGGGCGCGGGGCCTGACCGCGGTGCCGATCACCGGTATTGATGCCGTGACCATTCCTGGCGCCATGGACGCATTTTTTCGCCTGCATGCGCGGTTCGGCCGCAAGGAAATGGCCGCAATTCTGGCTCCGGCGATCCATTACGCGGACGAAGGCGTGCCTGTTGCGCCGCGCGTGGCCTTTGACTGGAACGCCTCTAACGACATGCTGGTAGGTGCGGCGCGCGACCGTTTTCTGATTGGCGGACGCCCACCGCGCACGGGTGAAATCCACCGCCACCCCGGCGTTGCCGAAGTCATGCGCCGCATGGCGCGGCAGGGGCGGGCAGGTTTCTACGAGGGCGAGGTGGCCGAGGACATGGTGGCCTCGCTCCGCGCCGCCGGCGGCAGCCACAGCCTCGACGATTTCGCAAAGACCGAGGCCACATGGGATAGCCCCGTTTCCGGCCTCTACCGTGGCAAGGAACTGATCGAACATCGGCCCAACGGGCAGGGCGCGACCGCGATCCTACTGGCCAATATGCTGGGCCATTTCGACATCGCCGCGATGGCGCCTTTCGGGGCCGAACGCGCGCATCTCGAGGCCGAGGCGTCAAAGCTTGCCTATGACGCGCGCGACCGCTTTATCGCCGACCCCGATCGCACGACGCGGCTTGACCACATGCTGTCACCCGAAACCGCGCGGCGGTTGGCGGCGATGGTCGACATGTCGCGCGCGCTGCCCTCGGCCAAGGCCGCGACCGAGGCTTTCCATCGTGAAACCGTCTATGTCACGGTGGTCGACCGCGACCGCATGGCGGTGTCGCTGATCTATTCGATCTATCACGAATTCGGCGCAGGCCTCGCCTCGGACAAGTTTGGCGTGTTGTTCCAGAACCGCGGGTGTGGCTTTACCCTTGAAAAGGGCCATCCGAACGAGGCGATGGGCGGTCAGCGTCCGATGCACACGATCATTCCGGGCATGTTGGCGCAAGACGGGCGGATCGAGATGTCTTTTGGCGTCATGGGCGGCGCCTATCAGCCGACCGGACACACACGGTTCATATCCAACATGGTCGATTTCGGCATGGGCCTGCAGGCGGCCATTGACGGTCCTCGCTGCTTCCCGCAGGCGGGCAAACTGCGTGTCGAAAGTGGTTATGACGCGGCGGTGGTGCAGGCGTTGGCCGACCTCGGTCACCAGATCGACATGACCGAGGAACCGCTGGGCGGCGCGCAGGCGATTGTGCTGGACAGCCGTGGCATTCTTGTGGGCGGTTCGGATCCCCGCAAGGACGGTTGCGCGCTGGGCTATTAGGTCGCGCTCAGGTTCTGGTATCGGCGGGCGTTTGCGACAACGTGCGGATGAATTCGGAAAACAACTCGCCTTGCGAGCTGATCCTGAGCTTGGCGTAGATGTTACGGCGATGGATGCGGACGGTGCCTGACGCCACGCCCAGTATGCGGCCCACAGCCTCGGCTGAATGGCCCTTGAGCGTGTATTCCACCACCTCGCGTTCACGCGGGGTCAAAACGCCCTCGCCGAACTTGTGGAACGCGCGCTCGACCGCCGGATTGACCGTCGGGGCCGCACCGCTGGCGGCGCCGTGATCAAAGGCTTGGGCCAGTGACTTCCAATGTTGAACGGCGGCGGCCTCGACCACCGGACGAAAAGCGCCCAAGTCGCGCAGATCTTTGGCACTGAACGCTTTTTCGGCGCGCATCAGCGAAATGACCAGTGTCGCCGCATCGGGCAGTCTGACGAAGAAGCCGATTTCTTCGGCCAATCCGGTCTGCATGTAGTAGTTGCGGAAATACTCGCCCTGATAGAACCGGTCCGGTGCCACATCGCGCAGACGGTAAAGCCCCGACGGTTGATCGACCGAGGCCAGAAAGAACGGGTCAAGCAGGTAGGGCCCTTCTTGATAGTCCTCGACAAAGATCTTGCGCTTGTTGACGGGAAAAGTGTCATAAAGATCCAGCGGACGCGCCGAACCAAAGTAGCCAAACATCACCGTATATTCGAAAGAGGCGATGTTGCGCAGGGCGGCGGCAAGCGCGGCGGGGAAGTCGGCGGTGCCAATGGACGCGATCATGCGCCCCGTATCATCGATCCAATCTTTCACCATTTGCCTCGACAGAAACTACGCCACTATTACAAACGGGGTATATACAGCTTTTCAAGCTCTTTCTAAAGTTTTGTCTATCCGCGGGATATATGACTCCGGACTGGGAACGACTTTGCCTATGACCAACACGCCTCTCGACGACAAGCAAGACCAGACACAGCCACGCGTCATCGCCGAATTGCGGGGCGTGACAAAGCGTTTTGGCACAGTGCTTGCCGCGGACAACCTCAACCTCAGCATCGGCGAGGGCGAATTCCTGTCCTTTCTGGGTCCATCGGGCTGCGGCAAGACAACCGCGTTGCGGATGCTGGCGGGTTTTGAGGCGCCGACCGAGGGCGATGTCTTGCTCGACGGGGCCGTGGTCAACGAGATCGAGGCCCACCGCCGCCCTGTAAACATGGTGTTTCAGCACTACGCCCTTTTCCCGCATATGACCGTTGCCGAGAACATCGGCTTTGGGCTGCGCCAGATGCGCCCGCGCATGGCCAAGGGGGAAATATCCGACAAGGTTCGTCGCGCGCTGGACCTGGTGCGGCTGCCCGGTTTCGAAGATCGCCGTATCTGGGAAATGTCTGGTGGTCAGCAACAGCGCGTCGCGCTGGCACGTGCGGTGGTGAATGAGCCCAAGATGCTGCTCTTGGACGAACCGCTCGCCGCCCTTGACCGCAAGCTGCGCAAGGAAATGCAGATCGAGCTTCAGAACATCCAGCGCAGCCTTGGCATCACCTTCATCCTTGTCACGCACGATCAGGAAGAGGCGCTTTCGATGTCGGATCGCATCTGCATCATGCGTGACGGTCGCATCGTGCAGATCGGCACGCCGCAGGAACTCTATGATCAACCGATCAGCCGCTATGTTGCGGATTTCGTGGGAACCTCGAACTTCTTTGATGGCACGCTAGAGGCCGGTTCCGGCGCGATTGCGGGGGTCAAACTGGCCAATGGCATCACGCTGGGCGGACGGCCCGTCGGCGCCATAGCCGCGGGCGATCCCGTCAGCCTCAGTGTCCGGCCCGAACAGATCGGCCTGACACGCAAACAGGGCGGGGCAGGGGCGCTGCCCGTGACAGTGCGCAACCGCATTTTTCTGGGCGAACACACCGAATATCTGGTGCGGCACGAAACCTTGGGCGAATTCTTCGTCCTCGCGCCGCGCCAATCGGAATTGAGCGAAGGTCCGTTCAATTCAGGCGAAGGGCTGTTTGCGTCGTGGGACGCAACTGCGGCTCTGGTCCTGACGCGAAAGTGACGACCAACAAGAACCAACCTCGGGGAGACCACTCATGACTAAGGATATCGACTACATCTCGAAGCAAAAGTTCATGGAAGAGCTCTATCGCTACAAGAAGGGCTCTGTGACGCGCCGCCATTTCCTGAATGTGACGGGGCTTGGAACAGCGTCGGCTGTTCTTGGTGCGGCGGTGCCGCTTTTGCGTGCAGGACCGGCCTTTGCCGGCGACATCGGCGACCGTGTAGTGCTGGCCACTTGGCCCAACTACCACGATCCCGCCAACTTTGACGCCTTTACCGAACTGACCGGTGCCGCCGTGCAGGTCAACGTCTTTGGTTCCAACGAAGAAATGCTGGCCAAGTTGCAGGCTGGGGCGACCGGATGGGACGTCTTTGTGCCCACCAACTACACCATCACCACCTATGTGGGCGAAGACCTGATCGAACCGCTCGATACCGCGCTTTTGCCCAATTACGACCCCACCGCCTATAACCCGCGCTTTGCCGAGGCCGGTTCGGTCGACGGCAAGCTTTATGCCGTGCCGAAGGACTGGGGCACCACGGGCTATGTGGTGAATACCGATCATACCGGCGGCGTTGTCATGGACAGCTGGAAGCAGTTCTGGGACATGGCGCGGGCCGAGTTCTCGGGCCGTGGCATGGTGCATGACTACCAGTTGACGACCATTGGCAATGCGCTGAAATATTTCGGCTATTCCTTCAACTCGGTTGATACGACCGAGCTGGCGGACGCCGAAAAGCTGCTGATCGACGTCAAGCCACACCTCTTTGCGATCTCGTCGGACTATCAGCCTTCGATGCGGAGTGGCGATGCGTGGATGTCGATGGCATGGACCGGCGACGGCAAGCAGTTGAACACGGATATGCCCGAAATCGTCTATGTTCTGGGCAAGGAAGGCGGCGAGATCTGGTCAGATTACTATGCCGTGCCCAAGGGCGCCCCGCACCGCGAGGCGGCCTATGCGCTGATCAACTTCCTGCTCGATCCGGCGGTCAATGCCAAAGAGGTCCTGTTCCACGGCTATCCGACGGCGGATGCGCATACCAACGCGCTCTTGCCAGAGTCGCTGTTGAACGACCCGATCCTCTATCCGGCAGAAGAATTGCTGAGCCCGCTCGAGTTCGGCGCTGCCGTGACCCTCACCGACCCCAACCGTGCCGAACTGATGGCGCGTTTCAAGTCGGCATAAGCGAAAGGACGACAGCGATATGTCGCGGCGCATCCGCAACTTTCTGCTGCTGGCACCCGCGGGGGCATGGTTCCTCGTGATGCTGGTGCTGCCGCTTGCTGTCGTCATTATCTTCAGCTTTGGCGAGCGGGGGCCGGCCGGTGGCTATGTCCCCGCTTTCACCTTGGCGCAATATGCAAACCTGCCTGCGCGCTGGGCAGCGTTCCGCAATACCATGATGCTGGCCCCGACAGGCACGGTGGCGGCCTTGGTGATTGCCTATCCGTTAGCCTATTTTCTGGCGGTTCGGGTCAGCGCGCGGTGGAAAATGACGCTGCTGGTGCTGGTGATCGTGCCGTTCTGGACCTCGATCCTGATCCGGTCCTATGCGTGGATTTTCCTGTTGGGGGGGCGTGGCATCCCTGCGCTTCTGGACCTGATCGGGATATCCGATCTTCGCCTGATCAATACGCCCTTCGCCGTGCTGGTCGGGATCGTTTATGGCTATCTGCCCCTGATGGTTTTCCCGATTTACGTCAGCCTGGATCGTCTGGACAAACGCCTGCTCGAGGCTGCGGCGGATCTGGGTGCAAGGCCTTGGGCGGCCTTCGTGCAGATCACGTTGCCCATGTCGATCCCGGGGATCGCGACGGGCTGTATGCTGGTCTTTATCCTGCTCATGGGCGAATACCTGATCCCCGCGCTCCTTGGCGGCGGCAAAGTGTTCTTCGTCGGCAATGCGCTGGTCGATCTGTTCTTGCAGTCACGCAACTGGGCGTTTGGCTCGGCTGTGGCGGCTACGCTGGTCATCGTCATGCTGGTGACCGTGTCGATCTACATGCGCCTGATGGCGCGTCTCGGCAATGGCCGGGACGATGTGTCCTTGATGTGAGGGTCCGATAATGCGGCTTTATGCGGCTCTCGTTTACCTCTTTCTCTATATCCCTATCGGGGTGATCGCGCTTTTTAGCTTTACCGCCGGCCGCCATGCGAGCCAGCTGCAAGGCCTGTCGGTGCAATGGTATGGCAAGGCGTTGCACAACCCCTTTGTCATGGACGCCCTGCAGACCTCTTTGATGGTCGCGCTGATCTCGGCCACGCTGGCCAGCACCTTCGGGGCGATGGCGGCGGTTGCGCTGCAGGGGCTGCGCGGGCCGGTTCGGGTGGCCTTTGACGGGTTGATCTACATTGCGGTGATGATCCCCGGCATTGTCATTGGCATTGCCACGCTGATCGCCTTGGTCACGCTGTTTGCGGGGCTTAACCCGATCATCGCAGCGGTCTGGCCCGCGGGTTCGGCGCCGCCGCAACTCGGGTTGGGCATAGGCTCGTTGGTTGCCGCGCATACGATGTTTCTGATGGCCCTGTGCATCATCATCGTGCGGGCGCGGCTTTCAGGCATGGACCGGTCGCTGACCGAGGCAAGTTCGGACCTCTATGCCACGCCGATGGGCACCTTTCGTCAGGTGACGCTGCCGTTGATCTTTCCGGCGATCCTTGCCGGTTTCTTGCTGAGTTTCACCTTCAGCTTTGACGATTTCATCATCGCCTTCTTCGTCGCAGGATCCGAGACGACGCTGCCCATCTATGTCTTTTCGTCCATCCGCCGTGGCGTGACGCCGGAAATCAACGCCATCGGCACCATGGTGCTGGCGGTGTCGCTGACCGTGTTGATGGTGGCCCAGTTCTTGTTGCGCCGCGGCGCCAATAAGGGGGGCGGCGCATGAACCGGCCCGCAACCGCCGCCGGATTTGCCCGACCCCTTGAGGGGCGCGTGGCCTTTGTGACCGCCGCAGGCTCGGGAATTGGACGGGCGGGTGCCGTGGCCATGGCGCGGGCAGGCGCCCATGTCGTGGTCACCGATCTTGACCACGCCGCCGCTGTTGCGACCCTGTCTGCGATAACCGCGCAGGGCCAGAGCGGCGAGGCCTTTGCCCTTGATGCCGCAGATGATGCGGCGGTGGCGGAAGCCATTGCCGCCGTGATTGCCGCGCATGGGCGGCTGGATGTGTTGCATTCGCACGCGGGCCTGCAAATAGAAGGTCGGCTCGAGGATGTCTCGGTCGGCGATATGGATGCCTCATGGGCGTTGAACGTGCGGTCGCATTTCGTCGCGGCGCGTGCGGTCATCGGACAAATGCGCGCGCAGGGCGGCGGTAGCATCATCGTCACGGCATCGAATTCGGGCGTGCAGATCGATCACGGCATGATCGCCTATGCGACGTCCAAACACGCCGCTGTAGCGATGGTTCGCCAGATGGCGGTCGATTATGCCCGTGACAATATTCGTTGCAATGCGCTCTGCCCGGGATTTGTCGATACACCCTTCAACGCGGGCTTTGCCGTGCAGATGGGCGGGCGTGAGGCGCTGGAAAACTATGTTGCGACCAATATCCCAATGGGTCGTTGGGCCCTGCCCGAAGAGATCGCGGACGCAATTGTTTTTCTGGCCTCTGACCTGTCCTCGTTCATGACCGGTCAGGCTTTTGTCGTGGACGGTGGCGAAAGCATCTAGTGCTGCGTTGCGGCAAAAATTTACCAATTGATAAAAAAATGATTCGTGCCATGATCGGTCCCAAAGCAATGACAGGGAACCGCCATGACCAGCCCTATGACCCCTGGGATCGCAGCCGGGCGACTGAGACCGGACGAGATCGGCCGCAACTTTGCCGACCTTCACCCAGCCTATGACAACCACGAGGCCGCCGTCGCCGCCGACAGGTGTTATTTCTGTCATGATGCGCCCTGCATGACCGCTTGCCCGACGGCAATCGACATTCCGCTGTTCATCCGGCAGATCGCCACCGGCACGCCGGAAGCCGCCGCGCGCACCATCTTTGCCCAGAATATTCTGGGTGGCATGTGCGCCCGTGTCTGCCCGACCGAGACGCTTTGCGAAGAGGCCTGCGTGCGGATGACCGCCGAAGGCAAGCCGGTCGAAATCGGCCGCCTGCAGCGCCACGCCACCGACACGTTGATCCAGACCGGCGTGCATCCGTTCTCGCGTGCGGCCGACACGGGCAAACGCATCGCTGTTGTCGGCGCGGGGCCCGCGGGTCTGGCTTGCGCCCATAGGCTGGCAACCAAGGGGCATAGGGTCACGATCTATGACGCGCGCGCCAAGGCTGGTGGTCTGAACGAGTTTGGTATCGCCTCTTACAAATCCACCAACAACTTTGCCGCGCGCGAGGTCGAATGGCTGATGTCGATCGGTGGCATTACCGTCGAAACTGGCCGTGCGCTGGGCAGCGGGCTGACGCTCGAGGCGCTCAAGTCTGGCCATGATGCGGTTTTTCTTGCCGTGGGTCTGGGTGGG
>JAHEBS010000212.1 GCA_024642145.1 Marivivens sp.
GGACTCGATCAAGATCCTCAAAGGGCTGAAACCCTATTTCGAGGATCACCACGGGCTGAAATACACCGCTGACGCCATCAAGGCGGCCGTGGAACTGTCGGCCCGTTACATCAACGACCGCAAACTGCCCGACAAGGCCATCGACGTGATCGACGAGGCCGGCGCGGCGCAGCATCTGGTGCCCGAATCCAAGCGGCGCAAGACCATCGGCGTCAAGGAAATCGAGGCTGTCGTGGCCAAGATTGCCCGCATCCCGACCAAGAACGTGTCCAAGGATGATGCCGAGCTGCTCAAGGACCTCGAACCCAACCTCAAGCGCGTGGTCTTTGGCCAAGATGCCGCCATCGAGGCCCTCGCCTCGGCCATCAAACTGGCGCGCGCGGGCCTGCGCGAACCGGAAAAGCCGATCGGCAACTACCTGTTCGCGGGTCCCACCGGCGTGGGCAAGACCGAGGTCGCCAAGCAGCTAGCCGATGTGCTGGGTGTCGAACTTCTGCGGTTCGACATGTCGGAATATATGGAAAAGCACACGGTCAGCCGTCTGATCGGCGCACCCCCCGGCTATGTGGGCTTTGACCAAGGCGGCATGCTGACCGACAAGGTTGACCAGAACCCGCATTGCATCCTTTTGCTGGACGAAATCGAAAAGGCGCATCCGGATGTCTACAACATTCTGTTGCAGGTGATGGATCACGGCAAGCTGACCGACCACAACGGCCGCACCACCGATTTCCGCAATGTCGTGCTGATCATGACCTCGAACGCGGGCGCGCAGGAACAGGCGCGCGAGGCGATCGGCTTTGGCCGTGACCGCCGCGAGGGCGAGGACACCGCCGCAATCGAACGTCAGTTCACGCCCGAATTCCGCAACCGTCTGGACGCGGTGATTTCCTTTGCGCCATTGCCCAAGGAAGTCATTTTGCAGGTCGTGGAAAAGTTCGTGCTGCAACTCGAGGCGCAGCTGATGGACCGCAATGTCCATATCGAACTGAGCCGCCCTGCCGCCGAATGGCTGGCCGAACGCGGCTACGACGACAAGATGGGCGCGCGGCCGCTGGCGCGGGTCATTCAGGAACACATCAAAAAGCCGCTGGCCGAAGAACTGTTGTTCGGCAAGCTGACCAAGGGTGGTCTGGTGCGCGTCTTGGTGCGCGACAACAAGATCCACCTCGATGTCGAGGCGCAGGAACAATTGCGGATTACCGGCAGCAAGCCCCCGCTTTTGCCCGCCGGTTGATCGCCCGATAATCAGACCGCAAAGCCCGCGCCCCAAGCGCGGGCTTTGTTCTT
This sequence comes from Marivivens sp., assembly GCA_024642145.1. Lineage (GTDB taxonomy): Bacteria > Pseudomonadota > Alphaproteobacteria > Rhodobacterales > Rhodobacteraceae > JAHEBS01. The sequence goes on from JAHEBS010000212.1 coordinate 1,291, forward strand.
GGCGGCATGGCTTTCGCCGTCATAACCTAGCCCCATAACCAAGAGGTCAGCCCATGCCCGCCATGTCATCCTTCCGCACCTTTGTCGAAAGCACCGACTGCGATTTTCTGGGGCATATGAACGTCGCGCGGTATTTCTCGGCCTGCTCGAACGCGACGGGAACCATTCAGGCCGAACTGGGTTTGACGGGCGAGGATATGCGGACGGGCCGCCGGCTATGTTTTGCCGTGGTCCACGCCGACAGCAGTTTTCGCGCCGAACTGAATGCGGGCGACTCGATCCAGATGATGACAGACATCCTTGCCATCGGCACCAAGTCGATGACCTTTCGCCACAGGCTCTATCGGGTTGATGACGGGGCGCTTTGTTTCGAGACCAGCTTTAAAACCGCCCTCATGAACCTAACGACGCGCAAGGCCGCAGCGATCCCCGATGACGTGCGCGCCAAGGCGCAGGCCTATCTGGCAACGGACTAGCGTTCGGTCAGCTTCAATTCGATCCGGCGGTTATGGGCCAAGGCCTCGGGCGAGGTGCCGTTATCGACGGGTTGGAATTCGCCAAAGCCCGCAGCAGCCAGACGGTTGGGCGGAATGCCCTGATCGTTGATCATATATTCCACCACCGACAGCGCCCGCGCCTGACTGAGTTCCCAGTTGCTGGCGAATGGGCTGCCGGGGCTGAGTGGCACGTTGTCGGTATGACCGTCGACACGGATGATCCAATCGATCGTGGGCGGAATTTCCGCCTCGATCGCGTGCAGCATATTGGCCACCTTGGCGATTTCGGCTCTGCCCACGTCGGAAAGGTCCGCGCTGCCGCTTTCAAACAGCACTTCGGATGAAAACACAAAACGGTCGCCCACGATCTGGACGCCCTCTTGACCCGCCAACACATCGCGCATCCGGCCAAAGAATTCGGACCGGTAATGCGCCAGATCCAGCGCCTCGGCGGCCAGTCGTGCGGCCTCGGCCTCGGCAGCGATGCGCGCGGCCTCTTCCAACTCGCGGCGGCGGCGTTCTTCGGAAGCGGCACGGGCAAGCGCGGTGTTGAGTTGCGAGCCCAAGGCCTCGATCTGGACCTGACTCTGGCGGTCAGATTCGTTGGCCACGTCGATCAGCCCCTGCAGCGTCGCGACCTGCGTGCGCAGCGTGGCCACCTGCTCGTTCAACAGGGCCACTTGCCGCTGGCTATCGGCGCTCAGGGCCTCTTCCTCGGCCAGTTTCTGGTTGGCAATCTGCAAAAGCGCGGCTTGACGCTCAGCCTCGGTCAACTGGTCCTTGTTTTGGTCAACCAGCGTCTGCAATTCGTCGCGGGCAAGGTTGGCAGCCGCCAGCAGCGTCAGTGTGTTTTCCGCCTCTTTGCGCTGTTCTTCCAGTGCCAAAGTCATCGAGGTGATTTCGTCCTCGGCGGCGGCGAGCTTGGCGCGCAGTTCCTCAGCCGCGGCGGCATCCACCAGATATTGCGCCTCGGCATCGGTCAGCGCGGTCACTTGCGCTTGGGCATCCGCAAGCGCCTGATCGCGGGTCGCGGCTTCATCGTTAAGCTTGGCGATCAGCGCCTCGAGCGCCTCGCGGCGGGCAGCGGCGAGCCGTGCCTCTTCGGCGGCGGCATCGACCTCGCTGCGGGCCTGCGCCAACGCAAGGTTCAGGGCCTCTTGCTCGCTCATCAGCGTGGCGTTGTCTGTTTCCAGACCCGACACGCGGTCTTGCAGATCACTGCGTTCGGCCAAAAGCCCCGCAACCTGCGCCTCGAAACCCGTGATGCGATTTTGCGCGGCGACAAGGGCGGCGGCGTTCTGGTCGCGTTCGGTTGTCAGCCGTGCAATCAATGCGCTTTGTCGGTCGGCCTCGGCCTGCGCCTCGGAAAGGCTGGTGGTCAGGCTGCCAACCTGCCCCGCCAAGGTCGACGAGCGGTCACGCTCGAGCCCGAGCGCCTCGGTCAGCGCCGCGACCTCGTCGGTCAACTGGTGCAGCTTGTTTTCCTGACCCGTAATGGTTTCGCGCAGGGCAAACTGGATCACCGTAAAGATGGTCAAGACGAACATCAGGACCAGCAAAAGACCCGTCATCGCATCGACGAAACCGGGCCAGATATTGGCCTGGAACCGCGAGGACGATTTGCGGTTCAGCGCCATCGCTTAGTCCTTGGCCCCGCCGCTGGATTTGGATTGGCGGATCGCACGGGTCAGCCCCGTCAGATCGGCCCGCAGATCGGCAAG
>JAHEBS010000213.1 GCA_024642145.1 Marivivens sp.
GTCCCGCAGCACCTGCACGCCCGCAGGATCGGCCGCGCGCAGGGTCAGGTTCTGTTCCGACGGGAAAAGTGCCTTCCACCAGCCCGAGCCGGTGATCTGGTCCGCCGTCCTGAACGACGACACAAAGAGACCCAATGTCGGGAATATCCAGAGCAGCACCAGCGCCAGCACCGATAGATGCACAGCCCACGTCAGCCCCGAGCGGCTTCCGGCGATTTTTCCCATCAGCGCATCTCCTTGCGGGCGTTGATCACGTTCCAGACAAGGATCGGGCTGACGAGGATCATGATGACCATGGCGCTCGCCGAGCCAACACCCCAATCGGCGGTGACAAACAGCTTTTCATACATGTAGTTGGACAGAACCTGCGTCTGCCATTGGCCGTTGGTCATCGCGAAAACGATATCAAAGACCTTGAGCACGGTAATGGTGATGGTGGTCCAGACCACGACGATCGTGCCGGCAATCTGTGGCACCTTGATCTGAAAGAAGATCTGGAACGGGTTGGCGCCATCGACGATGGCCGCCTCGATCGTGTCCTCGGGAATGCCACGGATCGCCGCCGACAGGATCACCATGGCAAAGCCGGTCTGGATCCAGATCAGCACCACCATCAGAAAGAAGTTGTTCCAGAACGGCAGCGAAATCCACGCCTGCGGCGTGCCGTAGGCGAGTTCAAACCGCCAGAGCCCCACCACGCTTTGCAGCGACAGCCAAAGCATCCAGACGGCAAAGATCGCGACCGCGGGCCGCAAGACATAGCCCCAGATCCCCCGCGCGCGCCTTGCCGCCAAAAGCGGCCGCAGCACCAGCCAGCCAACCCATGACACGATGCCGCCAAAAGCCAGCAAGATGATGACCGGAATGATCTTGAGAACCAGAACCGACCCGAACCCGCCGTCAAACTGTAGCCAGATCGCGTTCAGCACACCGATCTGTTCCTGATCGGCGCCGCGCATTTCATAGACCAGCTTGAAGATCACCGCCGCGCCGACAAAGGAAATCGCCATCGGCATGAAGATCAGCGACTTGGCTATGGTGCCCCAGCGGATACGGTCGGTCAGTTGCGCGGCCAAAAGGCCAAAGGCCGTCGCCGCAGCAGGCACAACGAAAAGCCACATCATGTTGTTGCGCATGGCTTCCCAGAACTTGGCCTCGCTGGTCATCTGGCGATAGTTGTCCAGACCGACCCAGACATAGCGAAACTTGCCGGGCTGCCCTAGAACCGGCACACGCTCGGTCAGGGACAGACGCAGTGTTTCGAAAACCGGATAGGCCAGATACAGTCCCAAGGCCACCAGCGCCGGCAACAAGAACAGCCAAGGACGGATTTGTCCGGCGCGGTTGATATTGCGCCCCGCGTTCGGGCCGCGCGGCGGATAGATCACACGGTCAAGAATGACATTGGAAAAGTAGAAGTAGGCCACGCATCCGCCGACACCCACGGCGATCGTTGTCAAACCTTGCAGTGCGGGACTCATCTGCGCTTCCCCTCATGACAGCCAGTGTTCTTCTGACGGAACGGGCATCCCGATCTTGATGGGATGCCCGCCCGATTTGCTCAGTCCAGCTTACTTGATCGCGTCCCAAGAAGCCTGGATACCGTCGGCCACGTCCTGCGCGGACTTGCCGCCGGTATAGTCGACCATACCGGTCCAGAACGAACCCGCCCCAACAGCACCTGGCATCAGGTCGGAACCGTCGAACCGGAAGGTGGTGGCGTTCAGCAAGATCTCGTTCATCTTGCCCAGCGTCGGGTCAGAGAAGAGCGCGGTATTGACGCCCTTGTGCGGGGTCAAGAAGCCCTTCTGCGCCATCCAGACCTCATGTGCGATCGGGGTTTCCAGCCATTCGATAAAGGCCGTCGCCGCATCCGAGGGGCTGGTGATGAAGGCCAGCGTGCCCGCGCCGAGAACCGGCGTGCCGAGGTCCTTCTCGGCATAGGCCGGGAAGTAGAAGAAGTCGGCGTCCTGACCAACCACGGTGCCTTCAGGGAAGAAGGCGGGGATGAACGAGGCCTGACGGTGCATGTAGCACTGCGGCGGCGAGGTGAAGAGACCCTTGGGGCTGTCACGGAAGTCGGTCGTGGCGACAGCGGCAGCACCACCGGCAACATAAGCGTCGTTGCGGGCGAAGGCACCGAATTCTTCAATCGCGTTGACCACGATGGGATCGTTGAACTTCAGATCGTTGGAAACCCAAGCGTCATAGTTCTCGGGCGTCGTGGTGCGCAGCATCATGTCCTCGACCCAGTCGGTCGCGGGCCAGCCGGTTGCACCACCCGAACCCAGACCGATACACCACGGCGTGCCGCCATCGGCGACGATCTGGTCAGTCAGGGCCTTGAGCTCTTCCATCGTTGTGGGCACGTCATAGCCCGCGTCGGCAAAGTTCTCGGGCGAATACCAGACCAGTGACTTGACGTCGGCCTTGTAGGGGAATGCGTAGAACCGCTTGACCCCGTCAGGACCTGCGTAGCTGCCAAGGCTGACCCAGCTGGGACCGGCCGCGTAGTTTTCGTCCATCCAGGCTTCGGTGCCATCGGGCAAGGGCGAGACAAAGCCCTTGGCGACGAGATCGCCGATCAGACCGGGCTGAGGCAGCACCGAGATATTGGCGGGGCTGCCGCCCTCAAGGTCGATCTGGATCTGCTGCTCGTAGCTTTCCGAAGACGAATAAACCACGGTGGCACCCGTGGCGGCTTCGAAATAGGCCAGCATGGCCTCGACCTGAACCTGATCGTCACCACGCCAAGGGCCGAAAACCGTCAGGGTCTGGCCCGACAGGTCATGCGACGACTTGAACGCGTCAAAGCTGGCCCAGTTGAAACCGCCCTCACCGGGCGCAAACAGCAGATCATCGGCATGGGCCGCACTCGCCATCAGGGCGATTACAGCCGCGCCGGCATAGAATTTGTTCTTCATCGGTTACCTCCCAAATGGCGCAATCAGCGCCGCAGTTGACCTTTGCGCGGGGAATCGCCCCCAAAGCGCTTTGGACACGGAAGATTGTTTGCTGTCTTGATGTCACCTGTCAACGATTTTCCCAAAGCGCTTTGGATGCGACACACATGCGTAAAACTCCATCTTTTAAGGGCTTTTTTCTTTGACGCCCCTAGATCGCCAAGATAGCCTGCAACGAAGTTTTCAGTAATTTGGCTTTGCAAGCGCTATGAATCTAAAGGAACTTTCCGAGAGACTGGGGCTCAGCCAAACCACTGTAAGCCGCGCTCTGAACGGCTATCCGGAGGTCAGCGAAACCACGCGCGAGCGCGTTTTGCGCGCTGCGGCCGAGTTGAATTATCATCCCAACCCCAAGGCCAAGGGTCTGGCGACGGGCAAGGCGCACGCCATCGGCCATGTGATTCCCATGTCCACCAAGCACGAGATCGTCAATCCGATCTTCGGTGATTTCATCGCCGGCGCGGGCGAGGCCTATGCGCGAAACGGCTTTGACATGACGCTGACGGTGGTCGACGACGAAAACGAAGCGCAGGCCTA
>JAHEBS010000001.1 GCA_024642145.1 Marivivens sp.
GGCGTAGCTCAGCGGTAGAGCAGTTGACTGTTAATCAATTGGTCGTAGGTTCGATCCCTACCGCCGGAGCCAAAAATCCCCAGTGTTGACAGGTCGTTAGCGACCCGACAGACCAAGCGTTCGTCGCTTGGGGTTTGGGCGTGCCTTGGCGGGCGCCTAGACCGAGGTGGGCAGGCGGGCGCGGACTTCGGCGACGATGGCGTCAAAGTCGAGCCCGCGCTTGGAATAGAGCCCCTCGACCCAGCCTTCCAGACGGTGGCGGTCCTCGGCGGTCAGGGTTTTGGCGGTGACCACGATCACGGGAATGCCTGTCCATTCGGGTCGAGACCGGAAAATCTCGGCGAATTCGAAGCCGTCCATCTCGGGCATCATCAAATCCAGCAGCACCAGCCCCGGCGTTACCGTTTTCAGCCGTTCAAGCGCCACGCGGCCGTTTTCGGCCTCGACCACCGCCAGACCGTTTTCTGTCAGCGTCCGCGCCAAGAGCGCGCGGGTGTCGTCGTCGTCCTCGACCACCAGAACACTGGCCCCGTCCTTGCCACTCAAGAGCCGCCGGATCGAGCCGACAAGCCGCGCGCGGTCGATGGGTTTGGTCAGATATTCCGAGGCCCCCAGTGAAAAGCCCAGTTTCTTGTCCTCGATGATGGTCACCATCACCACTGGGATGGATTCGGTTTCGGGCAGGGCCTTCAATTCGGCCAGAACAGACCAACCATCGGTGGCCGGCATGATGACGTCGAGCGTGATCAACTGTGGCTGCTCGTCACGCGCCATGCGGATGCCGGTCTTGCCATCCGCAGCCTCGACGGTGCGATAACCTGCGGCGTTCAGGTTGCGGCGCAGCAATTCGCGCACCACGGCGTCGTCGTCGATGATCAGGACAAGCGGTGCGGTATCCGAGGCGGGCGCAGGCGCGGTTTCGACCACAGGCGCAGGCGCCAAGGCCGAAGCATCGGTCAGCACGGTCATGGTGAACGTCGTGCCTTTGCCAAGCTCGCTCACCACCGTCAGATCGCCGCCCATCATGCGACAGAACTCGCGCGTGATGGTCAGCCCAAGCCCCGTCCCCCCGTATTTGCGCGAGGTCGATGCGTCTGCCTGCGTGAAAGGCTCAAAGACCTTTTTCAACTGCTCGGGCGACATGCCGATACCCTGATCGGACACATCGACCTGCAGCATCCTGCCCTTGTCCGTGGTCGAGATGGTCACGGTGATCAGACCGTTTTCACAGAACTTGGCGGCGTTGGACAAAAGGTTGAAAAAGTTCTGCTTGAACTTGGTAAGGTCGGTATTGATGGTCTTGCGCCGCGCGCGATTGTCGATTTCCAGCCGGTTGTGGTTCTTTTCCACCACAGGCTGAATGGTGTTGCAGACGTCCTCCAGCAACTCGGACAAGGCGAATTCTTCGACATAAAGCTCTAGCTTGCCCACCTCGATCTTGGACAGATCGAGGATATCGTTGATCAGCCCCAGAAGATGGCGGCCCGCCTTCTGGATCTTTTCAAGATCCGGCACATAGGCCTCTTCGCCATCGTCGGTGACCTCATCGATCAGCAGTTCGGAATAGCCGATGATCGCGTTCAACGGGGTGCGTAACTCGTGGCTCATATTAGCCAGAAACTGGGATTTGGCCGAATTGGCCTGAATGGCCGCATCACGGGCAACGGCCAGTTCCTTGACCAGTGCGTCCAGCTCTTCCTCGTGGTGTTTGCTTTCGGTCATGTCGGTCCAGATCGACACGATCCCGCCTTCACGCGTCTCGAATCCTTCCGAGCGGTACCAACGACCGTCGGCGTTGCGATCCAGCGAACTCCGCACTTTCTGGGTGCGTCGGCTGCGCAGGACTTGCTGGCGCCATGCCTCGAGGTCCTCTTCCGAGTCGAAACTACGATAGGGGTTTTTCGAACGGCGGAAGAAGCTCTCGAATGTCTCGCCGATCTGGAATTCCTTGCCGTCCAGCAGCAGCGCGCGCATATGGCCGCGGGCCTTTTTGTTGATGGCCACCAACCGGTCTTCGCTGTCGTAGAGGGCAAAGCCCTGATCCATCGCCTCTAGCGCGTCGGTCAGGCGCTGGTGGGCAAGTTCGGTTTCGCGGGCCAGCCGCGCCAGCACCTCTTCGTGCTTTTTCTCTTCCGAGATGTCGGTAAAGACCGACACCGTGCCACCATCCACCGTGGCAAAGCCTTCGGATCGCATCCAGCGCCCCGACGGGGTCTGGTCGGTTGAAAGGCGGGTCTTGTTCGCGGCGCGGTTCTTCAACACGCGCTCGACCCATTCGCGTCCCTCTTTCCTTGTCTTGATATGGTGCATGTGATGCGACGCTTTTTCGGTCAGATCGGCAAAAAAATCGCCTTCCACCATGCGGTATCCGCCGGTGAAATCTGCCATCAGATCGCTGGCGCGCTGGTTGAACAGCAGCACCCTGTCGTCCTTGTCGTACAGGATGATGGCCTGCCCCATCGCCTCGATCGCATCCATCAATCGCCGGTGCGCGATTTCCGCATCCTCCGCCAAAGCGGCGAGTTCGGCCTCGTGTTTCTTGGCCTCGGTGATGTCGGTAAAGACCGAAACCGTGCCCCCGTCAGACGTGGGGAACCCTTCAGATTGAAACCAGCGCCCCGAAGGCAGCAGGTCTGACGACAGCCTGACTTTCTGTGTGCGTCGTGTATGCAGAACCTTTTGAATCCACGCCTCTTTTTCTTCGTCGCTTCTGTCGCCCTGCATCAACCTGGCCGACTGCCGAAGCCCCATTTCAAAGGGTTGGCCAATCTGGGGCCGCGCGCCGCCGGTAAAGTCGGTATAGATGTCCCGATACGAGCGGTTGAACAGGACAATCCGGTCGTCGGAATCAAAGAGAACGATCGCTTGCCCCACGGCCTCGACCGCGTCCATCAGTCTTTGGTGCGCGGCGGCCGCCTCTTCGCGGCTACGGGCGACCTCTTTTTCGGCTATGGTTCGTTCGGCCACCGACCCCAGCAGCGTGCCGACATGACCCAAAACCTCGATGATATCGACATTTGCATGGGTAGGTTCGCGGGCAAAGAACTCCAGCACACCGACAACGCCCTCGTGCAGGACGACGGGAAAGGCCATGGCCGCGCTCAGGCCTGCTTCGCGGCAAAAGGCCTTGCGGCGGAAGGCACGGTCCCTCGAGACGTCTTCGATCCAGACCGGACGGCGCGCCTTGACCGCGCGACCGGGCAGCCCGTCCTTGGCGTCGAACCGCATGCTCTCGACCGCCTGACGCAGACGCGACATCCCCTGTTCATGTTCGATATGCCAGATACCGGTGGGCGTCAGATGAACGGTTCTGCCCTCGGTCTTGGCGACATAGGCATGGCCGACCGACCAGCCGGTGAACATGCAGATCTCGTGCAACGCCGTCTGCAGCGCGGTTTCAAAACTTGTCGCGCTGTTGGCGGCCAGAACGATATTTTGCAGCAGCCGCACCGACGCGGTCCGTTCCGCCACCCGACGTTCCAATTCGTCATTGGCGTGTTGCAGGTCTTCCTTGGCGGCAAGTTCGGCGGTGATATCGCGGCCATAGACGTTGATATAACCCGCGTCCTTGATAAAGCCGAAGTTCAAGAGATAGGTCTGCCCGCTTTCGCAGTGGTATTCGGTGGTGCGGTTCTCGCCCGTGGCCACGACCTCATCAATCAAATCGGCCAAGGCCGAACTCAGGCGCTCTTGGGGACGGGTTTCCACCAGCCCGATGATTTTGCGCGCCGCGGCATTGGCCAGCAAAATCGCGCGATCGGGGCGGATGCGCACGACGGGGTTGGGGTTTTCCAGAGGAAAGCGTGCAGCCTCGGCCACGTCCTTTTCCGCGGCACGGACCTGTGTGACGTCGCGCAGATAGGCATTCACATAACCGCGGTCGGCCAGCGGATTGAACAGCGCGTTATAGATGCGGCCATTGGCGTGGATGTCGATGCGGCGCTGTTGGCCCGATTTGAGCGCCGCAGCCGCCTCGCGGGCGACCTTGGTCGCGGCCTTGGTCCCCTTGGCGGCCAAAAGCTCGCTCGCCTCTTTGGTGGCGGCGTTGGCATAAAGGATCTTGCCCGCGGCACCCACGCGAAAGATGGGATAGGGGCTTTCCTCGACGATACCGACTAGCGAGAGGTCTTGCCCCTCGTCCGCGGTCGCTTTGGTCATTTTGGCCATAGGTTGCTCCGACGCCCGCCCCACCGAGGGGGTCAGGTCGATTTGAATCCGATCTTGAGGTGCGTGTTATCGCAGAAGGGTTTGTTCGAGGAACCGCCGCAACGGCACAGCCGGACCGAGGTCAGGCGATCCACGGTCCGCCCTGTTCCGGTGATGATTTCCAGATTGCCGTCGATCTGCAAGGGTCCATCCTTTTCGGGGCGGATCGCCAGCACATCACCACGGATCTTGAGCGGTTCCGAGGGGCGGGTATCGGGTTCGCCGCTGGCACTGAACCCGATTTCCTTGTGCGAGCCGTCACACCACGGCTTGTTCTTGGACGCGCCGCAGCGACAAAGCGTGGCGCGGAAACCATCGCTCTTGCCGTCGATCTCGATGGTGGCGTTGACCGCATAGGGGCCGTTCTCGCGCAGCCGGATCGTATTGACCTGCGGCGCAGGTTCGGGCGGCAGATCGCCCTTGGGCGTATAGCTGATGGCCCCCGAGGGGCAGGTGACGCATACCGTGCGCAGGGCACCCGTCTCCATGGTTTCGGGATGCAGCCACGGTCCGACCACATTGGCCAAAAACACCTCGGGCGCGCCCAACACGCAATGGCGGGCATGGATGCAGCGCTGGGTATCGAAATGCAGCGTCAGGTCCTTGGCCTCGGCGCTTTCGGGCGCGTTGGCGGCCGCCGGATCGGTGGCCAACTCGCGCTTGCCCGAGGGCAGATCGTCGTGGACGATCTTGGCTTTCGGTGCGCGGGTTCCGGCGGCGGGGGGCGTGATCTTGTCGCCGATTTCCTCGATCTTGTCGGCAAGCTTGGACAGTTCATGGCCTTGGGGAAAGAAATGGCGGCAATGGGCCACGATCTCATGGGTCCGCTCGGCCAGAACCAAGGGTTCGCTGTCGCCCAAGGGCAGGCGCTGAATATCACGGGCAAGGGTAAAGCTCATTCCCGCGGTGACACCGGGATATTCGGGGCCAGCGGGCAGGCTTGCCAGATACTCGCCCACCGGCATCAAAAGCCGCATCAGGTGGCGAGCCTGATCGACATAGAGCTTTTTGGCGGCCTTGTTGGCGCTATCGCGCCCCCATGACTGCGCCAGAAAGCGCAACATCAGGTTATAAAGCGCATTGCCCAGATCCATGGCGCGCAGCGCCTCGGGGTTTGTGACCAAAACGCAGCCTTCGTCCATATCCGTCAGACGGGGCCGCGGATTGCGGGCGACCGGATGGGCCGGTGCGAAGGTGGGGTCCGCCGCCATCATGGCGGCGAGTTCGTCTTTTACCGCCAGAAAGGCGTTATAGTGGCTGTCCTCGGAATGGGCCGGTGCGCCCTCGCCCTGTTCGACGATTGTCTCGATCGCATCATGGGCCGATGCCAGATCGGTCACGACCTTCAGCCCCGGCAAGGCGGCATCGCCCGGCCCGATCTGTTCATCGACGGTGCCACAGAACAGCGACTGGGCGCCGTAACGACGGTTAAGCACCTCGAACCCGTGGTAAATCCCGCGATAGAGATGCCCGATGGTTTGATAATCCTGCGCCGAGGGCATGATGGCGCCTTTGGGCATGGCGCGGTGATAGTCGTCAGGGCGGATGAACTCTGGCGCGTCGCTCATCTCCATGCCCTCGGGGCGTTCCAGATAGATGGCGTGATCGACCAATGCGGGCGAAAAACCCACCAATTCCAGATCGATACCCGCCGGATGATAACCGGCGCGGATCGGGAATTCGGGCCGCGACAGATGCGGCGTGCCACCGATGGCCGTCACCAGATTGCCGACAATGGTCAGATGCGTCATCTCTTCGATGGCGACATTCAACATGGCGTTTTTCCAACGCTTGACGGTCGCCGCCTGCGCGGGTGTCAGCCCGTCGCGCTCGCCGCGCTTGAGGCTCCATATCCCGTAAAGATAGCAGCACATCACGTTGTGTTCGATCGCTGCCGCTTCGGCCAGCATATAGATCAGCTCTTCGCGATCACCGATCCTGAGGCGTGCTTCTTCGGTCATATCCGCCGCTCCCTTTGGGCCGACTCTGCCCCAAACCGCCCCTGCGGAGCAAGGAATTAGCGTGGTTGCGCCACGTGGCTTTTCGTTGAGTTTCCCCCACCCTTCCCTATGCTGACCCGAAACGAGGACCGGGGAATGCCCTTGATGACAACTGCCCCAGAGCCCCAGACTCCCCCTCTGGCCGAGGTTGCCTTTGCCGTGGGCGTGACAGGTCATCGCAACCCGCGTGCCGAGGATATCACGACCCTGCGCGCGCAGGTCGGGGCCGAGCTTGCAGCCCTGCGTCGGCATCTGGATGGCACGCCCGTGGTGCTGATGACCGGTCTGGCCGCTGGTGCCGATATGCTGGCCGCCGAGGCCGCAATCGATGCGGGCATTGGCGTCGACGCGGTGCTGCCCATGCCGCGCACCGCCTATGAGTCCGATTTTTCAGCGGCCGAGCTGGCCGCGTTTTGCGAGATCGTCCGCAATCCGCTGGTGCGGGTGCGGGAAATTCCGCTGGCGCCGAGTGTGACGCCCGAGGCGCTGGCCCGCGATCAGGCCCTGCGCGACGCGCAATACGCGCGGCTTGGCGATTATTTACGCCGTCGTTCGAACCTGATGATCGCGCTTTGGGACGGGGCCCGCACCGAACTGACCGGCGGAACGGGCGAGGTCGTCTTGGGTTATCTGGCTGACGCCACCGAGGGGCATATTGCCGAAATGGCCAGCGCCGCCGCGCCGGACGATTGCGGCAACGTGGTGGCGTGGATTGCGACCCCGCGCGCAGGATCGGGACAAAAGACCGGACCTACGCGGTATCTGGTTTCGACCGCGAACCATGACTGTTACGCGACCTTTGACAGCCCCCCCGCCGCCGTCATCCGCCGCTGGGAGGCGATGGCCGCGTTTCACGACGATCTGGCCTCGTCACAGGGCCGGAACCTGACGGCCTATCCCTTGGGTGACGCACCCTCGCCCGATCTGGCGGCCATTGACCTGCTGTATCAGCGCGCCGACCAATTGGCCCGCGCGGCACAGGACATGTCGAACCGGCTTTTCCGCTATTTCGCGCTGATCGCAGGGGCCATGGGGCTTGCGTTTCTGGCCTATGCCAAGCTCTGGGCCGAACCCGCCTTTCTGGTGGTCTATGTCTTGCTGTTCTTTGCGGGCTATGCGGGTTTCCGGTTTTCGGCGCGGATGCATCTGCATGGCCGCCATCTGGCCTGCCGCGTTCTGGCCGAAACCCTGCGGGTGCAGTATTTCCTGACCCTATCGGGCGCAGGCGCCGCCTATTCGCTGCGCCGCCTTCTGGATCTGACCAGTGTCGCGCGGTTCGAGCGTTTCGAATGGTTGCCCGAGGCGTTGCGCGCCGCCGAACCGCTGGTCTATGACCCGCCAACGGGCGACGAAGACGCCATTGCACGGGTGCGCGGCGACTGGATCGTTGACCAGCGCGACTATTTTTCGCGCAAGCTTCATAAGCTGCATCACGAACATGAACGGCTGGCGCGGTTCAAAACCGCCCTGCTCGGTGGGTCGGTTCTGGGGGCGCTTGCGCTGATTTTCATGATGGACGAATTGCATCACATGGAAATGGCGGGCCATGACGGCAAGGTCTGGCTGGTGTTCCTGATGGGGCTCTTGCCGCTTTGGGCCGCGATCTGGGAACTTTATCACGGCAAGATGGCCACCCGCGAACTGCTTTGGCAATACGCCAATCAGCGCCGGTTCTTTGCCACGGCTGAAACCGAAATCGCCATGGCAAAAGGCCCCGAGGCCGAACGCAAGGTGATCCGTGATCTGGCTGACAAGGCGCTGATCGAAATTTACCTTTGGTCTGTCCACCGGTTCCACCGTGAACACGAACCCCCTTCGGCAGGATAGCCATGGCAGAGACGGGCGAGGACAACGCTGGCTTCGAGATTAGACTGGGCAACCTGCGCCATGATCTGCGGACGCCCATCGGCCATATCACCGGCTATGCCGAACTGATCGAGGAGGACCTTGATGAGGCGGGGCGGGTCGCCTACGGGCCGGACCTGTCGGCCATTCTCGGGGCCGGACAGCGGATGCTGGGCATCATCGACCAGCATCTGACCGGCCCGCGCCACACCATCGAAGACATCGACCTGCAGGAGGCGCAATTCGCGCTGCGCCTGCACCTCAACCATATCGCAGGCTATACCGAGATTCTGCGTGAAGAGGCGGTCGACCGTGGCGATGATGCACTGGTTGCCGATCTCGACCACATCAACAGGGGCAAACAGGACCTGCTGGCCCTGATCGAAGACATGGCGACCCGTCTGAGCGAGGATGGCGCGACCCCCGCCGACAAAGCCAAGACCGAGGAGCCCGAGGATGTTTTGTCCACCATCGTCGGCGTGGGTGGCGAGATTCTTGTGGTCGATGACGATGCGGCCAACCGCGAATTGCTGACGCGCCGTTTGGCACGTGGCGGCTATAGCTCGACGGCGGTGTCCTCGGGCCAAGAAGCGCTGGACGCACTGGCCCAGCACCGCTTTGACCTCGTGTTACTCGACATGAAGATGGAGGGGCTTTCCGGCCTCGAAACGCTGCACCAGATCAAGGCCAATGCCCGCCTGCGTGCGGTGCCCGTCATCATGCTGTCGGCCGGAGATGATACGGCCCAAATGGTGCAGACAATCCTTGCCGGAGCCGAGGATTACGTCGTCAAACCCTTTAACCCCGTCCTCTTGATCGCGCGCATCAACGCCTGCCTTGAAAAGATCCGCCTGCGCCAGAACGCGGCCCGCCAGATCAAGGTCTTTATCTCGTCCCCCGGCGATGTGATCCCCGAACGCCAGATCGCCAAAATGGTGCTTGGCCGCCTGAACGAGGAATACTCGGGACGCCTGTTGTTGGTGCCGATCTTGTGGGAGGAAGAGCCTCTCTTGGCCTCCGATACGTTTCAGGCGCAGATACACCCGCCACATGAAACCGACATCTACCTCGGGATCTTGTGGTCCCGCATCGGCTCGCCCCTGCCCGCCTCCATCCGCCGTGCGGACGGGTCGCAGTATGAAAGCGGGTCGGTTTTCGAATTCGAGGACGCGCTTGAGGGGTTTCGCGCCTGTGGACGGCCCCAGATGCTGCTCTACCGCAAGGACGGAGCGCCGCAGGTTTCCTTGGCCGACAGGAACGACGTTCTGGACAGGCTGGACCAGATGGACAAGCTGCAGTCCTATCTGCAGACCAACCTCACAGGTGACGATGGTTCATATGTGGCGGCCTTTCACACGTTTCGTGGCGCGGCCGAGTTTGAAAGCATGATCGAAACCCATCTGCGCAAGCTGGTGCAGAAGTTCCTGACCGCCTGAACCTGCCCGCGATTGCGCCAAAGCCAAGCCGCGACTAGACTTGAGGAAATTGACGGGAAATCTGCAATGCCACTTATTCTGCTGGTCGAAGATAACGAGATGAACCGTGATATGCTGTCGCGGCGGCTTCTCAAACGCGGGTTCGAGTTGCAGATCGCCGTCAACGGGCAGGAGGGCGTCGATATGGCGCTGTCTGGCAGCCCCGATCTGATCTTGCTGGATATGTCGCTGCCGATCATCGACGGTTGGGAGGCCGCACGGCAGATCAAGGCAGATCCCAAGGGCAAGGCCATTCCGATCATCGCGCTGACCGCGCATGCCATGGCGGGCGACCGTGAAAAGGCGATGGCCGCAGGTTGCGACGATTATGACACCAAGCCCGTGGACCTTGCGCGGCTTTTGGAGAAAATCAGCGCCCTGATCGGCGGCTGAACGGGCTGGCATGGCCGAGGACGCAACACCCCAAGACGCAACCAAACTCCGCGCCGCGCTCTTGGCGGGCGGGGCCGAGGCTACGGCGGCGCGCAAGGCGCTGCTGGGCGGCAATGGCACCCTGCGGCAGGCCGATTTCGCGGAATGCGATCTGGCGGCGCGCGATCTGTCTGATCTGGACCTGCAGGGCGCCGATTTCTTTGGCGCTGACCTGTCAGCGGCCAACCTCAAGATGGCCAAGTTGACCGGAGCCGAACTGGCCCATACTCGCCTGCACGCCACCGCGCTCTACAAGGCGGAACTCACGGGCGCCATTTTGCTCGAGGCCGATCTGGAAGGGGCGGACCTGTCGGAATGCCATGCGCGGGGCGCTGATTTCCGCGGCGCGCGACTCGCCAATGCCAAGCTTTGCGGCGCCGATCTGCGCGATGCCGATTTTTCTTTGGCCGATCTCAGCGGCGCCGACCTCAGCGGCGCCGATATCGGTGGCGCGCGCATGACGGCCGCCCAGATCGACGGCGCCAATGTCAGCCGCCTGCGCTATGGCGGGTATCGCAAGATGAGCGGGCTTTATAACGGGATCCGTGGCGTCGATCAGACCTTTGGCAATGCGCTTTTCGTGCGCGACGCCAAGGATCAGGATTATATCGACACGCTCGGGCAGGCGATCCAGGACATGGCGCCCGGACCGATCAGAATGCTGGAACAGGCCATGTTCCGGCTATGGGGCCTGATCGACCATGGGCGCAGTCTGTTGAAGGTCTGGCTATATGCCCTTGGTATTGCGACACTTTATGGGCTTTTGTATTTGGCGGACATGTCGAACGACTGGGGGATCATGGATTATTCCACCTCGGCCAATACATGGTTCACGCCGTTCTACTATTCGGTCGTGACCTATACGACACTGGGCTATGGCGATGTGACTGCCGATAGTCTGTTGGGCGAGATGTTGGTGGTGAGCGAAGTGGTGATCGGCTATTTCACCTTGGGGCTTTTACTGGCGATCTTGGCCAATACCATCGCCCGTCGCAGCTAGGGCAGCCCCCCCACCACCGCTGATTCCCGCAAAAAATGGCGCCCGATACACTGGCGCATTTTTGTCACGCCATGGTCATCATATCGCAACCTTTGGATGCAAATCTGTAGACAATCCCATGCGATGGGTTCGTTCTATACGTGAGCCATAACGACGGTTGGCCGCTTCTCCCTCGGTCAGCCGAACCTGAAATGCCAGTGGGCACGGCCGCTTCCTCCCCGGTGACGACCCACTGGTTTTTTCTTGCCCGTCCGCTAGGCTCGGCCCCCATGGCAGCCATAACCACGATCCGCAATCTCGGCCCCGCGACCGCAGCGCAATATCGCCGCGCCGGTATCCATACGGCCGAGGAGCTGCGCGAACTTGGGGCCGATGTTGCCTATGAACGATTGCTGGCCGCAGGCGAACAGCCGCATTTCATTGGCTATTACGTTCTGGTCATGGGGTTGCAGGGCCGCCCTTGGAACGATTGCAAAGGCAAAGAGAAAGAGGCGCTGCGCCTGCGGTTTGACGACATCAAGGCGCGCGCGGTGCCAGCGCCCCTGTCTGGGATCGAGCGTGAATTGAACCGCATCGGCGTGATCGCGCGGCGCAAATGAAAACCGCCCGGCCTTGCGACCGGGCGGCTCATGTCAGTCAAAAAGGCCGGCGATTAGCCGACCAGTTCGAGACCCGAGAAGAAGAACGCGATTTCTTCGGCAGCGGTTTCCGGAGCGTCCGAACCGTGGACCGAGTTTTCGCCGATCGACAGGGCGAATTCGCGGCGGATGGTGCCCTCGGCCGCGTTGGCCGGATTGGTGGCGCCCATGACTTCACGGTTCTTGGCAATGGCGTCTTCGCCTTCCAAAACCTGAACGACGATCGGCTCGGAAATCATGAATTCGCAAAGCTCGCCAAAGAAGGGGCGGTCCTTGTGGACGCCGTAGAACTGCTGCGCCTGCGCCAGCGACAGGTGGATGCGCTTGGAAGCAACGACGCGCAGGCCGGCCTCTTCGAACTTGGCAACGATCTTGCCAGTCAGGTTACGCTTGGTGGCGTCGGGTTTGATGATCGAGAAGGTGCGCTGGATAGCCATGATTGCCTCTGTTTGTGCGGGGACGAGCGCCCCCTGAGAATGGGATGGCGCCCCCTACCATGGCTCTTTGCACATGAAAAGCCGCGATTGACGCCATCGGGCGCGTCAGGCAACAAGCGGCCATGCTCAAGCTTGAAAACATATCCTACGCCATCGACGGCCGCCCGCTGATTGAAGAGGCCTCGGCCGTCATCCCGACCGGTCACAAGGTGGGCCTTGTCGGCCGTAACGGCACGGGAAAAACCACGCTCTTTCGCTTGATCCGCGGCGAGTTGTCGCTCGACCAAGGCGAGATCACCTTGCCCAAGGGCTGGCGCATCGGTGGCGTGGCGCAAGAGGTGCCGGGCAACGAGGTCAATCTGATCGACACGGTGATGGCCGCCGATACCGAGCGTGCGGCGCTGATGGCCGAGGCGGAAACCGCCCATGATGCCCACCGCATTGCCGAAATCCAGATGCGGCTTGCCGATATCGACGCGTGGTCGGCCGAGGCGCGGGCCGCCTCGATCCTCAAGGGGCTAGGTTTCAACGATGCCGAACAGCTGATGCCCTGTTCGGCCTTTTCCGGCGGCTGGCGTATGCGCGTCGCGCTGGCGGCAGTGCTGTTTGCCTCGCCCGACCTGTTGCTTTTGGACGAACCGACCAACTACCTCGACCTAGAGGGTGCGCTTTGGCTGGAAAGCTATCTGGCGAAATACCCCCATACGGTGGTCATCGTCAGCCATGATCGCGGGCTTTTGAACCGCGCTGTGGGCTCGATCCTGCATCTCGAGGACCGCAAGCTCACCTATTACCAGTCGCCCTATGACCAGTTTGCCGAAACCCGCGCCGCGCGGATCGCGCTGGCCGAGGCCGAAAACACCCGCGCCAAGGCACGCGTCGCGCATCTACAAAGCTTTGTGGACCGTTTCCGCTATAAGGCCTCCAAGGCTGTTCAGGCCCAGTCGCGCCTGAAGATGATCGAACGGATCAAGCTGATCTCGACCCCGCAAGAAGCCGCGCTACGTGCCTTCAGCTTTCCCGAACCCGAGGAACTGTCGCCGCCGATTCTGGCCGCAGACGGCGTTGCGGTGGGGTATGGCGAGCGTGTGGTGCTGGACCGGCTGGAGCTGCGGGTCGATCAGGACGACCGTATTGCTTTGCTCGGGCGCAACGGCGAAGGCAAATCTACCTTGTCCAAGCTGTTCGCCAACCGCCTGGAGCCCATGAAGGGCCGGCTGACGCGGTCATCGAAACTGCGCATCGGCTATTTTGCCCAACATCAGGTGGATGAATTGCGGGTCGAGGAAACGCCCTTGGACCATCTGCGTCGCCTGCGCCCCACCGAGGGCCCTGCCCGCTGGCGCGCGCGTCTGTCGGGCTTTGGTCTGCAGGCGGCTCAGGCCGAAACCGTGGTCGGGCGGCTGTCGGGCGGGCAAAAGGCACGCCTGTCGCTGTTGCTGGCCACGCTTGATGCGCCGCATCTTCTGATCCTTGACGAACCGACAAACCACCTCGACATCGAAAGCCGCGAGGCGCTGGTCGAGGCGCTGACCGCCTATACGGGCGCGGTGATCCTTGTCAGCCATGACATGCACCTGCTGAGCCTCGTGGCCGACCGGCTCTGGCTGGTCAAGGACGGGCGCGTCAAACCCTATGACGGCGATCTGGAAGACTACCGCACCAGCCTCTTGACCGGCGAGCGGGCCGAAGCCAAATCCGCCCCTGCCCCCAAGCCGCCCAAGCCAAGCCGCGATCAGTTGTTGAACCTGCGCGCCGAGGTTCGCAAATCCGAAGAACGCGTGACCAAGATCAACGAGATGCGCGACAAGCTCGCGACCAAGCTCGCCGATCCGGCGCTCTATGAGGATAGCCGTATCGGCGAGTTGGAAACGTGGAACCGCAAATACGCCGAAGTGATGCAGGGCCTGCACCGCGCCGAGGCGCTCTGGCTGGCGGCAACCGAGGCGCTTGAACAGGCCGAGAGCGCCTGAACCGCGCAAACCGCTGGCGCCATGGCCCCAGTCATGGTCTGATCGGCGCAACTGGAACGGAGCGACCATGACCGACACATCCGCCCTGATCATCGTGTTCTCGACGCTTTTCGTTGTCATCGATCCACCCGCCATTGCGCCTCTGTTCATGGCGCTGACCCAAGGGATGGAAAACGCGCGCCGCCGTGTGATCGCCATCCGCGCCGTGGCGACAGCCGCGATCTTGTTGACGATCTTCTTCTTTCTGGGCGAGGCGGTGCTGAACTTTATCGGCGTCACCATCCCCGCGTTCCGGATCGCGGGTGGGGTGCTGCTGTTTCTGACGGCGCTCGACATGCTGTTCCAGCGCCGCCAAGCGCGGCGCAAGGGCAACGCCGAGGAGGGTGGACAGGAACATCACGACGACCCCTCGATCTTTCCCTTGGCGATCCCGCTGATCGTCGGGCCGGGCGCGATCACCACAGTCATCTTGATGGCCGCGCAAACAACGCTTGTTGCCGATCGGGCCGCGGTGTTGGGGATGGTTTACGGGGTGCTGATCATCGTCTTGTTGACCTGCCTTGCCGCCGGACCGATCGAACGGGCGCTGGGCAAGGTCGGGATCGATGTCGTCACGCGGATTCTGGGCATGTTGCTGGCCGCCTTGGCCGTGCAATTCATCATCGACGGGATGCGCACTGTCGGAATGATCGCCTAAGCCCCATATAGGGTCCATGACCAGCGACCAGATTGCCCGCATCATCTATCTTGCCGTCATCGCCTGTGTGGTGGGGCTAAGCCTTGTGCTGCAAAACCGCCGCAACTTGCCCAAGCTGGCACAGCATGGTGCAATCTGGGGTCTGATTTTCGTGGGCATGATGGCGGGCTATGGCCTGTGGGCCGATATCCGGACCGCTGGCAACGCCACCCCCCGCCAGATTGATGCCACGACCCTTGCCATTCCCATGGGTTCGGATGGTCACTTTCACGTGCGCGCCAAGGTCAACGGCGTCGAGATCGGCTTTCTCGTCGATACCGGCGCCTCCGACATCGTTCTGACCCGCGCTGATGCCCAGAGGCTGGGATATGATCTGGGTCGGCTGGCCTTTCTGGGCAGCAGCGCCACAGCCAATGGCACCGTCCGCACCGCGCGCGTCAGGCTGGACCGGATCGAGGTCGGCGGCTTTGCCAACGATGGGGTGCAGGCGCTGGTTAACGACGGGCAGCTTGATACCTCGCTGTTGGGGATGAGTTACCTCCGGCTCTTTTCCAACATCGAAATCGCCGGAAACGAGCTTAGGCTTAGCCGCTAGCCTGTCGCCTTGCAGCAATGTTAGCGGTATCAATGCGCAACCGAATCGCCAGCCACGACGGAGAGCCCATGACCCGCAGGCCCAACCAGCTGAGCCTTGTCGCCGATATCGGCGGCACCAACACCCGCGTGGCGCTGGCCGATGGGCGGCGCGTGCTGGGTGACAGTATCCGCCGCTACAGCAACGCCGATTTCCCCGGACTCGAGTCCGTTCTGAGCCGCTATATCGCGGAAGAGGGCGATATTGACACCAAAGCGGCCTGTGTCGCCGTCGCGGGGCCGGTGCGGGACGGCAAGGCCACGATGACCAATCTGGACTGGACCATCGACGCGGCGACGTTGGCGCGTGCGACGAAGGCCGAAACCACGGCCATTCTCAATGACTTGCAGGCGCAGGGCCATGCCCTTGGCCATATCGCCGCCGATAACCTGCTGCCGGTTCTGACCGGACCCGCGGCGGGCCCCGAGGCAACCCGATTGGTGATCGGCGTCGGCACGGGTTTTAACGCCTCGGCAGTTTTTGAAACCGGACGCGGGCGGTTCGTGGCACCGTCGGAAAGCGGGCATATCAATCTGCACGCCCGCACCGAGGCCGATTTGCGGCTCTGCCAGTTCGTCGAAACCGCACATGGCTTTCCCGGTGTCGAGGATGTGCTGTCAGGTCGCGGTCTGGAACGGGTCTATGCATGGCTGGGCCATGAGGCCGGCGACGGGCGCGAGGCGGCGGCTTCGGCCATTATGGCCGCCTGTGCGGATGGCAGCGATCCGCGGGCGACCCATGCGCTGCGGGTGTTCATCGCGTTTCTGGGCTCGGTCGCGGGCAATCTGGCATTGATCCATCTGCCCTTCGGCGGGATCTATCTGATCGGTGGCGTGGCACGCGCGGTCACCCCCTATCTGTGGCCGCTCGGCTTTGGCGGGGCCTTCCGCGACAAGGGTCGCTTTGCGGGTTTTATGGGCAATTTTCCGGTGACCGTGATCGAGGATGACTTTGCCGCCCTGACCGGCTGTGCGGCCCATCTGGTCGAATTGCAGGACCAGTAACCCTTGGCTTACTGGCCGGTCTGTTGCCGCATCTGGCGATCAACCGTTTCGGTCAACTCGGTCAGCGAGAACGGCTTTTGCAAGAAAACCGACTGCGGGATCAGCGACTGGTTTTCGCCAAAGGCGTCTTCGGCATAGCCCGAGACAAACACCACCTGCATCGCCGGATGGTGTTTGAGCGCGATCCGCACCCAGCTCGGGCCATCCAGCCCCGGCATGATCACGTCACTGACAATGACATCGACGTGCAACTCGGGGTCGCGCAGGGCCTCGAGCGCCGCCTCGCCGCAATCGGCCTCGACGACTGAATAGCCCCGCAGCGCCAAGGCGCGGGAGGCGAATGAACGCACAGGCGCCTCGTCCTCGACCAAAAGCACCACCCCGCCCCGCGGGCCAGCGATCATCGGTTTGGGCAGTCCCTTGTCTGGCAGGGACAGCGCCTCGGGCGAAACCGCTGTTTCACGGTCCAGTGCCGGCAACAGAATGCTGAACCGCGCACCGGCACCGATCTGGCTGTCGACAAAGATGAAACCGCCGGTCTGTTTGACGATGCCATAGGCGGTGGACAGGCCCAGCCCCGTGCCCTCACCGACGCGTTTGGTCGTGTAGAAGGGTTCAAAAATCTTGGCCATTTTCTCGGGCGCGATGCCGTGGCCCTCATCCGCGACGGTAACCCGCACATAGCGACCGGCAGGCACCGTGGCGCGGTCACGTTCCATGGGTTCCGCCAGATCAAGGTTTTCGGTGCCGATGGTAATCTGCCCACCCTCGGCCATGGCATCGCGGGCATTGACCACAAGGTTCATGATGACCTGTTCAATCTGCCGCCGATCCGCGCGCACGGGCGCAAGTTCGGGATCATGCACCAGATCAAGCGTGATCCGCTCGCCCACCAAACGGTTCAAGAGATGCGTCAGATCCGCCAGCGTATCGCGCAGATCAACCACCTGAAGCTGCTGGTTCTGCTTGCGTGAAAAAGCCAGCAATTGGCCGACCAAGGCCGCGGCGCGGTTGGCATTGTGATGGATCTGCACAAGATCGGCAAAGTCACCATCGCTTTGATCGTGGCGCAGCAACAGCAGGTCGCAATGGCCCGAAATAGCGGTCAGCAGGTTGTTGAAATCATGTGCGATTCCACCCGCCAACTGGCCAATCGCCTGCATTTTCTGGCTTTGGACAAACTGTGCCTCCAGCGCCTTAAACTCGGTGACGTCGTTCAGGACCCCGATCAGGACCTGCCCGTCATCCTCTTGCGCGCGGTTCAGCGTCAATTGCACGAACAGGTCCTGACGCACGCCCGCGCCTCGCAGAAATTGCGGCCCGCCCTGCCCGCGCCCCGCGCATGTGTCGCGCAGCCAATCGATCATTGGCCGTCCCAAGCCTTCCAGCAGATCCGATAGCCTCAGCCCGTCAACGGCGCCAATCTGCAAGAGCGTCCGCGCCTCGCGGTTGGCCTCGGCCAGCGTGCCATCGGGGCGGATCTTGAGCAAAGGCACAGGCAGCACCTCGATCTCGGTCCAGTGCGGCGGCGCCTCGGCGGCGTCGGTTGGCAAAAGATATATCTCGCGCCGCGCACCGGCGCCGCCAAGCTCGGCCACAAGCCACCGCGTGACCTCGCGCTCGCCCTGCACATCCAGGATCTGGCCCGACCGCACGGTCTGATCGCCGAAGATCTGACCCAGTCCCTTGACCCGCCCCCCGACCAACTGGCGGAAAGCCGGATTCATATAGAGGACCGTGCCCGTGGCCCCCGCCGTCAGCATCGGCAGGTTCAAGGCATCGCTTGGCCGCGTTTCCTGCAACTCGGCAACCTCGTCGATCCGCCAGAGAAACCGCCCTTCGCCAGCGGGTTGGGCCGCGACGACCATATGGCCGCGACGGGTCGTGACCTCTTCTTGGGCCGCGCCTTCGCCCAGCGCCTTTTGTTGCAGCCGGTAAAGCAGCGCGGTCGGGTTGGTGATCTGGTCGGCAAGCAAAAGCGGCAGATCGGCGGCTCCGGCCTGCGCCGCGCTATTGGCAAAAAGGATCAGCCCGTTCTCGTCAGCCAGATAGGCAGGCCCGCTTAGCCCTTGGGCCAAGAGGCGGGCGGCCTCGTTGCGGATGCCATCGGCAAAGCGCCCCCGCCAACGCGCCACGGCGCCAGCGCCCGCCACCAGCCCCAAGGCAAGTGCCGCCAAGACCAGCGCGATCGAGGCAAAAAGCGGTGCCACCAATAGCCCTGCCGCGGCGGCCAGAAGGGCCGCAGCCAGCATCACATCCGCGCGTGGCAAGCGCGCGAGTGTCGGCCCGATTGGCAGCATCCCGATTGGTGACTGGTCGGACACCCTGATCCTCTCGCCTTTCATGCGAGGAGAATTGCCCGAGCAAACCTAACAAACCCTGAACACGCTCAGGCGAACTCGCCCCAAAACGCACACGTTAAGGTTGTTTTAGGCCTGCTTGGCCATCACGGCAACAAAGAAACCATCGCCCCATCCGTCGGGCAGAAAGCTTTGGCGGGTGATTTCCGCAAAGCTGGGGTTTGCCGCCAGAAAGGCCTCGACCTGCCGACCGTTTTCCTGATCCAGCATCGAGCAGGTCGCATAGGCCAAAATCCCACCCGCGCGGACATGGGCCGCGGCCTGCGACAGCACCTGCGCCTGTAGCATGACCAACGCGTCCAGCCGTGCCTGCGTCAGGGCCCATTTGGCCTCGGGCGTGCGCCGCCATGTGCCGGAACCAGTGCAGGGTGCATCGACAAAAACCACGTCAAAACTCTGCTCGGGGGCCAGCGATGCGGGCGGACAAACCGCGATCCGCACGCCGGCGCGGGCAGCGCGGGCGGGGATGTCGGCCATACGGCGGGGGTCAATGTCATGGGCAGTCACCTTGGCGCCCCGCGCGGCGAAGGCCAGCCCTTTGCCGCCACCGCCGGCGCAATAGTCCAGCAGGCTTTGTCCTTCGCGCAAGGGCACAAGCGCCACCGCCGCCTGTGACGCCGCATCTTGCAACTCGACCAGCCCCTGCCCATAGGCCGCGGCGTTCTGAACCTTGCGCGCGCCGGTTTCGACGCGTAGCGCCGTCGCCACAGCGGGGACCTCAACGGCCTCGATCCCGTCGGCGGACAGCACCGCCAAGACCTCGGTCATGGTGCTGCGCCGCGTATTGACGCGCAGGGTCACTGGCGCGCGGTCACGCAGCGCGGCCATCACGGGTGCGGCTTGGTCGGCCAGACTTGCCTGCAGATGAGGCCAGAGCCAATCGGGGCAGTCCAGCGCCTCGGTCTGGGTCAGATCGACCCTGCCCGTTTCGCTGGCATCAAGTGCTGCGGGCGCGTGGCGCTCGCCCGTAAAGATCGTGGCTGGATCGCTATCGCCTTGGCGCAAAAGCCCCAGCACCAACGCCCGCCCGCCCATGCCCCCGCCCAGCGCGGCACAGGACCTTTTGCGCCGTACCACCTCATAGACGATGTCGCGGATCGCGTGGCGGTCACCCGACCCCGCAAAGCGGTTGGACCGCGCCCAGTTGGTCAGGCAACGTTCGGCGGGTTCACCCTCTATAATCCGGTCAAGGATTTCGATGGCGGCCTGATGGCGGGCGGCGGGGGTCACCCGTCAACCCACGCGGTAGTTGGGGCTTTCGCGGGTGATCTGCACGTCATGGACGTGGCTTTCCTTGAGCCCCGCACCGGTAATTTTGACGAACTGGCAGTTCTTGCGCATGTCTTCGACCGTGGCGTTACCGGTATAGCCCATGGCCGCGCGCAGGCCGCCGACCATCTGGTGCAGCACGGTGGCCACCGCCCCCTTGTAGGGCACCTGCCCCTCGATCCCTTCAGGCACCAGCTTGTCGCTGGCGGCATCTTTCTGGAAATAGCGGTCGGCCGAACCGCGCGCCATGGCGCCAAGGCTGCCCATGCCACGATAGGCCTTGAACGTGCGGCCCTGATACAGGATCACCTCGCCCGGGCTTTCGTCGGTGCCCGCGATCATCGAACCGACCATGGCGCAAGAGGCACCCGCGGCGATGGCCTTGGCAAAGTCGCCCGAGAACTTGATACCGCCATCGGCGATGACAGGCGTATCGCCTGCCGCCTTGGCGCAATCGCTGATCGCGGTGAGTTGCGGCACACCTACGCCTGCCACCATGCGCGTGGTGCAGATCGAACCCGGACCGATACCAACCTTGACGCCATCCGCGCCCGCGCCGATCAGCGCGCGCGTCGCCTCGCCCGTTGCGACGTTGCCGGCGATCACCTGCACCTCGTTCGACAGTTTCTTGAGCCGCTCGACGGCGATGGCAACACCCTCGGAATGGCCATGCGCGGTGTCGATCACCACGATATCGACGCCCGCGTCGATCAGGGCCTGACTGCGTTCGAAACCGGCATCGCCCACGGTCGAGGCCGCGGCCACGCGCAGACGGCCAAGGCTGTCTTTGCAGGCGGCGGGGTTCAGCACGGCCTGTTCGCTGTCTTTAAGCGTCAAAAGACCCGTCAGCTTGCCTTTGCCATCGGTGATCAGCAGCTTCTCGATCCGGCGGGCCTGCATCATGCTGCGCGCCTCGTCGAGATCGGCGGGCTCGGTCAGCATCGCAAGGTTATCGGCGGTCATCAGCACCGATACCGGGGTGTCATCGGACCGCGCAAAGCGCAGGTCGCGGTTGGTGACAATTCCCACGACGCGACCGCCCTCGGCCACGACGGGAAAACCGGTGATGCTGTAGCGCGCCATCAGATCCTTGGCATCGGCCAGCGTCTGGTCGGGGCGCAGCGTGATCGGGTCATAAACGATGCCCGAGACAAAGCGTTTGACCGCGCGCACATCGGCGGCCTGACGTTCGATGTCGAGGTTGCGGTGGATCACGCCGATCCCGCCGGTCTGGGCCATGGCGATGGCCATGCGCGCCTCGGTCACCGTATCCATGGCCGATGACAGGAGCGGGATATTCATACCGATCGAACGTGTCACGCGGGTGCGCGTGTCAGCGGTCGATGGCAGCACAGAAGAGGCCGCCGGAACAAGCAAAACGTCGTCGAAGGTGAGAGCCTCGCGAATCTCCATGGGGTGTCTCCTTGGAATGCTTCGTTTGGCGCTTCCCTGTTTCACGGGCTGGACCGCAGTGCAAGCCCCTAGTGTAGCGCCAGCCCCCGCGCGCTCTTGCAACGGCCCTGTGCGTCGGCATATTCGGCGGACCCCATCTTGAGGCCATGATGCGCGTCGCGATTGTCGAAAATACCGAAGTCACCCATCACGGGCAGGTGGGCGTAGCCCTTGCCGAGGCCGGTGTCATGATCGAGATCTTTCGGCCCCGCCGTGACGGGATCTTGCCGCAGGCGGCTGGCGGTTATGTCGGGCTTGTCGTCTTGGGTGGCGAACAGAACGCGCTGGACGATGACAAACACCCCTATCTGGCCGATCTGGCGGTGCGGATGCGCGACTTCGATGCGGCTGGCCTGCCGGTTCTGGGCATCTGCCTTGGCGCCCAGCTACTGGCGCGCGCCTATGGTGCCGCCAACCACATCGGCACCTCGCGCGAGTTCGGCTGGCAGGTGATCGAGCCCACGGCAGAGGCCGCGCATGATCCGGTCCTGTCAGCCCTCGCGGGGCCCTTTACCGCTTTCGAATGGCATTCCGACCATTTCGACCTGCCGCAGGGCGCGGTGCGTCTGGCGGGCAATGCCGCGGCGCCCAATCAGGCCTTTCGTGTCGGGCAGCGATCTTGGGGCACACAATTCCATTTCGAGGTCAGCCGCGCCGTGGCCGCCGAGTGGAACCGCCGCTTTCCCGCCGAGGTCGAGGCGCGACAGGCAGGCTGGCTCGGTGATTTTGCCGCCATTGCCGCCCGTCACGCACCGCAGGCTGATTTGGCCGGACTGACGCTTGCGCGGGCTTGGGTGGCGCTCCTGACACCGCCCGCGCCGTAACCGGCACATCAAATGACGCAAGACGGCTGCCCGCCCGCCCGACACAAGCTATTCTGAACAAGCGCAAACCAAAGGCCTGCCCCATGAAGAACGATCCCCTCGTGATCTTTACCCCCTCGGGCAAGCGGGGTCATTTTCCTGCGGGCACGCCGGTTCTGACCGCCGCGCGCCAGTTGGGCGTGGACCTCGACAGCGTCTGCGGCGGGCGCGGGATCTGTTCGAAATGCCAGATCACGCCCGCCTACGGCGAGTTCCCCAAGCATGGCGTCACCGTAGCCGAAGGCGCGCTCAGCGAATGGAATGCGGTCGAGGACCGCTATGACCGCATCCGTGGTCTGCCCAAGGGGCGACGGCTGGGTTGTCAGGCGCGGATCGAGGCCGATGTGGTCATCGACGTGCCCCCCGAAAGTCAGGTCCACCGTCAGGTCGTCCGCAAGGCCGCGACCCAGCGCGACATCATCATGGACCCCGCGACCCATCTTTACTACGTCGAGGTGGCCGAGCCCGACATGCACATCCCCTCTGGCGATTTCGAGCGGCTCAAGGATGCGCTGACCGCCCAATGGCAGATCGGCGAGGTCACGGCCCCGCCCTCGGTCATGCGTCGCTTGCAGCCCGTGCTGCGCAAGGGCAACTGGACCGTCACCGTCGCGCTGCACCGCAAGCGCGCGGGCGGGCCTGCCGAAATCCTCGATATCTTTCCAGGCTTCCACGAGGGCCGCATCTACGGGCTTGCCGTTGACGTGGGTTCGACCACCATCGCCGCCCATCTTTGCGATCTGCGTAATGGCAATGTGCTGGCCTCGGCTGGCGTCATGAACCCGCAGATCCGATTTGGCGAAGACCTGATGAGCCGCGTCAGCTATGCCATGATGAACCCCGGTGGCGACGCCGAGATGACCAAGGCCGTGCGCGAGGCCATTGACGGTCTGGCGCGGTCCATCGCCGCCGAAGGCGGGATCGAGGCGAACCAGATCGTCGAAATGGTCTTTGTCTGCAATCCGGTCATGCACCACCTGCTTTTGGGGATCGACCCCGTTGAACTGGGTCAGGCGCCCTTTGCCTTGGCCGTCAGCGAGAGCCTTGATCTTGAGGCCCGCGATCTGGACCTTGGCGCGGTCAATGCCGAGGCGCGGATCTATATCCTGCCCTGTATCGCAGGCCATGTGGGTGCAGACGCCGCCGCGGTGGCCCTGTCCGAAGAACCCAACACATCGCCCGACATGGTGTTGATTGTCGATGTGGGCACCAATGCCGAGATCCTTTTGGGCAACCGCAGCCGTGTTCTGGCCTGTTCCTCGCCCACGGGGCCCGCATTCGAGGGCGCGCAGATCTCGTCCGGCCAACGCGCGGCGCCCGGCGCCATCGAAAGGGTCGAGATCGACCCCGTGACCAAGGCGCCACGTTTCCGCGTGATCGGCTTTGACATCTGGTCTGACGACCCCGCCTTTGCCACCGCAACGGCAGGGATCGGCATTACCGGCATTTGCGGTTCCGGCATCATCGAGGCCGTCGCCGAACTGCGGCTTGCGGGGCTTTTGGATGCGCGCGGGCTGATGGGGTCGGCGGAACAAACCGGCTGCGACCGCATGATCCCCGAAGGCCGGACGCATTCCTACCTTTTGCATGACGGCACGGCACAGGGCGGTCCGCGCATCATGGTGACCCAAGGCGATATCCGCGCCATCCAACTGGCCAAGTCCGCGCTCTATGCCGGCGCGCGACTTTTGATGGACGAGATGGGCGTTGATCAGGTCGATCGCGTCGTTCTGGCCGGTGCCTTTGGCGCCCATATCTCGCCCAAGCACGCCATGGTTCTGGGGATGATCCCCGATGTGGCGCTGGACAAGGTGATCTCGGCGGGTAACGCCGCAGGCACGGGCGCGCGCATCGCGCTCAGTTCGCTCGCCGCGCGGCGGGCGATCGAGCAGACGGTGGGCGAGATCCATAAGGTCGAGACCGCCATCGAGCCGCGTTTCCAAGAACACTTTGTCAACGCCAATGCCATTCCCCATGCGGTGGACCCCTTCCCGCATCTGCGCAGCATTGCCAGCCTGCCGGATGTCAATTTCAACGCCAATGGCGGTGGCGGCGAGGGTGGGCGCAGGCGGCGACGCGGGTGACAGTTGCCGCTTGACGGGGCCTTGGTCGCCCCATATCTCAGGCCTTAGGCGGGTGTAGCTCAATGGTAGAGCGAGAGCTTCCCAAGCTCCAGACGAGGGTTCGATTCCCTTCACCCGCTCCACTTTCTCGCTCACGGTTGCTCTGGCGCCTGCCTGCCTTGCGGGCTAAGCCTTTGG
Organism: Marivivens sp.; assembly: GCA_024642145.1. Lineage (GTDB taxonomy): Bacteria > Pseudomonadota > Alphaproteobacteria > Rhodobacterales > Rhodobacteraceae > JAHEBS01. The sequence continues at coordinate 24,547 of JAHEBS010000001.1, forward strand.
CGTCAAGCGAGAGGAGACATTCCATGCCCGAAATCAAACGTATCGGCGTCGGCGCGCGTATGAGCAAGGCCGTGATCCACAATGGCACCGTCCATCTGGCCGGTCAGGTGGGGGAGCCCGGTTCGGACGTGACCGAACAGACCAAAGAGATATTGGCCGAAATCGACCGGATTCTGGCCGAGGCGGGCACCGACAAGACGCGCCTGATTACCGCACAGATCTGGCTGGCCGATATTGCCAGCGATTTCGGCAAGATGAACGCGGTCTGGGATAGCTGGGTTTCGCCCGGCAACACGCCCGCGCGCTATACCGGCGAGGCCAAGCTGGCGGGTCCGGAATATCTGGTCGAAATCATCGTGACCGCGGCGCTCTGACAACGCCAAGGCCGATTGCGGCCTGCGACCATTTGCGATCTGGCGATTTTGCCCTAGATTGTGGCTGGTTGAACCAAGAAGCTGCCGCCCGCGAATGGTTTGCGGGCGGATGGCAACCCCGGGGGAATGGAATGGCGACGCTGTCAGAGCTGCGCGCGGCGATGGAGCCCTATACCGCCAAGAACGACCGCTTTGCGGTGACAAGCTATGTGCTGAGCATGGGCTTTTACTTGGCCACTCTGGGCCTCGCGCTTTTTGGCGGGCTACCGGTCTGGGCCGTGGGCCTGCTGATCGTGCTGAACGCGCTGTCGGGGGTACGGCTTTACGTGCTGCAACACGACTGCGGGCACGGTTCGCTGTTTGTCAGCCGCCGTTGGAACGATCTGGCAGGTTACGGGCTGTCGACCTTTACGCTGACGCCCTATCGGACCATGCAATACAATCACAACCGCCACCACGCCCATATCGGCGATCTGGAACATCGGGAAACCGGTGAGGTCAACACGATGACGCTGGCCGAATGGCAGGCGGCGGGGTTCTGGCGGCGCCTGCACTATCGGCTCTACCGCAACCCCGTGCTGATGCTGCCTCTGGGCGGCATCCTGACCTATGCGATCCGCTATCGCTGGCCCAAGAATGCGCGGCGCGTCGGTCTGTTTGGCGTTCTGGCGCAGGATCTGGCGCTGTTGATTTGGATCGTGGCGATCTGGGCTTTGGCGGGTGAGCGCGGGCTGGTGGTCTATGGCCTGACCGTTCTATGCGCGGGCTGTGTGGGCGTGTTTTCGGTCTATTTGCAGCATAACTTCGAAGAGACCTATTGGGACCGTCGGCCCGATTACAATCTGCGCGACGCCTCGTTCCATGGTTCGTCGGTGGTGACGCTGGGCGCGCTTTATGATTTGGCCACCGCCAATATCAGCTACCATGCGCTGCATCACTTCAATCCGCGCATTCCCTACTATAATCTCAAGCGCTGTTTTGGCGACCTGCGCGAGCCCTATTCGATCCCCTCGATCGGCTGGAAAGGCGCGTTGCACGCCTTTACCCTGAAACTCTGGGATGAAGAGCAAGAGCGGCTGGTGCCGTTTCCGCGGCGCGCAGTCGCGGCTGTCGCCGAGGCGTAGGGGGGCGCCGCCCCCCTCTGGCCTGACGGCCATTCACCCCCCGGGATATTTCAGGGCCTCCGAGAGCGGCGGTTTCAGGCGCCTTGGCTTTGCAAGAAGGCCACGAGGGCCGCGGTCGAGCCGTCTTTGCCCGTGGTGCCCGATTTGCCCTCGACCACCGGCTGCAGGGCGGTTGCGAGTTCCTTGCCAAGCTCTACGCCCCACTGGTCGTAGGAATTGATGCCCAGCACCACGCCTTCGACAAAAACGCGATGTTCGTAAAGCGCGATAATCTGGCCGAGCGTGAACGGGGTAAGCCGGGGATAGGCCAAGGTGACCGAGGGGCGATTGCCCGCAAAGACGCGGTGGCGTGCCTGCCGTTCCAATTCGGGGCCTGTCAGCCCTTTGCGCGCCATGATGGCCCGCGCCTCGTCCAGATTGCGGCCCTTGAGCAGAGCCTCGGACTGGGCAAGGCAATTGGCAATCAAAAGCTGGTGCTGGTGATGGAGCGCGGGTTCATGGCCACGCGCGGCAATCAGAAATTCGCAGGGGATCACACGCGTTCCCTGATGGATCAGCTGGTAGAAGGCGTGTTGACCGTTGGTGCCGGGTTCACCCCAGACCACGGGGCCGCTGTTGCGCGTGAGATCCGAGCCGTCCATGGCCACGGATTTGCCGTTCGATTCCATCTCGAGTTGCTGGAGATAGGCCGGCAGACGCGCGAGGCGGTTGTCATAGGGCAGAACCGCGCGGCTGGCGTAGCCGCAGATCTGGTTGTGCCAGATGCCGCTCAACGCCAGCATCGCGGGCATGTTTTCGGCCCATGGGGCCGTCAGGAAATGGTCGTCCATGTCCTGCCCGCCCGCCAGAAAGGCGCGGAAGTTTTCGGGGCCGATGGCGATCATCAGCGACAGCCCGATGGGACCCCACATGGAATAACGACCACCGACCCAATCCTCGAAGCCAAAGACCCGCTCGCGCGCGATGCCAAAGGCGGCCGTGCGGTCTGCGGCGGTGGAAAGGGCCGCGAATTGCGCGGCCGGATCGGCCACCTGTGCGGCCATCCACGCCCGCGCGGTTTCGGCATTGGTCATGGTTTCGATGGTGGTGAAGGTCTTGGAGGCCACAATCACCAGCGTGGTTTGCGGATTGCAACGCGCCAGCACCTCGGCCACGTCCGCGGGATCCACGTTCGAGACGAAATGGCAGCGGGGGCCGTCGTGATAGGGCGAGAGTGCGCGCACGGCCATGGCGGGGCCGAGGTCGGATCCGCCAATGCCGATGTTCACCACATCGGTAAAGGCACCGCCCTGCCCCTTGAAGCCGCCTGAACGGACGGCATTGGCGAAAGCCTCCATGCGCGCCAAGGTCGCCAGCACCGCGGGCATGACGTCTTGGCCATCGACCGTGATTTTGCGGCCCCCAAGGTTGCGCAGGGCTGTGTGCAGCACGGCGCGGCCTTCGGTTTCGTTGATCTTCTGCCCCGCAAACATCGCCGCGCGGCGCGTTGCCACGCCAGTGCTTTCCAAAAGCCCGATCAGCAGATCGCGGGCCTGCGCGTCGATCGCGGTTTTGGCATAGTCAAACAGCATATCGCCATGTCGCACCGCAAAGGTTGTGGCGCGGGCGGGGTCGGCGGCGAAAAGATCAGCGATACGTTGATCGGCATGATCTGCACGATAGCGGTTCAGGGTTTGCCACATCGCCTCAGCCCTCGGCCCAATGGACGGTCGCACCTTGCAAGAGCGCCGCGATCGGCGCCTTTTCCGGCGTCAGGTTCTGCGCGCGCTCCAGTGCCACGCGTTTGGGTCCGCCGATGATGATGACATGGCGGTTCAGAGCCGCGCCCAGCACGCGGGCAGAGAGCGTGATCCGCGGCTCGGGCGCGCCGGGGGCGCGCATCGGCACCACAAGGGCCTCGCCATGCAAGGCGTCGTGCAAACGGTCGGCGCCGGGGAAAATCGAGGCGGTATGCATATCCTCGCCCATGCCCAAAAGGGCGACGGAAATCGGCAATGCGGGGGCAAGCGCGGCGGAAATACCCGCAAGCGCCTCTTCAGGGGTGGGTTGGTCGAGATAGAGCGGCAACAGAGTCGCGGCGGCGGCGCCGTCGGTCAGCAACCGCGCGCGCAACAGCCGCGTGTTCGAACGTGGCGAGGTTTCGGGCACCCAGCGTTCATCCGTAAGCACCACGTTGACCCGCGCCCAATCCAGATGGGTCGCGGCCAAACCGTCAAAGACCGGGCCGGGCGTCGTGCCGCCAGGCACCGCCAGCGTGGCGTTTCCGCCGCCCGCCAAGGCCGATTCCAGCTCGCCCGCGATGATATTGGCCAGACCCATCGCCATCATTTCGGCGTCGGGATATTCGATCAGCTTCATTGGCGGCCCCCCGTCAACCTTTGATCTCGCGCCAGCGGCGCCCGTCACGATGCATGAGCATCATGGCCTCTTCGGGACCCGCGGAACCCGCCTCATAGGGGCGTGGCCTGTCGCCGCGGGCGTCCCAACCGGAAATGATCGGATCCGTCCATGCCCATGCGGCCTCGACCTCGTCGCCGCGCATGAACAGGGTCTGGTTGCCACGGATCACATCCATGATCAGACGTTCATAGGCGTCATGCACCTCGCCTGCATCGGGCCCGAGCGCCTCGGCAAAGGTCATGTCCAGCGGCACGTCCACCAGTCGCATGCCGCCCGGTCCCGGTTCCTTGATCGTCACTTGCAGGTCCATGCCCTCGTTGGGTTGCAGACGGATGGCAAGGATGTTGCGGTGACGCGCGGTGTCGCCTTCGAAGATCGAATGTCCAAGGTCCTTGAAAACCACGGCAATCTCTGACGACCGCGCGCGCATTTTCTTTCCCGTGCGCAGATAGAACGGCACGCCGGCCCATCGCCAGTTCGAGATATGCGCCTTGATCGCCACAAAGCATTCGGTGGTCGAGGCAGGGTTTTCGGCGTCATCGCGATAGGCCTTGCCACCGGACCCATACTGGCCACGCACGATTTCATCGGCGGCCACGGGATCAAGCGCGCGGATCACCTTGAGCTTTTCATCGCGCACCGCATCGGCATCAAACCGCGAGGGCGGCTCCATCGCGATCAGGCACAAAAGCTGCATCAGGTGGTTTTGCACCATATCGCGCATCGCGCCCGACTGATCGTAATAGCCGCCGCGCCCGTCGACGCCCACCGTCTCGGCGACAGTGACCTGAATGTGGTCGACGTAATGGTTGTTCCACAGCGGCTCGAACAGGATATTGCCGAAACGCACCGCCATCAGGTTCTGGACGGTTTCCTTGCCCAGATAATGGTCGATCCGGTAGATCTGCGTTTCTTTGAAATGGGTTGCAAGCGTCGCGTTCAGCGCGCGCGCCGTGGCCAGATCGTGGCCAAACGGCTTTTCCACCACGATCCGACAGTCGGGTGTGGCGATATTGAAACGGTGCAGCCGCTCGGCCAGATCGCCAAACAGCGAGGGCGCGACCGAGAAATAGAAGGCACGCACCACGCCCTCGCGCATCAGGCCGGACAAGGCTTGCCAGCCACCCTCGCCCTTGGCGTCGACCGCGACGTAATGGATCTGCGCCAGAAACGCCTTGAGGCATTCGGCATCGTCTTTTTCCGGCCCACCGAACTCGGCCACGGCCTCGGCCACCATCTGACGGAAGGCGTCATGGTCCAGCGCGCTGCGGGCCGCGCCGACAATGCGGGCCTCGGCGGGCATCTGACCGGAACGGTAGCGGCGGAACAGGCCAGGCAGGATCTTGCGTCGCGCAAGATCGCCAGTGCCCCCAAAGATCACCAGATCGAAATTTTCTACCGGAATCACACGCGAGACCATGCGTCGCCCTCTGTCGTTAGCGCTAACGCGGCCCTTCTATCGGGCCTGCCCCTGCCTGTCTAGCGCATTGGCCAACCGATGTCGCGGGTGGGATCAGGCCTGCAACTCGCTATCCCAATAGAGATAGTCGACCCAGCTTTCGTGCAGGTGGTTTGGCGGGAAACGGCGCCCGACGTTGCGCAGGTCCTCGGCGGCGGGCTGACGAGGCGGTTTGCGCAAGGCGAGGCCCGACTGGGCAAGGCTTTTGTTGGCCTTATGCAGATTGCAGGGCGAACAGGCGGCGACGACGTTTTCCCAACTGGTGATGCCCCCGCGCGAGCGCGGCACCACATGGTCAAAGGTCAGATCGCCGCGCGACCCGCAGTATTGGCAGCAAAAGCCGTCCCTCAGAAAAAGATTGAAGCGCGTGAAGGCCACGCGCTTCTGGGGTTTTACGTAATCTTTAAGCACGACGACCGAGGGTATCTTGATCGTGGTTGATGGACTTCTGACCGTCTCGTCATATTCCGCCACGATGGAAACCCGATCCAGCCAGACCGCCTTGATCGCCTCTTGCCATGGCCAGAGCGACAGCGGGTAGTAGGACAGCGGCCTAAAGTCTGCGTTCAACACCAGCGCTGGATGTTGCCTCAGCGCGGCTGGATCATGCACGAAACTGGTTCTAAATTCAGAGTCCACGACACCCTCGTCCGGTTCTGCATTGCATCCGGAGCGGGAGCACCGCTCCGCTTTGATGCCACTATATCTCGGAGCGAACGTCTAGCAAGCCCCAGATAAGGTGGAATCTATGTGCATAACTTTGTGGGGGCCATTTGTCACAGCAAGGTGACAGATCAGGCCTCGCCCAACCTTTCGCGCATGAACGCCAGCGCCACCGACAGCCCCTCGTTGTCGATGCCATGGCCCGTGCCGCGCATGACATGGGCATAAACCTCGCTCCAGCCCGCGTCTTGCAGGGTTTGCGCGGCCTGCGGCAGGGCGGCGGGCGGGACCACCTCGTCCTGATCGCCATGCACCAAAAGAACGGCGGGGCGGCTCATGACCTCATCGGCCAAGGCCTCGGGTTCCAGCAGGCGACCCGAAAAGGCCACAATGCCCGCAACCGCATCTTCGCGGCGGGGGCCTACATGCAGGGCCATCATGCTGCCTTGGGAAAACCCGAACAGCATCACCTGCTCGGGTAAAAGATCATCGTCCACCATCAGACCGTCCAGAAAGGCATTAAGGTCTTCTGACGCCCGCAACAGCCCATCGCGGGCCTGCTCTTCGCTGGACCCGTCGATCCATGGAATCGGAAACCACTGAAAGCCGAAAGGCGCGCCAGCACAGGCTTCGGGCGCGTCGGGGGCGACAAAAAGCGTGTCGGGCAGGTGTTCGCCCAGAACATCGGCAATACCCAAAAGATCCGCGCCATTGGCACCGTAGCCATGCAAAAACACCACGGCCGATCTGATGTCGCCCGAAACCGGCTCGCGTCGTCCTGCTTCCAATGCCCGCGTCATACCAAACCCCTTTGATTCATTGCTGCCTGTAGTAGGCCCAGAGCAGCCGCGCCGCAACCGCGCGCCATGGCGCCCAAGCCGACGCCAGCCCAGCCATCGCCCGCGCATCGGGACGCGCTGGCAGATCAAGCAGCCGGCGCGCCGCTTCTTGCAGGGCAAGATCAGCATGCGGAAAGACATCGGCCCGCCCCATCGCCGACAGCAAGTAAAGCTCGGCCGTCCACGGCCCGACACCTGGTAAGCGGCGCAGCGCGGTCAGCGCCGCCGTATCGGTCATGTCCTGCAACGCCCTGAAATCAAAGCCGATCAGGGCAATGTCCTGCGCGTAGCGCGCCTTGGCGCGTGACAGGCCCGCGGCCAGCAAATCCTGCGGATCGCAGGCCGCGACGCGGGCCGCGTCATCCAGCCCCGCCGCCCTCAGGCGGGTCCAGACAGCCTCGGCGGCGGCGGTCGAGATCAACTGTCCGGTGATGATCCACAAGAGCGTCGCAAATCCCGCCTCGCGCCGCCTGAGCGGCAGAGGTGACAGCCGACCGATTGCAGGGGCAAGGCGCGGGTCGATCTTGGCCAGTGCCGCGGCGCCCGCGGCAAGGTCGGCCTCGGTTTCGATCACGCGGATCAAAGTCGCAGGACCCAACCCACGGCCTCGGCCACGCTGTCGGCGCGGGCCGCGCCTGCGGGCAAGGCCGGACGGCGGATCATGGCCACGGGGATGGCCAAGGCCCGCGCGGCATCAAGCTTGGCCCGCGCGGCGGCGGCACCCGAATCCTTGGCCACGATCCAGTCGATGCGATGATCCTTGAGGAATGCCGCCTCATGCGCCTCGTCAAAGGGGGGGCGCCCGACAACCCATTGCCCATCCGCGAAAGGAAAGGGTTCTGTCGTGGCATCAATCACCCGCACGATCAACCGACGCCCCTGCAGCCCTGCGTAGTCCTGCAGGTGCTGGCGCCCCGTCGCCAGAAAGACCCGCCGCCCCTCGGGGATCATCGCCGGCAGGTCATGCGGACCATCAACCCAGCGCCAGCGATCGGTCGGCGCGGCGTCCCAACCGGGACGCATGAGCTTGAGGTAGGGCAGACCCAGTTCAGCGGCCGCCGCGGCGGCGCGGGCGGTCATCTGCGCGGCAAAGGGATGGGTTGCATCCACGATCGCCGTGATCCCCTCGCGCCCCAAGAACTCCCGCAGGCCCTTTTCGCCGCCGAACCCACCGCTGCGCGTCGGCACGGCGAGCTTGAGCGGATGGGCTGTGACGCCCGCAAACGACGCCATGGCGGGAATGGCGCGCGCCTTGAATTCCTCGGACAAAAGCCGCGCCTCGGTCGTGCCTGCCAAAAGCAAGATCATGCGCCCGCCCGCGCGAGAATCGCGCCCGCCCGATCAATCACCACCACATCAATCATGGTTTCCGGCAGATCCGAACGCAGACGCGCCAAGGCGCGTTCGGCTACCTGCTGTGCCAGGTCTTGTCCTGCAACTTCATAGGCTTGCAAAACGGTGTTCATGTCAGTTAACCGCGCATCGCCCATCCATTCGGCCAACTGGCCGAAATCGGCCTGCGAACGGCCCGAGTGCAAATCCATCGCGCCCTGCGCGAGTTTCACCATCTTGCCGATGCCGCCCCCAACCGTGAGCCGCGCCACGGGGTGGCGGCGCAGATATTTGATCATGCCGCCGACAAAATCGCCCATATCCAGCATGGCGTGATCGGGCAGACCGTAAAGCCCCTGAACCACACGTTCTGACGTGGCGCCGGTCGTGCCCGCCACATGGGCCAGCCCCGCCGCGCGCGCCACGTCGATGCCACGATGGATCGAGGCGATCCAAGCCGCGCAGGAAAAGGGCCGCACGATTCCGGTTGTGCCCAGAATCGACAGGCCGCCTTCGATGCCCAAACGCGGATTCCACGTCTTGGCGGCCAGTTCTGCGCCATTGGGCACCGAGACGGTGATCGTCACATCCGGCGCGCGCCCGTATTCGGCGGCAAGATCGGCCACGACCTCGTCCATCATGGCGCGCGGCACGGGGTTGATCGCGGGTTCGCCCACCGCGATCGGCAGGCCCGGACGCGTCACCACGCCCACGCCCTGCCCCGCACGAAACACCACGCCGCCATCCGAGGCCGCGACCCTGACCTTGATCAACGCGCCATGCGTCACGTCGGGGTCATCGCCCGCGTCCTTGATGATTCCGGCCTCGGCCCAACCCGCGCCCGCATCGGTCTGGGCCAGCGCAAAGCTCGGGGTTTCGCCGCGCGGCAGACGGATTGTCACCGTTTCAGGGAAGTCCCCGCCCCAAAGCCGCATCAGCGCCGCCCGCGTCGCGGCGGTGGCGCAGGCACCGGTGGTCCAGCCACGGCGCAGTTCCTTGGGGGCGTCCTTGTCCATCGGACCGACCTTAGCCGCCCCATCCGATGCCGCCAATCGCCATTGCGCGGTCGCCTCTGCTCTTTCCTCGGGGCGCGCGCGCGCCCATAACGGGCTCATGACGGAATCGCCGCTCCCCAAAGGGCCTGCTTGGCCCCAATTCGAACCCGGTTGGGTCTGGCTCTGCGGGGCCGGTCCCGGCGACCCGGGTCTGATGACGCTGCACGGGTTGAATGCCCTCAGGCAGGCCGATGTCGTGGTCTATGACGCGCTGGTCGAAACGGCGATCCTTGCGTGGGCGCCACAGGCTGAACATATCTATGCGGGCAAGCGCGGCGGCAAACCCTCGCCCAAGCAAACCGACATTTCGCTGCGGCTTGTCGAACTGGCGCAGGCAGGCAAGCGGGTTTTGCGACTCAAAGGCGGCGATCCGTTTGTCTTTGGCCGTGGCGGTGAAGAGGCGCAGATGCTGGTGGCCCATGGCGTGCCGTTCCGCGTCATTCCCGGTATCACCGCGGGCATCGGCGGTCTGGCCTATGCCGGCATCCCCGTGACCCACCGCGAGGTCAACCAGTCCGTGACCTTTGTCACCGGACATGACCAGACGGGCGAGACACCCGCCGCGCTGGACTGGGCGGCAATTGCGCGCGGCAGTCAGGTCATCGTCATCTATATGGGCATGAAGCATATTGCCGAAATCACCAGCGCGCTGATGGCAGGTGGCCGTGACCCTGCCGAACCGGTGGCGGTTGTCACCAATGCCACAACGCCTGACCAGCGCGTTCTTGAAACCACGCTTGGCGCCGTGGTCGCCGATGTGGCCGCAGCGGGGATGGAGCCGCCCGCGATCTTTTGTGTGGGGCGTGTGGGCGACTATCGCGCCGAACTGAACTGGCAGCGGTTCATCGGCCCATGAACGGCCGTGGCCTGATCCTTGCCGCACCCGGATCGGGGTCGGGCAAAACCACCGTCACCCTTGGCCTTTTGCGCGCACTATCGCGGCGGGGCCTTGCGGTGCGCGGCGCAAAGTCGGGGCCGGATTACATTGATCCACGCTTTCATGAGGCCGCCTGTGGCCAGCCCTGTCTGAACCTTGACGCTTGGGCCATGACACCCGCGCGGATCACCGCGCTTGCAGCGGGCGATGGGCTGCTGCTGATCGAAGGCGCCATGGGTCTTTTTGACGGCGCGCCCCCCGAAGGTCGGGGGGCCAGCGCCGATCTGGCGCGTATCCTTGATCTGCCGGTGGTGCTGATCGTCGATGCCGCGCATATGGCGCAGTCGATAGCCCCTCTTGTCGCGGGCTTTGCCCGCCACGACCCCAAGGTGCGCGTCGCGGGGGTGATCCTCAACCGCGTCGGCTCGCCCAGACATGAGGCGATGCTGCGGACCGCGCTGAAACCCTTGGGGCTGCCCGTCTTGGGCGCGATCTACAGGCAAGGCGACCTTGCCCATCCTTCGCGCCATCTGGGTCTGGTTCAGGCGGGCGAAAGGCCCGATCTGGAGGCGTTTCTGGACCGTGCGGGCGATATCGTGGCGCAGGCGGTCGATCTGCAGGCAGTTGCGGCGCTTGCGTCCCCCCTACCTGCGCCGGACGCCGCGCCGCGCCTGATCCCACCAGCCCAGCGCATTGCGGTGGCAAACGATCAGGCCTTTGCTTTTGCCTATCCCCATATCCTTGCCGACTGGCGCGCGAACGGGGCCGAGGTGCTGCCGTTTTCACCCTTGGCCGACCAGGCCGTGCCCGAGGCGGATTTTGTGTTTCTGCCAGGCGGTTACCCCGAATTGCACGCAGGCCCGATTGCCGGCGCCACGGCGTTCATGGCAAGCCTGAGGGCCGCCGCCCAGCGCGTGCCTGTCTATGGCGAGTGTGGTGGCTATATGGTTCTGGGCCAGACTTTGACGGATGCCACGGGCGTCAAACACCCCATGGCGGGGCTTTTGTCGCTGGAAACCTCGTTTGCCCAGCGCAGGTTGCACCTTGGGTATAGGCGCGTGCGCGCAGTCGCTGGCCCAATGTCGGGAAACTGGGCCGCGCATGAGTTCCACTATGCCACGACGACCCATGCCGAGGGCGCCCCGCTTTTCACCGCGACCGATGCCGAGGGGCAGGATCTGGCGCCCATGGGGCTTGTTCACGGCCGCGTGAGCGGCTCCTTCGCGCATCTGATCGACCGCCTATGAACCATTGCCACGGCCGCCAGCGGCCTATACCGATTTCCGCATGACCGCGATCATCACCGACGACACCCGCACAAAGCGCAATGTGGCCTTTCTGGTAGCGGCGCAGGCCATTCTGGGCAGCCAGATGCCCATGATCTTTACCATCGGCGGCCTTGCAGGCGCGAATATGACGCGCGGCACGGGCTATGCTTGGCTTGCAACCTTGCCGATCTCGATGATCGTCTTTGGCTCGATGACCACAGCACCTTGGCTGTCGCCGTTCATGCAGCGCTACGGGCGGCGGCGCGGTTTCTTTCTGGGTGCGGTCGCGGCCACCATCGGCGCGGGGCTTTCGGCGCTGGGGCTTTATTACGGTTCGTTCCCTTTGCTCTTGGCTGGCAGTTATCTGACCGGCATCTATATGTCGGCGCAGGGTTTTTACCGTTTCGCCGTCTCTGATACCGCCTCGCCAGAGTTCTTGCCCAAGGCCATTTCCTATGTGATGGCGGGCGGCCTGTTGTCGGCCTTTGTCGGCCCGCAGTTGAACAAACTGGTGCAGGATTCCTTCGTCGTGCCGTTTGTGGGCAGCTATCTGGCGGTGATGGGTCTGAACCTTGTGGGGATGTTCCTGTTTCTGGGGCTTGATCTGCCGCGCGGCAACCGGCGCAAGGAAACGGCTGCGGACCGTATCGGGCTGCGCACGCGGCGCGCGTTGTTGCGCGACCCCAAAATCCTTGTCGCGGTGATCGTGGCGATGGTGTCCTACGCCTTGATGAACCTTGTCATGACCTCGACCCCCTTGGCGGTGGTCGGGTGCGGCTATGAGAAAAACAACGCCGCCGACATCGTTTCGGCCCATGTCCTTGCGATGTATATACCCTCGTTCTTTACCGGCCATCTGATTGCGCGCTTTGGCGTGCGCACCATCATGTCGATCGGTCTTGTGATTCTTGCCGCTGCAGGGCTCGCCAACCTTGCAGGCGTGCAGATCGCCGATCTCGAACAGCCGGGCCTGTGGAGCTTCTATACCGGACTGATCCTTTTGGGGGTGGGCTGGAACTTTGGCTTTATCGGCGCAACCACCTTGCTTTCCAGCGCCCACCGCCCCGAAGAACGCGGCGTGGTGCAGGGCCTGAACGATATGATCGTTTTCGGCTGCGTCACTCTGGCCAGCCTCAGCTCGGGCCTGTTGATGAACGGTGACGGCCTGACAGCCGCGCAGGGCTGGAGCCATGTGAACCTGTTCATGGTGCCGTTCCTTGCACTTGCGGGCGGCGCGCTGATCTGGCTGCAACTACGGCCCAAGGACTGACGTAGGACCAGTCAGGCGGCGGCGCGACCCGCGCCACCGCCGCCGATGCGGTCCTTACTTTTCAAACATGATCGACACATCGCCAAGGGTGATCCCGCCTCGGCTGAGATAGGCCCGATTGAACAGACGGTCGTCGGACAACAGCCACATCCAGTCGTCAAAGTCCGCCCGCATATAGGTGGTCTCGCCCTCTGCCGAGGGAATGGGCAGGTCAATGGTATAGCGCCAGTTGAACCGGTCGCCGTTTTCCTCGCCAGACGCCGTCCCGATCACACCAGGTGCCGTGCCCTGCCAACTGTCAGGTCCGGTTTTGACAAGCGTCCAGACCCGCTGTTCGGTCGAGCCGTCCTCGTAAATGAAATCCTCGGTCAGAACCAAGGTCTCGCCGTTCCATTTGCCATGAATGGTGACCTCGAAACTGCGGCGCACCTTGCCGAATATGTCCTGAAACTGCCCGTGCGCGGTGACCGTGCCGTCAAAGAACTCTTCAAGGTTCAGTTGCCGGTCAGAAAGCGGCGGATCCGCAAACTCCGGCTTGCCTGCGCAGGCGGCGAGCGCCGTCAACAAGGTTAAACCCAAAACCAATTTCCGCATGTTTTCATCCTAGATTCGCGTTGAAGTTAAATCTCAGCGCATCCCGCGAAGCGCCCGCGAGGCCGCCACATCGCGAGAGCCATCCGAAAGCCAGATGCCCAAAAGGCGGTCTCTGATCCCGTCGTGCCAAAGCACACAGGTTGGCGCGCCATTAAGCAAAAACCGCACATGGTCAGGGCCTTCGGCAATCGTCACAAAGGCATCACCCCGCGTGACATCGCGATAACACGACGCCAGCTTTTCCTCGATCGCCGCATGATCTGCCTGATCGCCCTCGAGCCGCGAAAGCTCGAACATGGATGCCCAGACCAATGCGTTTGCGTCAAACGCGCGGTCATAGACCAGTCTCAGCGAAAACCGCTGGTTCCAATCAAACATCCGGCCTTTCTCGGTATAAAGTTCGGCCCTGAACAAGCGGAAACCCAGCAGCTTGGTTTCGGCGGTTCCAATCTGCGCCGGTTCCGCCAGATAGGCCGAAACTGCGGCATCCTCGGTGCTGGCCCGCGCAGGATTTGGCAGAGCCAGAACGCAGATCGACAACAAGGCGAATACGACAAGCTGCCAGATGCCGCTCTGCACGGCTGGCATCAAGGTTTGCGCGGGCAGCGACCTTTGTTTGAAGGCAATACGAGCGTCGATTTCCATCCCAGGTGTTCCTCCTGTGACGGATACGCGCCGCAGCCTTGGATGGATCTGTTTTCATCGGCCTGACCCAAGGCGACTGCCGAAAACAGCCCCGCCAGCTGTTCAGCCGATTACCAGCGTCCCGTGGCGCTCAGCGCCAAAAGACGGGCCCGCCGTCCGAATTCGGACAGACCCAGACTGCCTTGCGCAACGCGCGCGGGGTTGGTTGCCGCTTGGCGCAGCACCGTCTGCGCCAGCCAGGCCGTTCTCAGCGCAGGGTAAAGCGCCCTGCCCATGCCAGCCGCCCGCGCTTGGGCCAGATCCGCCAGCCCTGCCTCTGCCAGTTGCGCGACCGCCGCGGGGCGACCATCGACCAAGGGCTGGGCACCCGCGGCTTCGAGCGCGGGAATGGCGCGGAACCAGTTGGCCAATGCCAAGGCACGACCCGCGGCGCGGGCGGGTGCCTCGTCTTGGTCGGCGGCGCCCAAGGCCTTGACGGCCAGCCACATCAGCCCGCCGCCCGTCGCCTCGATATGCGCGGCAAAGGCCGCCTCGTTCGCAAAGGGTTCGCGGTAGATATCCCAGCGTCGTGCAAGGATCAGGGCATCCATCGTCGCGGCGGGCAGGCCGCAGGTGGTCATCACGTCCGCCAAAGGACGCACCACATCATGGGCACGCGGTGTCTTGCCTGCGGCGATCTCGGCCACGGCATCGCGCCACCATTGCAGGCGGATCTCGGCAATCGGTGCCTCGCGCGTCATCCAAGGGGCCCGCGCGACCTCGAGGTTGAAGGCGAAAAGCGGGAAAAGACGCGCCCGCGCGGCGACGGGCGCCGACATCACGGCCAGAAACCGGTCGGGATCGCCCTTTTCAACGATCGCGGCGCAGGCGTTCAGGCTCACGCGGTGGCTCCGTCACGCAGCAGCTTCCACGTAATGGCATCGATCAAGGCATCGAACGAGGCATCGACGATATTGGCGCTGACGCCCACGGTGGCCCAGCGCCGCCCCTGCCCGTCTTCACTGTCGATGATGACGCGTGTCACGGCCTCGGTGCCGCCATTGGTGATACGCACCTTGAAGTCGACAAGGCGCATGTCCTCGATCAACGACTGGAAACGGCCAAGATCCTTGGCCAAAGCCTTGGACAGCGCATTGACCGGACCGGCATCGGCCTGACCCTGCTCATGTTCGTTTTCGTAGAAAGAGGTGATCCGCTCGCCGCCCACCTGCACCGTGACCACGGCCTCGGACACGGTGACAACCTCGCCGCGCGCATTGCGCCGACGCTCCGAGATCACGCGGTAACGCTCGACTTCGAAGAAATGCGGCAGGCTGCCCAATTCGTCACGGGCCAAAAGCTCGAACGAGGCTTGGGCGGTATCATAGGAATAGCCGCGCGCCTCCATTTCCTTGATGCGTTCAAGGATGCGCGGCAGCGCGGGGTTGCCCTGCTCGACCGACAGACCCGCATCCGTCAGGCGCTGGCGCAGGTTGGACTGGCCCGCCTGATTGGACATCGGGATGATCCGCGCGTTGCCGACCAAGGCGGGTTCGATATGTTCATAGGTCGCAGGGTCCTTGGCGATGGCCGAGGCATGCAGCCCCGCCTTATGCGCAAAGGCCGAGGCCCCGACATAGGGGGCCTGCTTGGCGGGGACGCGGTTCAGCACATCGTCCAGCATCCGGCTGATACGTTTGAGCCCTGCCAGCGCCTCGGTCGTGATCCCTGTTTGCAGCGTATCGCGGAACGGCGCCTTCAGCATCAGCGTGGGGATGATCGTGGTCAGATTGGCGTTGCCACACCGCTCGCCCAAACCATTGAGCGTGCCTTGGATCTGGCGCGCACCCGCCTCGACCGCCGCCAGCGAATTGGCGACAGCATGTCCGGTGTCGTCATGGCAGTGAATGCCGATATGGTCGCCGGGAATACCGCTGGCGATCACCGCCGCGACAATTTCCCTGACCTCGCCAGGCAGGGTGCCGCCATTGGTGTCACAAAGCACGATCCAGCGCGCGCCTGCCTTATGGGCGGCGGCGATGCATTCCAGCGCATAGGGCGGATTGGCCTTGTAGCCGTCAAAGAAATGTTCGGCGTCGAACAACGCCTCGCGCCCTGCCGCGACCAGATGTGCGACCGAGGCGCTGATATTCTCGACGTTTTCCGCAAGCGATATGCCAAGCGCCGTGGTGACATGAAAATCATGGGTCTTGCCCACCAGACAGACGGCGGGCGTGCGCGCGTTCATCACGGCGGCCAGCACATCGTCATTGGCGGCGGACCGACCCGCGCGTTTGGTCATGCCAAAGGCGGTCATGGTGGCGCGCGTCTGGGGCGCGGCTGCGAAAAAGTCGCTGTCGGTCGGGTTCGCCCCCGGCCAGCCGCCCTCGATATAATCGATCCCCAGCGCGTCGAGCGCCATGGCGATGCGCTGCTTTTCCGCGGTCGAGAACTGCACGCCTTGGGTCTGCTGCCCATCGCGCAGCGTGGTGTCAAAGAGATAGAGGCGGTCTTTGGTCATTGGGGCGCTCATTTCAGGGCCTCGAGTTTGGCGGGATCGAAACCGACCGACGGGACCAATTCAACTGAAGTCTTGGAAACGCGCACTTCGACACCTGCGTCAGCTAGTGCCGCTTTCATTGCGTCAACAGGGGCAAAGTTCTTGGTGCTTATCGCTTCCACGCGCAGTGCGTACAGACGATCCGCTAGATTACCTAAATCCACACCCACGGCCCAACTGGGAATGCCATCTTCCATGAAACCAAGGAATGAAAGCGTTGCGCGGAGCGTCACTAGATCATCAGCGCGCGACAATTGATGAAGTTCTGCGATTGCAGAGGCCGTGTTCAAATCATCGCCCAAGGCCGCCAGCACTGGTTCATAGACTTGGCCGTTGTCCAAAGCCTGTTCAGACTGCGCATACCATTTCCTCAGCGTCGCCTCAGCCTCGTCCCGCTTCTTCTCGGTCCAGTCCATCGGCTTGCGATAATGCGTGCTCAGCATGACAAACCGGATCACCTCGCCCGGAACGCCTTGGTCCAAAAGATCGCGCACGGTAAAGAAATTGCCCAAGGACTTGGACATCTTCTTGCCCTCGACCTGCAGCATCTCGTTATGCAGCCAATAGGTGGCAAAGCCGCCTTCGGGATGCGCGCAGGCGGATTGGGCGATCTCGTTTTCGTGGTGCGGAAATTGCAGATCGATCCCCCCGCCGTGGATATCGAAGCTCGCCCCCAGCAATTCATGGCTCATGGCCGAGCATTCGATATGCCAGCCCGGACGCCCCACGCCCCAAGGGCTGTCCCAGCCGGGCAGGTCCTCGTCCGAAGGTTTCCACAGCACGAAATCCATCGGGTCTTCCTTGAAGGGCGCCACCTCGACCCTTGCGCCCGCGATCATATCGTCGACCGACCGCCCCGATAGCGCGCCATAGTGCTTGTAGGACCGCACGCGGAACAGCACATGCCCCTCGGCCTCATAGGCGTGACCCTTGGCGATCAGATCCGCGATCATCGCCACCATCGCCCCGATCCACTCGGTCGCCCGCGGCTCATGGTCGGGCCGCAGCGCGCCCAGCGCGTCCATGTCGGCGTGATACCAACCGATGGTTTCCTCGGTCCGCTCTTGGATCAGCGCCTCTAGGCTGCGCGGATCCCCCGCGGCCTTGCGCGCGGCGGCGGTGGCGTTGATCTTGTCATCGACGTCGGTAAAATTGCGCACATAGGTAACGTGATCCGCGCCGTAGACATGGCGCAACAGCCGGTAAAGCACGTCAAACACCAGCACCGGACGGGCATTGCCCAGATGCGCGCGGTCATAGACCGTCGGCCCGCAGACATACATCCGCAGGTTCTCTGGATCGAGCGGCACGAAATCCTCCTTGAGGCGGGTTTTCGTGTTGTGCAGACGGATCGTCGTCATAAGTCCTCACGCGCAGGTTTGCCCGCGGGCTTAGCAACTTAACGTTATGAGTGAAACGTGAAAGAGCAGCCCGCGACCGATGTCAGCAGGGAATAATGCAGCAAATGTTGATGCAGCTCTTGTTCATAGCGCCCCAGATAGCATCAAGCCTGTGGTCCGTCCAGCATTTCGGCAAGGGCGGTAATGGTATTGAGGTTGCGTCCGGTCAGCACGGTGCCGCAAAGCCGTTCCAGTTTTGGCGCCAGCTTGGACCTGCCGATCCCCTCAGACGCTCGCAGCCAGATCACCCCCGCGCCAAAGGTCAGTTCTTCGTCCGGCGCGCGCAGGGCCTCGATTGCGGCCATGTCGGGATTTGGCGTGCCAAAGGTAAACATGCCATGCACCCTTGCACCCTCTGACGCCGCATAGGGACAGTCCGCAATCCGCCCAAGGTAGGCCTCGGCCCCCAGAACCAGCACCGCAACAGGACGACCGCAGCGGGCGGCAATGCCGTGGCCCAGCGTTTCGGCAAAAACCGCAGGCGCGCCCTGAGCGGAAAAGATCAGATTGCCGCTAGCCAGATAGGTCCGCGCGTCGCCAAGCCCCGCATCCGCCGCCACCGCGCGCAGATCCGCCATAGTCAGCTTGACCCCGCCCACATTCACGCCGCGCAAAAGTGCCAGATACCGCATCACTCTATTTCCCGCTTCTTTTGACCACAAATACCCCGGGGGTGAATGTGGCGCCAGCCACAGAGGGGGCAGCGCCCCCTCCGACCGCCGCGCCCTATTCCCTGTCTCCCCCGAGACCGCAGAACCACCCGTTCGACGCGCGGCGGCATCCCTGAAACCCGTAGCGTCGCATCAAGGCCCCTTAATTCGGCACCCCTGCCGAGGGGGTGTTGACACGACAGCGCGCGCGGTGTCTGGCTCTGCGCCATGAAACTCTCGCACCGCATTTCCAATCTCACCGGCGGCGGCTCTGACGGCTGGGGCGTGTTCTATCGCGCCCGCGCCATGAAGGCAGCTGGCACGCCTGTTCTTGAACTGACCATCGGCGAGCATGACGTGCTGACCGATCCCGCGATCCTTGACGCGTTGCATGGCGCGGCCAAGGCCGGTCATACGGGCTATGCATCGGTTCCCGGAACGCCCGCCTTGCGGCGCGCCGTGGCCGCACGGATCGAGGCCCGCACGGGCGTGCCCACCGGCCCCGAGAACATCATCATCACCGCCGGCGGACAGGCGGGGCTTTTTGCCGCCCACCACGCCGCTTGCGACGAAGGCGATCGCGCGCTTTATATCGACCCCTATTACGCCACCTATCCCGGCACGATCCGCGCTGTCGGCGCGGTGCCCGAGGTCGTGGCCGCCCCCGCCGATCGTGGCTTTCAACCCGATCTCGTGGCCTTGGCCAAGGCCGCCAAGGGCGCGCGTAGCCTGTTGATCAACTCGCCCAACAACCCGACCGGCGTGATCTATTCCCGCGCGACGCTCGAGGGCATCGCCAAGATCTGTCAGGACGAGGACATGTTGTTGATCTCGGACGAGGTCTATGACACGCAGGTCTGGGAAGGCGAACATATCAGCCCCCGCGCCCTGCCCGGCATGGCCGACCGCACGCTGGTCATCGGTTCGATGTCGAAAAGCCACGCCATGACCGGCAGCCGGATTGGCTGGATCTGCGGCCCCAAAGAGGCGATCGACACGCTCATCACCCTTTCCACCCACACCACCTACGGCGTGCCCGGCTATATCCAGGACGCGGCGCTTTTTGCGCTGGAACAGGGTCCGGCGCTGGAAGAGGCGGTTGCCGCCCCCTTCCGCCGCCGCCGCGCGATCTCGCAAGACTTGCTGGCGGGGCAGAATGTGGTTCAGGCCGCACCCGCGGACGGGGCCATGTACACGATGCTCGATATCCGTGCGACGGGGCTTTCGGGCGAGGCCTTTGCCTACAAACTGCTTGAGGATGAACATATCGCCGTCATGCCCGGCGAAAGCTTTGGTCAATCCGCAGCGGGGCATATCCGCGTCGCCATGACCATCGCCGACGACGACTATGCCAAGGCGCTGTCACGGCTTTTGGCCTATGTCGCCCGCATGGCGGATCAGGCGGCCTGAATTCGGGCTTTGTGACCCCCGAAAGGGGCGCTAGCATTCGCCTGCTGGCGTCTTTTGGGGGGGAGTCGCTCATCCCATGTCTGTGTCGGGTTTTGCGCTGCTCGGGTTTGGCCTGATCGCAGGGCTTTTCATAGCCAGGCAACTGAGGTTTCGCGCCCTGCGCCGCAGGGCGGCAACCACGCCCTGCCCCCATTGCGGCGCCATGGGGCGCAGTTTCAGCTATGTCGTGACCCAAGCGCCCAGCAGCACGCAGGGCGGCATGGCCGAAGAACGGCTTTATTGCCCTGCCTGCGGACAGACCGACGTGACCAAGCGCAGGCTTGCGCCCGACGCGCCACCACCGCCGCCCACAAATAACAGCTTTGGGTAAATGCCATCATGAAAGCCAATCGGTTCAATGCATTGATTGTGATTATGTCGCTGGTTCCCTCGCTGGCGCGGGCACAGGATCAGGGGGGCATGTCGAACAAGATCTACGGCTATGGCTTTGTCATCGGCCTGATTGCAATCGTGGCCCTCGGGACATGGATTGCGGGGCGGCTACGTGCGGCGCGTCTGGCACGCACACCCTGCCCGAATTGCGGCAGGACCGGACTGGTCGAAGAAGAAATCTCCATCCTTGCGCCCACCCAAAGCCAATCCGGCAAGGGCGAAAGACGCACCACCTGCCCTCATTGCGGCCATGTGACGATCAAGCAGATCGTCTATCCGGCGATCGAGACTTATCAGGGCGGCAATTGAAAACGCCGCGAACGAACCATTTGGTCGCAAATCTACAAGACGCGGCGCGGGCGGCGCAGGATTGATGCACGCTAGATGGAGTGATTAATGGCAATCGACCGCTGGCAAATTTCGCTGGTTCTCAGAACGATAGGCGCGCGTCGTGGACGCGCCGCCCGGGGTGGTCCTGTCGCTTTCTGACCACGAAACGCGCGACATCAATTCCCCCTTTCTGACGGATTCCATCATGACCGATACCGATTTCGACCCCACTTGCGCCCCCGCCCGCGCAGCCCGCGCCGCTCGTTCGGGTGGCCGCGCTGCCCGACATGCCGCCCGCATGGCGCCTCTGGCCGAGGATCAGCGCCCGATCCGCGCTGGCATGGTTGGCGGCCGCTATAATCCGCTGTCCGAGGCCGATGTCCTGCGTATCCATGAAACGGCACTGACCGCGCTTGAGGAAATCGGTCTGGCCGATGCGCCCGAGACAGGGATCGAGGTTATGACCCGCGCCGGTGCCATCCTTGGCGATGACGGTCGCCTGCGGTTTCCGCGCGCCCTCGTCGAGGACATGCTGGCTGTCGCGGCGCGCGACATCACCCTGTTTGGCCGCGAATCGCGGCATGACATGCTGCTGTCGGGTTCCCGCGTGCATTACGGCACCGCCGGTGCCGCCGTGCATGTGGTTGACGTCGATGGCCGCAACTATCGCGACAGCACGGGGCAGGATCTGTTCGATGCCGCGCGCATTGCCGACAAGCTGGACAACATCAACTTTTTCCAGCGCGCCATGGTCTGCCGCGATATCCTTGATAACCGCGAGATGGACCTCAACACCATCTATGCCTGCTGCGCTGGCACATCGAAACATGTCGGCACCTCGTTTACCGAGCCCGATTTCGCCCGCGACGGGCTCAAGCTTTTGCACATGATCGCCGGCGGCGAGGACAAGTGGCGTGCGCGGCCTTTCGTGTCGAACTCGAACTGCTTTGTCGTGCCGCCGATGAAATTCGCCACCGACGCTTGCCGCGTGATGGAAGTGTTGATCGAAGGCGGTATGCCGATCCTGCTCCTGTCCGCAGGCCAAGCCGGCGCCACGGCCCCAGCCCCGATCGCCGGCGCCATCGTGCAGGCCGTGGCCGAATGTCTGGCGGGCGTGGTCTATGTCAACGCCATCAAGCCCGGTCATCCGGCCATCTTTGGCACTTGGCCCTTCGTGTCCGACCTGCGCACTGGCGCCATGTCGGGCGGTTCCGGCGAACAGGCGCTTTTGACGGCGGGTTGCGCGCAGATGCACCGTTTCTACGGCCTGCCTGGCGGCGCCGCGGCGGGAATTGGCGATGCGAAACTGCCGGACATGCAGGCGGGCTGGGAACAGATGTGTTCCAACGTGCTGGCGGGGCTCTCTGGTCTGAACATGGTCTATGAGGCCGCTGGCATGCATGCCTCGTTGCTTGGTTTTTGCATGGAAAGCCTGATCCTCGGCGATGACCTCATCGGTCAGGCGATGCGCTGCGTGCGCGGGATCGAGGTCAATGACGATACGATGGCGCTGGAAACCATGCGCGCGACCTGTCTGGGCGGTCCGGGTCATTACCTTGGCTCTGACCAGACGCTGCGGCTGATGCAGACCGAATACGTCTATCCCGCCGTGGCGGACCGCACCTCGCCCAAGGAATGGGTCGAACGCGGCAAGCCCGATCTGATCGCGACCGCCAAGGCCCGCAAGGACGCCATTCTGTCCAAACCTTCGTCGGCAGCCTTTGACCCGATCACCGACATGGCGATCCGCGAGGCATTCCGCATTCACATCAAGGTCTGAGCCTCAGGGCTCGAGCGCCAGCGCAGCCGTCAGGCCCCCCGGCCTGCTGACAAAGCCGCCCCCGACAGGGGCGGCGACGCCCGTTGTGCCGGGAAAGGCCGTGGGCAACCCAAAGAGCGTGCGCACGGCGGCAAACCCGTAACCCATGGCCGGCAGAGCCGTCGGGTCGGGCGGGGACGGGCGGCCGATGGGCTGGCCGGTCGCTGCCGAAATGGCCTCGGACAGCAGTTGATCCATCGGGCCCGCGCACCAGAACACGGCGCCAGATACTGCCTCGGCCCGCGCCGCGACCGTCAGCGCCACTTGCGCCACCAATGTGGCGCGGGCGTCTGCGGGCGACAGACGCGCAAGCGGGCGGTCATCGCCATCGGCCAAAGCCTCGAGCGCCGCCTCGCGCAACGCGCCACCGGGCCCCGCGTCGGTAATGCCCATGGCCTCGAGCCGCTTGAGCGGTGTCGGGCCAAGCCGCACGTGGTTCAAGGCACCCGAAGCTGCCGGATCGGCCATCGCGGGATCGGCCAGCGTGAGGCGGACTTGCCCATCGCATTCCACCACCCAAACCGGCGTCTTCAACCCTTCGGCCCGCGCGCGGGCATGGTAGAAAGCCGCCGCGACCGCACCGCCCTGCCCGCCAAATTCGCTATCGGCATCCTCAAGTCCGGTCACAACCGGAACGCCCAGCACCTCGGCCACGATCCCGGGCGCTATGGGCAGGGTGGCATATGGCCCCTCGGCCAGTCCCGCGACCTGATAACCGGCAAGCCCTGCCAAGGCCTCGGCCAGCGCGGTTTCCAGCGCCTCGGCGGCGGCGCGGGGATTGCGGTCCCGCGCGGCCAGAACATCGGCCTCGTCCTTGTCGAAGGGGCGAAACAGGCTCTCGCCATAACCCAGCACCGCGCGCCCGTCGGTTTGCACGACAGCGGCGTCAATACCGCTGCCATCGCCCCGTGGCACCGCACCTACCGCCCAGACCGGACCCTTGCGTAACATGGACTTCCCTCTACCCCACCAGACCTATAAGGAGTGACGCCAGAAAACCACGACCCGAGAGGGGGAACAAGCGATGACCTACCGTCCGAAATCCGACTTCATGCATGTCATGATGGAGCGCGGCTATCTGGCCGACTGCACGGATTATCAGGGCCTCGACGAGGCGCTGTCGAAGGGGGTCGTGCCTGCCTATATCGGGTTCGATGCAACGGCCAAGTCGCTGCATGTCGGTAGCCTTATCCAGATCATGATGCTGCGCTGGCTGCAAAAGACCGGACACAAGCCGATCACGCTGATGGGCGGTGGCACCACCAAGGTGGGCGACCCCTCTTTCCGCGCCGATGAGCGCCCCTTGCTGACCGAAGCGCAGATCGACGACAACATTGCGGGCATCAAAAAGGTCTTTGCGGCCTATATCCGCTATGACGACAGCGCCACGGGTGCCTTGATGCTCAACAATGCCGAATGGCTTGACGGGCTCAATTACCTCGCGTTCCTGCGCGACATCGGCCGTCATTTCTCGGTCAACCGGATGCTGGCCTTTGAATCGGTGAAATCGCGCATCGACCGTGAACAGTCGCTGTCGTTCCTCGAGTTCAACTACATGATCTTGCAGGCCTATGACTTTCTGGAACTCAACCGCCGCTATGGCTGCATGTTGCAGATGGGCGGTTCTGACCAATGGGGCAACATCGTCAACGGTATTGACCTGACGCGCCGCGTGGCCGAGCAGGAAATCTATGGCCTGACCTCGCCCCTGCTGACCACCTCTGACGGCAAGAAGATGGGCAAATCGCAATCGGGTGCTGTCTGGCTGAATCCCGAGATGCTTTCGCCCTACGAGTTCTGGCAGTTCTGGCGCAACACCACCGATGCGGACGTGGGCCGTTTCCTCAAGCTCTATACCGAGCTGCCGGTAGCGGAATGCGACCGTCTGGGCGCGCTGGCGGGTTCCGAGATCAACGGCGCCAAGATCATCTTGGCCAACGAGGTCACGGCACTGGCCCATGGTCGCGCCGCGGCCGAGGCCGCCGAAGCCACCGCGCGCGAGGTCTTTGAAAAGGGCGGCGTTGGCGACGATCTGCCGACACTGACGCTGGAACCGGCCGAAGTCGCAGAAGGCATCAGCCTTGCGCAACTGATCGTGCGTTCGGGTCTGGCCAAGTCAGGCAAAGACGCCAAACGGCTGATCGCCGAGGGCGGCGCGCGGGTGAATGACGCGCTTGCGGGCGACGCTGGGCAGATGTTCAGCGCCGACGATTTCGTCACGCCGCTGAAACTGACCGCTGGGAAAAAGCGTCACGCGCTGGTGCAACTGGGCTAAGCCGCCAAAAGGCTTTGCCACCAGAATAAAACGTCCTAGGCTCGGGCGGACCAGATCCAAGAGGTCCGCCTGATGTCACGCTATTTCGTCTATGACGTGTTCACCGAGACGCCCTTTGGCGGCAACCAGCTTGCCGTCTTTCCTGATGCCGCGACCTTGCCACAGGGCGCGCTGCAAAAGATCGCACGCGAGTTCAATTTTCCCGAAACGACCTTTGTCTACCCCCCTGCGGATCCGGCCCATACTGCGAAGGTGCGGATTTTCACGCCAAACAAGGAAATCCCCTTTGCAGGTCACCCCACCATCGGCACTGCCGTTGCGCTGCACGCCATGGGCGCGCCCGAACAGATGGTGCTGGAACTGGGCGTAGGTCCGATTCCGGCCGAGGTGCGGGGCAATGTGGCGCGGTTCACCACAGGCCATCCTCTGCAAATTCTGGCCATGCCGCCCGCCGATCTGGTGGCCGAATGCCTGAGCCTTGCGATTGGCGACATCCGGCTGCATCGTCATGAACCCGTGCAGGCCAGCCTTGGGCTGCCCTTTGTTCTGGTGGAACTTTCGGACCGTGAAACACTCAGCCACGCCATGCCGGTGATGGATGCTTTCCGGCGCGGGGCGATGCTGTATCCCGCCGGCATGGACTTTGCGATTTTCTGCTATTGCCGCTCGGGGACGCGGGTCGATGCGCGCATGTTCGCGCCGATGGACAATATCCCCGAGGACCCCGCCACTGGCAGTGCGGCGGCAACCCTTGCCGCCTATCTGGCCCAGATCGAGGGGCATCAGGTCAAT
>JAHEBS010000072.1 GCA_024642145.1 Marivivens sp.
GGCTGATCGTGGTGGATCTGCCGCCCGAAGAGGATGACGAATTGTGCCTCCCCGCCCAGAAGGCAGGCATGAATTTTATCCGCCTTGCCACGCCCACCACCGATGACCGTCGCCTGCCCAAAGTGCTGACCAATACCTCTGGCTTTGTTTATTACGTCTCGATCACCGGCATCACGGGCGCCGGTGCCGCGGTCGCGGGCGACGTTGGCCCCGAGGTTGCACGGATCAAGGCCAAGACCGATCTGCCCGTGATCGTGGGTTTCGGCATCAAGACCCCCGAGGCGGCGCAGAACATCGCCTCGGTTGCCGACGGCGCCGTTGTCGGCTCTGCCATTGTCGAGCGTATCGGCCGCGGCGACAGCGCGGCAGATGTGCTGGCCTATATCGCCGAGATGGCCGCGGGCGCACACCGCGCCTGATTGCCCCATTGCGCCGCCCCCCGCGCGGCTGCTAGCCATTTGCCGAGAGCGATTTCGGGGGGCATGGCATGGCGACGATTACCTGCATCGAGGATTTCAAGCCGATCTTCAAACGGCGCGTCCCCAAGATGTTCTACGACTATGTCGAGAGCGGCTCTTACACCGAACAGACATTCCGCGAGAACACGTCCGATTTTAACGACATCCGCTTTCGTCAGCGCGTCGCCGTCGATATCGACGGGCGCTCGACGGCCGCGACCATGCTGGGCCAACCCGTTGCCATGCCGGTGGGCCTCTGCCCCGTGGGATCGACGGGCATGCAGCACCCCGATGGCGAGATCAAGGCCGCCCGCGCCGCCGGCAATTTCGGGGTGCCCTATACGCTGTCGACCATGTCTGTCTGTTCGATGGAGGACGTGGCCAAACATCAGCCGCACCCGTTCTGGTTCCAGCTCTATGTCATGCGCGATCAGGATTTCGTCGACCGCGCGATCCAGCGTGCCAAGGACGTGGGCTGCACCGCACTGGTCTTGACGCTTGATCTGCAAATCCTTGGCCAGCGGCACAAGGATATCAAGAACGGCCTGACCGTTCCTCTGCGCCCGACGATCCACAATATCGGCAACCTCGCCACCAAATGGCGCTGGCTGGCCGGTATGGCGATGACCCCGCGCCGCCAGTTCGGCAACATCGTGGGCCATGCCAAGGACGTGACCGACGTCAATTCGCTGATGACGTGGACCAACGAACAGTTCGACCCGCATCTGGACTGGAAAAAGGTCGAGCGCATCCGCGACCAATGGGGCGGCAAGTTGATCCTCAAGGGTATCCAAGACCCCGAGGACGCCAAGATGGCCGCCAAGATCGGCGCCGATGCGATGACCGTATCCAACCACGGTGGCCGCCAGCTTGATGGCGCGATTTCGGCCATCCGCGCGCTGCCGGGCGTGCTAGAGGCCGTGGACGGCAAGACCGAGGTCTGGATCGACAGTGGCATCCGGTCCGGTCAGGACGTGCTTAAGGCGCTGGCACTGGGCGCCAAGGCCGCGATGATCGGGCGCAGCTACATTTACGGGCTGGGCGCCATGGGCGAGGCGGGCGTGACCAAGGCGCTTGAGGTGATCCAGAAAGAGATGGATATCACCATGGCGCTCTGCGGCCGCAAGACGATTGACCTTGTCACACGTGACATGATCCAGGTCCCCAAGGGCTTTGCCGGCGACTGGGCCTGAGGCCCATTTGGCCCTTTTCTTTTGCAGGATTCCCCCCTATAGGGCGGGCTTCATCGGCGTCGCACACCCTTGGAGGGCGGCCCATAACTTATGGAGATAACCCATGGTTCGTGAAGTTCCAGATTTTCACGCCACGGTACGGACGGGGACAGGCAAGGGGGCCGCTCGTCAAGCTCGTCGTGAGGGCTACGTACCCGGCATCGTCTACGGTGGTGGCAAAGACCCCGTTGCGATCAATATGTCTTTCAACGTCCTGCTGAAAAAGCTGAAGGAAGGCCGCTTTCTGTCGACCCTCTTCAACCTCAAGGTTGAAGGTCAGGAAGACGTGCGCGTGGTCTGCCGCGGCGTCCAGCGCGATGTGGTGAAGGACCTCCCCACCCACGTCGACTTTATGCGTCTGAAGTCCGATTCGCGTATCAACCTGTTCATTCACGTTGATTTCGTGAACCAGAAGGACTCGCCCGGCCTCAAGAAGGGTGGCGTTCTGACCATCGTTCGTGCCGAAGTCGAACTGGAAGTCCCCGCAGGCGACATCCCCACCGCGATCACCGTCGATATGACCGGTCGTGAAGTGGGCGACGTCATCCACATCCACGATGTGGTTCTGCCGGAAGGCGTCAAGCCGACCATCGAGCGTAACTTTGTCATCGCCAACATCTCGGCCCCCTCGGGCCTGCGTTCGGCCGAAAACGAAGAAGCTGGCGACGAGGCCTGATCCTCGCCCTTGCAGCAAACGACCGGAAACGGGGTCCTTCGGGGCCCCGTTTTCTTTTGTGGTGCTGATGCACGCATAGGCTAATCTTGCGTTACATCCCGCAGGAGCCGACATGACCAGCCCAAGAACACTTGACCAGATTCTCAGCGCACCACCCTTTTCGCTCGACGCCAGCGCGCGCGACTGGGTGCGGCGAACCAAGGACAGCATGACGCCGCGCGAAAAGGCAGGTCAGCTTTTCGTGCATTTGTTACACGGCTTTGACCCCGCCGAAGAGGCGATGATCGCTGCGCTGAAACCGGCGGGCATCACCCGTGGTTTCGGTCCGGACATGCAGGCCGAGGCCGCACTCATCGACCGCATGCAGGCCGGTGCGGCTATCCCCATGTTCATCAGCGCCGATCTGGAAGGCTCGCGCATGAGCCTGCCTTTCGGCACGCAGGTCCCCAACCCGCTGGCGCTGGCCGCAGTTGACGATCTGGCGGCCACCCAAGAAATTTCGCGGATCATGGCGGATGAGGCACGAGCCATCGGGATCAACTGGTCCTTTACGCCGGTTCTCGACATCAACGCCGCGTTCCGCAGCGCCATCGTCGCCACCCGCGCCTTTGGCGCCGACCCTGCCACGATCGAGCGCCACATGACCGCGCAGATCAACGCCTTTCAGGGCGCGGGAGTCGCGGCCACGGCCAAACACTGGCCCGGCGAGGGCTATGACGACCGCGACCAGCATCTGGTGACAACCATCAACCCGCTGTCACTGGACGAATGGGAAGAAACCTTCGGGCGGCTCTATCGTGCCGCGATCAAGGCCGATGTGCTGGCGATCATGTCGGCGCATATCGCTTTGCCGGCCTATGTGCTGGGCCAAAACCCTCAGGCGGGTCAGGCCGCCTATTGCCCTGCCTCGATGTCGCCGGTGCTGAACAATGACCTTTTGCGGGGTCGGTTGGGGTTCAACGGCCTGATCGTATCTGACGCCACACCGATGGGCGGGCTTGGTTCATGGGCGCCCGCGCGCGAAACCCAACCCGGCGTCATCGCCGCGGGTTGTGACATCATTCTGTTTTCGCGCGACCCCGAAGACGACTTGGCGCAGGTCGAAGCCGCGATCGCCAAGGGCACGATCACACCAGCGCGGCTCGACGAGGCGCTGACGCGGATCCTCGGGCTCAAGGCCAAACTGGGCCTGCACCTTCCGCAACCCGCGCCCGACCGCAGCCGGATCGGCAATCCGGCCGATGTCGCCACCGCCAAGGCCGTTACCGCCCGAGCGCCGACACTGGTCAAGGACGTGGACGGGGTCTTTCCGGTAACGCCCGCCAAACACAGGCGCGTGCTGATCATATCGGGCGGGGTGGTCACGCCATTCGCGCCAGACCCCCTGCCTTTCGATCTGCCGCAGATGATGCGTGACGAAGGTTTCGAGGTGACCGAGTTCACCAACGGTATGACACCGGACCCTGATCAATATGACCTGCTGATCTATCTTCTGGGCGAGGAAACCCTGCTGACGCGCGGACGCATCTTTCTGGATTGGTTGTCGCTGACCGGCCATCTTGGTGCGGCCATGGCGCGGCACTGGCATGACATCCCTACAGCCATGATATCGTTCGGCTATCCCTATTACCTCTACGACGCCCCGCGCGTGCCCGCCTATGTCAACGCCTATGCCACCATGCCCGAAATGCAGGCAGCCACGCTGGATTGCATGCTGGGACGAACGCCGTGGAACCTGCACAATCCGGTCGATCCCTTCTGTGGTCTGCCCGATGCGCGGTTTTGACGGCTCTGGCACCCGCAGGCCCGCTGCCATAGTGTCGCGCGCATGAAAATCTTTGTCGGACTGGGTAACCCCGGGGCGAAATACGCCCAGAATCGTCACAACATCGGCTTTATGGCCGTGGACCGGATCGCCGAGGATCACGGCTTTGCCCCTTGGCGCGCCAAGTTTCAGGCCTTGGTCAGCGAGGGGCATCTTGGTCGCGAAAAGGTGGTGCTGATCAAGCCGCAGACCTTCATGAACCTGTCCGGACAGGCGGTGGGCGAGGCGATGCGTTTCCACAAACTGACGCCAGACGATGTGACCGTGTTCCATGACGAACTGGACCTCGCGCCCGCCAAGCTGCGGTGCAAGACCGGCGGCGGCCATGCGGGGCACAACGGGTTACGTTCGATCCATGCCCATATCGGCGAGACCTATCACCGCGTGCGACTGGGCATCGGCCACCCCGGCCACAAGGATCGGGTGGCGGGCTACGTGTTGTCGGATTTCGCCAAGGCCGATCAGGATTGGCTGGACGATCTGATGCGCGGCATTTCGGACGGCGCCGTGGCGCTGGCCGAGGGCGATACCGCCGCATTCCAGAACGCGGTGGCCCTGCGCGTGGCGCCGCCCCGCAGCTCGGGCGGCGCGGCCAAACCTGCAGCCGCCAAGGCCGAACCCGCGCCCGAGCCGCAAGACGAACGCAGCCCCATGCAAAAATTGCTCGACCGTTTCAAATGACCACGCCGCGCCGCGCCTTTGCCGATCAGGCCGAACATTGCGCGCGGCTTGGTTCGCCTTTCATGGCGCGGCTGATGACGCTTTTTGCGGACAGGCTTGCCCCCGGAACGACACTGGCCCAACGCATCCTGAATTGGCAGGGCGACCCCGGCGCGCGGGCAGATTCTGTGCCGCTTCGGCTCGCGGGGGCGTTGCACGCGCTGCGGCTGGCTGGCGATGCCCCGCTCGCCGACGCCTACCCGCCGCACGAGGTGCCCGACAATGCCTTGTGGCAGGCGGTTGCGGGCGCCATGGCGCGCGAGGCGGGCTTTATCGATCGTTTCATCGACAGTCCGCCACAGACAAACGAGGTGCGCCGTGCCGCGGCTTTGGTTGCTGTCGCGGGTTGGCTGGCCGCACGCCACGACCTGCCGCTTGTCCTGTCCGAACTCGGGGCGAGCGGCGGTTTGAACCTCAACTTCGACCGTTTCGCCGTGGCGACGCCGCAGGGCCGGATCGGTGCCGACAATCCCGCGCTGACCCTGTCACCCACATGGCAAGGCGCGCCGCCAGCGCCCCATGCCTTTTCGGTCGCCGCCCGACGCGGGGTTGACCTCAACCCGCTTGATGGCGCCACCCCCGAGGGGCGGCAGCGGCTCTTGGCCTATCTCTGGCCCGATCAGCCCGACAGGCTGGCGCTGACGGGGGCGGCCTTGGATTTGCCGCAGGCGAGCGTGGACCGAAGTGACGCCATTGCTTGGTTGGAAAACCGGCTGGCCAAGCCGATGACGGGCCAGTTGCACCTGATCTATCATACCATCGCTTGGCAATATTTCCCCGCAGAGGCGCAGGCGCGGGGCCGCGCCTTGATCGAGGCCGCTGGGGCAAAAGCCACACCAGACGCGCCGCTTGCGTGGTTCGGCATGGAAACGGACGGCGGCGATCCGGGTGCTGCGTTGCATCTGCGCCTCTGGCCCGGCGATTTGCGCATTGACTGCGGGCGGTTCGACTTTCACGGCCGCTGGATCGACTGGCGCGCGCCCTGAGCGCGGGTTTGCAATTGCCGCAGGCCAGCGCCACAATGGCCCAAAAGGGACCCGATGATGGAAAAAGAGCTTTCGGTAAACGTGCTTGGCGGACCGCTGCGCCCCTGTTCGACCGCCCCGCTGACGGGCTATTTCCGTGACGGTCATTGCAACACCTGCGCCGAAGACACCGGCAGCCATACCGTCTGCGCCGTGATGACGGCCGAGTTTCTGGCCTACTCTGCCTATGTCGGCAATGATCTCAGCACGCCCCGCCCCGAATATGGGTTTGCGGGTCTCAAGCCGGGCGACCGCTGGTGTCTTTGTGCGGCACGGTTCTTGCAGGCCCATGACGAAGGCTGCGCGCCGGCTGTGGATCTGGCCGCGACCCATGCGCGTGCGCTGGATATCGTGCCAATCGAGGTTCTGCGCGACGCCGCGCTCTAACGCTCCGCGCGCCCGTTGGCCCTCTGCGACGCGGTCTCGTCAACAGGACCATTCATCAAGTCCTCGATGAACAGGCTCAACAACTGCGGACGACCCGTGACCCCCGCCTTGCGGTAGATCGCGTTGGTCTGCGCCTTGACCGTGCCTTCCGAGGTCGCCCGCAACGAGGCGATTTCCTGCGTGCTCATCCCTTTGATCGCAAAAAGCGCCACATCCCGTTCGGCCGGCGTCAGCGCCCATTCATCGAACCGTTCTTCCATCAATTCGACAAAGGCACCCCGCGCCGCGCGCAATTGGCGCTCGATCACAGCATTACGCGCACGCGTGCGGTTCAGCGCCAATCCGCCGGCGATGATCCCCAAGACCAGTCCCAAAGCGGCGCCGATTTCGATATATTCGCTCAGCTGCCAGCTGATCGGGCGCAGCCCGAAGACCGAGATGAAAATATTGCCCACAAAAAAGAAGGCCGAAATCGCCTGAACGACGAGGATCAGAATTATGCCTGCATAACGTCTCAAACGGCGCCCTGCCCCCAGATACGAGGTCTAAGATACTCTCGTGTTCGTCGTCTTAGAACGATTCATCTTCGTCCGGTTCATCCGGTTCATCCGGCTCTTCTTCGTGACCGTCCTCGGCGGAGCGATCCTCTTCTTCGTGACCGTCGTCATCTGATCCGCCAGAGCCGCTGCTGCCGCCGCCACCAGATCCGCTATTGCCAGATCCGCTGCTGCCTGACCCCTTGTTGCTGCCAGATTGGCTAGCGACCTCGGTCTGGTAGAACAGTGGCATACCCACAACAGGGTTGCCCTCCAGATCGGTCCAATAGTCGCGCAAGATTTCACCCGTGCGCGGGATAAACACCAACTCGCGCACATATTCGTCCGACGTCGCAACGATCCGCACACGCCCCAAGAGCGTGTGCGTGACTTCGAACTGAACAAACCCCATCTGGTTCAGTTGATCGAGATACCATTCTTCATAGGTCAGGGCCTTGGCCCATGCCGGTGTGGCTACGAAAGCCAGTATAAGAAGAATGCGGCGCAGCATCATGTTCTCCGGGAATTGAGATGCCCCGTCGTGAAACGGGGCATCCAATGTTGTCTCTTGGGTTATACCGCCAGAGACTTAGTTGTCGTCTTCTTCTTGATCATCGCTTTCATGGTCGTCGCCTTCATCGTCGCTACCATGATCATCACCCTCGTCTTGATCATCGTCGCTACCGTCGTGATCATCGCCTTGGTCATCATCGCCTTGGTCATCTTCGCTGTCATCATTGCCGTCATGGCCGCTACCCGAATGGTCGCTACCTTCATACGAGCCGATGACATCGTTGAAATCGATCAGGTTGTCGCCGTTGGAATCACTCAGGGCAAATTCGTAGGTCTCGCGCGAAAGCTCGGCGTCGGTCCCGTTGTCATAGACAACCTCGACCTTGGCCCCCATGCCGGTGTCGACATCATAGACGAGCGCCTCGACCTTGGTGGTGGTGAAGCCGCGCGTAATCTCGATCTTCACGGCGTTGGGAAACAGCGCGACGATCTGTTCGGTTGTCAGTTCCGCATGTGCGGCAGTGCCCAGCAGCAATGCGGCGGCGGTGGAAAGCAGAAGCTTTTTCATCTTTGGTCCTCTCTGGTCAGTGCGCCGCATGCCGACGCTACATGAACCGTGTTGTGAGCCCACCTCACCCCGCAGCCAATCTGGCAGAGGTTTATCCAGCCGTCAGTAAACCTCAGGCAGGGAGCCATAAACCGGGGTTTATGCGGTGGTTTTTGACCAATTTCCTTTGAAAAAAGGCTTAAACCTTCATTTCAAAGCCAAGATGCTTGGCGACCGTGAAGATGTCTTTGTCGCCACGACCCGAAAGGTTGACCACGATGATGTGGTCTTTGGG
The DNA here is from genome assembly GCA_024642145.1 of Marivivens sp. Lineage (GTDB taxonomy): Bacteria > Pseudomonadota > Alphaproteobacteria > Rhodobacterales > Rhodobacteraceae > JAHEBS01. The sequence goes on from JAHEBS010000072.1 coordinate 8,215, forward strand.
CAGTCCGCCGGCGATCTTCATCACATGCGCAAGCGCATGACTCGATTCGAGCGCGGGGATGATTCCCTCGGTCCGGCAGCAGAACTGGAACGCGCCCAGCGCCTCGTCATCGGTGATCGAGACATATTGGGCGCGGCCCACATCATGCAGCCACGAATGCTCGGGCCCGATGCCCGGATAGTCTAGACCAGCCGAGATCGAGTGTCCCTCAAGGATCTGACCGTCCTCGTCCTGCAGCAAATAGGTGCGATTGCCATGCAGCACGCCCGGACGACCGCCGGTCAGCGAGGCGCAATGTTCCATCCGGTCGTCAACGCCATGGCCGCCAGCCTCGACGCCGATGATCCTGACCGAGGCATCGTCGAGGAAAGGATGGAACAGCCCCATAGCGTTCGACCCGCCACCCACGGCGGCGATAATGGTGTCAGGCAGACGGCCAGCGCCCTCTTGTTCTTCCAGTTGCCAGCGGGTTTCCTTGCCGATGATCGACTGGAAATCGCGCACCATCTCGGGATAGGGGTGCGGGCCGGCGACGGTGCCGATGCAATAGAACGTGTCGCGCACGTTGGTCACCCAGTCACGCAGCGCATCGTTCATCGCGTCCTTGAGCGTGCCACGGCCTGAGGTCACCGGAATAACCTCGGCGCCAAGGAGCCGCATGCGGAACACGTTCGGGGCCTGTCGTTCGACGTCGGTCTTGCCCATATAGACGATGCATTTCAGACCGAACTTGGCGCAGACGGTCGCCGTGGCCACACCGTGCTGACCCGCGCCGGTTTCGGCGATGATGCGGGTTTTGCCCATGCGGCGGGCAAGGATGATCTGGCCCAGCACGTTGTTGATCTTATGCGCGCCGGTGTGGTTCAACTCTTCGCGTTTGAGATAGATCTTGGCGCCACCAAGCTCTTCGGTCATGCGCGGCGCGAAATAGAGCGGGCTCGGGCGGCCGACGTAGTTCTTCCACAGATCTTCCATCTCGTCCCAGAAGCTCTGGTCCGTCTTGGCCTTTTCGTATTCGGCTTCCAGATCGAGGATCAGCGGCATCAAGGTCTCGGACACGAAACGCCCGCCAAACTTGCCAAAGCGGCCCTTTTCATCGGGTCCGGTCATAAAGCTGTTAAAAAGATCGTCGGCCACGGGCGCTCTCCTGAAAGACTCCGGCTACATTTCGGTCCCGCGCGGGCAAAGGCAAGGGGCGGCGGGCCAGTTCCTGCGCTTTGCCGCAGGAAATCCCTATTTTGCCAGTGCAGCGGCAAAGGCGGCAATCAACGCGGGGTCTTTGACGCCAGGTGCGGACTCGACGCCCGAGGATACATCGACCTGCCGTGCGCCGGTCAGGCGCACCGCCTCGGCCACGTTCAGCGGGTTCAAACCGCCCGCCAGCATCCACGGCCGCGCCCACTGACGCCCCGCGATCAGTTCCCAATCGAAAGCCACCCCGTTGCCGCCGGGCAGCTTGGCGCCCTTGGGCGGCTTGGCATCGACCAAGATCTGATCGGCAATCTTTTCATAGGCAGTCAGATCCGCCAGATCCGCGGCCTCGGCCACGCCCACGGCCTTCATGACAGGCAGGCCATAGCGCGCCCTGACCTCGGCCACGCGCAGGGGCGTCTCGTGGCCGTGCAATTGCAACATGTCCAGCGGCACCTGATCGGTGATCGCATCCAGCAACGCCTGATCGGCATCGACCGTCAGCGCCACCTTGGCGATACCGGGCGGCACCTCGGCGGCCAATGCCCGCGCAGCCGCGATTGTCACGTTACGCGGTGATTTGGGAAAGAAGACAAAGCCCACATAGCCGGCCCCTGCCGCCAGCGCGGCCGCGACCGCCTCGGGGGTCGACAGCCCGCAAAACTTGATTCGCACGCTCATTTCGGGCGTTTGCCTTCGGCGTCCTCAAGGATCTGCAGCACATCGTCGCGACCGTCACCGTCTGCGTCGCGCAGCTTGTCCAGTTCCGCCCGTAGCGCCTTGGCCTCGCGGGCGGTGCCGCGCGCCTCGGCGCGGAAACGGCCGCTCCGCAGCCATTCCCACAAAAAGCCCAGCATCAGGCCGATGCCGACCCCGATAAAGATCACCACAAACAGCGGCAGCGAGATATCAGGCGAAATGCCCAAGGCCCGCCCGAGCGATGCGGGCAACGCGTGCAGCGTGACCATTTCACGATTGGCCAGCCCGATCAGGATCAGGCAGACAGCGACTACAGCCCAAAAGGCGATGCGAAGCGTTTTCATGCCCCGATCTTACTTGCCGTTCAGGCGGTCCCGCAACAGCTTGCCGGTCTTGAAGAACGGCACATGTTTGCTATCGACGTCAACAGACTCGCCCGTGCGCGGATTCCGGCCGGTACGGCTGTCTCGGGACTTCACCGAAAAGGCCCCAAAGCCCCGCAGTTCCACCCGATCACCCTGCGCCATCGCGCCGGTGATCTCGTCAAAGACGGTACCGACGATATTTTCGACATCGCGCAGCGTAAGCTCGGGGGATTCATCAGCAATCTTCTGGATCAGTTCTGACCTGATCATCGTGCAGTTCTCCCCTTTGTCGTCATGCAGGTTTTCCCTGCTATTCGACGAGACTATAGGGCGATTGGTCAAACCGAGAAAGCACGCAGTTTCGCGGCAGCCGAGGATTTCTGTTGATTTCCAGCACCAAACGCCGCCCCGACAAGGAATTGGCGCCCGATGCGGTGGTTGCGGGCGTGAACCGGCAAAATCCCGGCTGCTGGGGGAGCCTATGATTCGGCAAAGAAAAACCCCGCCACCTTGCGGCAGCGGGGTCTGAATTTCCCAAGAGGGAAAACTTACTTCTCGCCCTTCAGCGCGGCGCCGAGAATGTCGCCGAGCGAAGCGCCCGAGTCCGACGAGCCATACTGTTCGACGGCTTCTTTCTCTTCGGCGATCTCGCGGGCCTTGATCGACAGACCCAGCTTGCGGGTCTTGCTGTCGATGTTGGTCACGCGGACGTCGATCTTGTCGCCAGCCTGGAAACGCTCGGGGCGCTGGTCGGCGCGGTCACGGCTCAGGTCCGAACGACGGATGAACGACTTCATGCCCTCGTAGGAAACTTCGATGCCGCCGTCTTCGATCTTGGTCACTTCGACAGTGATGACCGAGCCACGCTTCACGCCGCCGATTGCATCGGCGTAGGGGTCGTTTTCCAGAGCCTTGATCGAGAGCGAGATACGCTCTTTCTCGACGTCAACCTCAAGAACCTTGGCCTTGACCATGTCGCCCTTGCGGTAGTTCTGGATGGCGTCTTCGCCACGCTCGTCCCACGACAGGTCCGAGAGGTGAACCATGCCGTCGATGTCGCCCGGCAGGCCAACGAACAGACCGAATTCGGTGATGTTCTTGACTTCGCCTTCGACACCGGTGCCCTCGGGATGGGTCTCGGCAAAGACTTCCCACGGGTTACGCTGAGTCTGCTTGAGGCCGAGCGAGACGCGGCGCTTGGCGCTGTCGATCTCGAGAACCATGACTTCCACTTCCTGGCTCGTCGAAACGATCTTGCCGGGGTGGACGTTCTTCTTGGTCCAGGACATTTCCGAAACGTGAACCAGACCTTCGACGCCGGCTTCGAGTTCAACGAACGCGCCGTAATCGGTGATGTTGGTCACGCGGCCCATGTGGACGGTGCCCAGCGCATAGGCGCGCTCGACGCTATCCCACGGGTCGGCCTGCAGCTGCTTCATGCCGAGGCTGATGCGGTGCGTGTCCTTGTTGATCTTGATGACCTGAACGCGAATGGTTTCGCCGATCGACAGGATTTCCGAGGGGTGGTTGATGCGGCGCCATGCCATGTCGGTCACGTGCAGCAGACCATCAACGCCGCCGAGGTCAACGAACGCACCGTATTCGGTGATGTTCTTGACGACGCCATCAACGGCCTGACCTTCGGTGAGGTTGCCGATGACTTCGGCGCGCTGTTCGGCGCGGCTCTCTTCGAGGATCGCACGACGCGAGACAACGATGTTGCCACGGCGACGGTCCATCTTGAGGATCTGGAACGGCTGCTTGAGACCCATGAGCGGGCCGGCGTCGCGCACGGGGCGCACATCGACCTGGCTGCCGGGCAGGAAGGCAACGGCACCGCCGAGGTCGACCGTAAAGCCGCCCTTGACGCGACCAAAGATGGCGCCTTCGACGCGCTCTTCGGCTTCGTAGGCCTTCTCGAGGCGGTCCCATGCCTCTTCACGGCGGGCCATCTCGCGCGAGATGACAGCTTCGCCACGGGCGTTCTCGGCGGCGCGGAGGTAAACCTCGACCTCATCGCCAACGGCGATCGAGGGCGCTTCGCCGGGGTTCGCGAATTCTTTCAGATCAACGCGGCCTTCCATCTTGTAGCCGACGTCGATGATGGCCTGTCCCGCTTCGATAGCGATGACCTTGCCTTTGACAACCGAACCTTCTTCGGGGGTGTCGATTTCGAAGCTTTCTTTAAGGAGGGCTTCAAATTCCTCCATGGTCGCTTTAGCGCACATGCGTTTTCAGTTCCTTTTCAAACATTTAGCGGGCCAGACGGTTGTATCCGCCGGTCTTTGGGGTTGGCTTTGGTCGAGCATGCGGAAATGAAAGAGGGCCGGTGTAACCGACCCTGCCCCGTGACCGCCGAGGTTGGCCCCCGTTTCGACAGGGGGTCCATACAGCGCAAACCCCTTGCGCGCAAGGCTTGAATCGAAAAGGCCGGGCGCTGGACCCGGCCTTTTGCAAAACGGTTGGGGTGCTTAGTAGCCCGGCAACAGACCCGCGTAGCCGCGCTGACCAAAGGTCACGCCATTGCCAATCTTCTTGGTGAATCCAAGCGTGATATAACGGTAGTCGCCCTGATCGGCCGCAGCAT
>JAHEBS010000073.1 GCA_024642145.1 Marivivens sp.
GGCCAGCGAGAAGGGTATCGAATATATCGCCGATATTCCTGGCGGCCCGATTATCGTGCAGGGTCTGGAAGGGCGACTGGCGCAGGTTTTCGTCAACCTGATCACCAACGCCATTTCGTTCTGTGAAGATGGGGATGCGATCCGCGTCTGGGCGCGCAAGCGCGAGAACAGGGTGCTGGTCGTGGTCGAGGATACCGGCCCCGGCATCCCTGAACAGGCGCTGACCAAGATCTTCAAACGGTTCTATTCCGAACGGCCCGCGGGCCAGTTCGGCAATAACTCGGGTCTGGGTCTGGCGATTTCCAAACAGATCATCGAGGCGCATGGCGGCGTGATCTGGGCCGAAAACATCCGCCCGACCGATGCCGACCCCGCATCTGATCCGCTGGGCGCGCGGTTCGTGGTCGGCCTGCCGGTCTGACGATGACTGCCCCGCCCAACGAGGCGATTGTACATGCAACGGCAGTGGCCTTGGGCGACCGCGCCGCGCTGATCCGCGGTGCGGCGGGCAGCGGCAAATCGGCATTGGCGCTGTGGCTGATGGCCGCTGGGGCTGATCTGGTCGCCGATGACCGCACCCTTGTGCGCCTGAGCGGCGATCGCGTGATCGCATCGCCACCCCCCACGATCGCAGGGCTGATCGAGGCGCGCGGGGTCGGCATCCTGCGCGCACATCACAAAGCCGCGGCAAGGCTGGTTTGTGTTGTCGATCTGGATATTGTCGAAACAGACCGCTTGCCGCCGCCGCGATTCACCGAAATTCTGGGGCAGAGCCTGCCGGTCATTCATGGCGCGCAAAACCGCGATCTGGCGCCGGCGCTGCTGCAATACCTCAAGGAAGGGCGAGATGCCTGAACCTGAACCGTCGCATGACACCCAGCGCATCGTGCTGGTGACCGGCCCCTCTGGCGCCGGACGGTCAACGGCGATCAACGCGCTCGAGGATCTGGGCTACGAGACGATCTCGAACCTGCCCATTGCCATGATCCCGCGCCTTCTGGATGGCGAGCTTCCGTCGCGCCCCTTGGCGCTCGGGGTTGATGTCAGGGGGCGGGACTTCAGCGTTTCGACCTTTGAACAGATGCTGGCCGAAATAGGCCCCCGCGCGCAGCGAGAGATCGACCTGCTTTACCTCGACTGCAGCGACGAGGTTCTGGTGCGCCGTTATTCGGAAACCCGCCGCAGGCACCCGCTGGCGGCCGAGGAATCGCCGGGGCCGGGCATCGCGCGGGAAAAGGCGTTGCTGCAGGCGATCCGCGCGCGGGCCGACGTGCTGATCGACACCACGCATCTCAACCTTTACCAGTTGCGCGCCGAAATCGCGCGTTGGTTTGCAAGTGATGCAAGCCCGTCGCTTGCCATCACCATCGAAAGCTTTTCCTACAAGCGCGGCCTTTCGGCGGGGCTGGATCTGGTGCTTGATTGCCGCTTTCTGAATAACCCGCATTGGGTGCCGGCGCTGCGCGCAAAGGACGGGCGGGATGCGGCGGTGGCTGCCCATGTCGCCGCCGACCCGCGTTACGACGCGTTTTTGGGGTATGCGCTTGGCCTTGTGCGGTTGATGATGCCTTCAATGGTTGAAGATGGTCGCCCCTATCTCAGCGTCGGTTTCGGCTGCACGGGCGGCCAGCATCGGTCCGTCGCGGTCGCCGTCGCCGTGGCGAAAGCGCTTGCAGACGAGGGGTGTCAGGTGTCAATACGCCACCGGGAACTGGAAAATCGGCCATGAGTCAGCCTTGGCCGGCATCTGTGGGAGGGGACAGCAAGCCGTGATCGGAATCGTGATCGTGGCCCATGGCAGGCTCGCAGACGAATATCTTGCCGCCGTCGAACATGTCGTCGGCCCCCAGTCCGCCATCCGTGCCATTGCCATTCAGCCAGACGACGACCGCGCGGCCAAACAGGCCGAGATCTGTGATGCCGCCGATGCGGTGGATCAGGGCGGTGGTGTCATCATCGTGACCGATATGTTCGGCGGATCGCCCTCGAACCTGTCGTTGCGCGCCTGTTCCCCTGATAACCGCCGCATTCTTTACGGTGCCAATCTGCCTTTGCTGATCAAGCTGACCAAGTCGCGCCACAAGAGCGTGTCCGAAGCCGTTGATTGCGCATTGGCCGCTGGCCGCAAATACATTGATAGCCATCCGATTTACGAAGAGTTCTAAGACTATGGGCATTGTCCGCAAACTTAAGATCGTCAACATGAAGGGCCTGCACGCCCGCGCCTCGGCCAAGCTGGTCGAGGTGGTCGAGGCGCACGATGCTTCGGCGACGGTGCGCAAGGATGGCATGTCTGCTGGCGGCGATTCCATCATGGGGCTCTTGATGCTGGCCGCCGCGATTGGCAGCACGATCGAGGTTGAAACCAGCGGCAATGAAGAAGAAAAGCTCGCCGATGCGATCGCGGCTTTGGTCGCTGACAAGTTCGGCGAAGGCAACTGACAGGAACCGCAACCGTGACCGAGACCACGACCCAGAGCGGCGACGACCAGAACACGGATCTGCAGGTCTATGACAAGCGCAGCCTGACCTATGCCAATTCTTTCGACAGCGGCATTCAGGCAACCATCATCCAGACGATCGAATGGTTGACTGCCAAGTTCGAGATCATCCGTCGCGTGCGCGAGTTTGAACGCCGTGGCGCGCCCAAGGGTCAGGCCTTTTGGCCCGCGACGATGGCGGTCATGGGGATCGACATCCAGACCCCTGACTCGGAATTGGAAAACATCCCCAAAACCGGTCCGGTGGTGTTGGTGGCCAATCACCCCCATGGTCTGGTGGACGGCATGATTTTGGCAGATATCATCGGCCGCCGCCGTGACGACTATCGCATTCTGACCCGCGCGCTCTTGACCGGCATCGATGAAAGCGCCGCGCGTTACATGATCCCCGTGCCGTTCCCGCATGACCCCGAGGCGCAGGCCAAGATGATCGCCATGCGCAAAGAGGCTATGGCCCATCTGGCCCAAGGCGGGTTGATCGCGATTTTCCCATCGGGGTCTGTTGCCACCTCTGAAACCTTCTTCGGTCCGGTCGTCGAGGCCGAGTGGAACGTCTTTACCGCCAAGATGATCCGCACCTCGGGGGCGGCGGTCGTGCCGCTCAAGTTCCAAGGGGCGAACACGCGCTGGTATCAGGTCGCCGCGCGCCTTTCGGCCACGCTGCGCCAGTCGCTATTGCTGTTCGAGGTGGTCAAAGCCTTTGACAAGCCGCAACGCCCGATTATCGGGCCGGTGATCCCGCCCGAGGAATGCGCCGAGCGCGCCAAAGATCAGCGCGGGTTCATGACCTGGCTCAGGGCGCTCACATTGTCCTTGAAGGCAGATTAACGGGTCGGAACCGGCTTTTCGCCGCGATAATCGTAGAAACCGCGCTTGGTCTTGCGGCCCAGCCAGCCGGCCTCGACGTATTTGGTCAAAAGCGGGCAGGGGCGGTATTTGGTGTCTGCAAGGCCTTCGTGCAGCACGTTCATGATCGCCAGACAGGTATCCAGACCGATGAAATCGGCCAGTTCCAACGGCCCCATCGGATGGTTGGCGCCAAGCTTGAGCGAGGTGTCGATCGAGGCCACATTGCCCACGCCTTCGTAAAGCGCATAGACCGCTTCGTTGATCATCGGCATCAAGATGCGGTTGACGATGAAGGCCGGAAAATCTTCGGCGGTGGCGGCGGATTTGCCCAACCGGTCCACAACCTCTTTGCAGGCGGCAAAGGTCGGCTCGTCAGTGGCGATACCGCGGATCAGTTCGACCAGTTGCATGACCGGAACGGGGTTCATGAAGTGAAAGCCCATGAACTTTTCGGGGCGGTCGGTGCGGCTCGCCAAACGGGTGATGGAAATCGACGAGGTATTCGAGGTCAGGATCGTTTCCGGCTTGAGATGCGGCAGCAGGTCTTCAAAGATCGCCTGCTTGATCGTTTCGCGTTCGGTGGCGGCCTCGATCACCAGATCGGTCCGGCCCAGATCGGCCAGCCGCGGCGTGGTGACGATGCGGGCAAGCGCTGCGGCGCGGGCCTCGGCGGTGATGGCCCCGCGCGAGACCTGACGTTCCAAATTACGGCCAATCAGGGCCAATGCGGCGTCCATGGCATCGGTGCTGACATCGGTCATCAGCACGTCATATCCGGCCAGCGCAAAGACATGCGCGATGCCGTTGCCCATTTGACCCGCCCCGACGATGCCGACCTGTTCGATTGCCATGGTAATTTCCTCGCGAAATGTTGGCGCACCATAGGCGCGAACGCCGTTGTGCTGCAAGGCGAGGCGGGCGAAATTCACGCGACAGGATGCCGCTTAATCCCTTGGCAAGACATCGGGCGCAGACTGCGTCTTGGGTGAATAATGGTGGGTCCTATGAGACATGAAAGACTGGGCAGCGATGCTGCCGGTCAAGAGCGGCATATTGGCTTGTCGCGCTTGGCCTTTCGCGAAGCGCCGCCGGTGCTGGATGCGGGGTGTGTGGCCTTTATCGGCGGGTCCGAAACCTTTGGCCGCGGCGTCGATCGCCCCTTTCCTGAACGCGTGGCCGCTGAACTGGGTCGACCCTGCGGCAATTTCGGGGTCCAGCAGGCCAGCGTCGAGGCGTTTATCCGCGAGCCTTCGGTTCTTGATGCCTGCCGCAAGGCCGGTGTGACCGTGGTGCAGATCATGGGCGCGCAGAATAACTCGAACCGGTTCTATTCGGTTCATCCGCGCCGCAATGACCGGTTCTTGCGCCCCTCGTCGGTGTTGCAGGCCATCTATGCGGATGTGGACTTTTCCGAGTTTGCCTTTACCCGGCATATGCTGCGGGCGCTGCGACAGGTCTCGCAGGAACGGTTCGAAATCGTGCGGGCCGAACTGCAAGAGGCGTGGTCAGCGCGGATGCGGACGCTGCTGGACGAACTGGGCCCCCGCGTCGTTTTACTGTGGTTTGCGGTCGAGCCCTTGGCGGATGACGACTGGGGCATACGCGATCACAGCTTTCAGGCCGATCCGCTGTTTGTAAACCGCCGCATGGTCGAGGCGCTGCGCCCGCGCGTGGCCGACATTATCGAGGTCCGGCCACCCCATCTGTCGCCCGCCGCGCAGGGTTTTGGTCTGCGCGGGCTGCCAGAAACACTGACGGCGGCCGCTCAGGCTGAGGCGGCCGCCGTCTTGTTGCCTCGGCTCAGTGAAATACTGGCCGGTGCGGGCTGACTGAGGTCAGCCCAGTTTCGAGGTCAGTTCCGGCACAGCCTGGAACAGGTCGGCTACCAGACCAAAGTCAGCAACCTGGAAGATCGGCGCTTCTTCGTCTTTGTTGATGGCGACGATGATCTTGCTGTCCTTCATGCCGGCGAGGTGCTGGATCGCGCCCGAGATTCCGACTGCGACGTAGAGGTTCGGTGCCACGACCTTGCCGGTCTGGCCAACCTGCCAGTCGTTGGGGGCATAGCCCGAGTCCACGGCCGCGCGGCTTGCGCCGACAGCAGCGCCAAAGGCGTCGGCCAGCTTTTCGATCAGTGCAAAGTCGTCCTTGGACCCCACGCCACGGCCACCCGAAACCACGATGCCGGCCGAAGTCAGCTCGGGGCGGTCAGAGGTTGCGACCTTGTCTTCGACCCAAGCCGAAAGACCAGCCGACGCAGCGGTGCCGAGGGCCTCGACCGGAGCGGCGTTACCGGCGCCGGCGGCGTCAAAGCCTGCGGTGCGGACGGTAAAGACCTTTACCTTGTCACCCGACTTGACGGTCTGGATCGCGTTACCAGCGTAGATCGGGCGCTCGAACGTGTCGGCGTCGACCACGGCGGTCACATCCGACAGGATCATCACATCCAAAAGCGCCGCGACGCGCGGCAGCACGTTCTTGGCATCCGAGGTCGCGGGGGCGGCGATGTGGCTATAGCCACCCGCCATCGACACGATCAGATCGGCAACCGGCTCGGCCAGCATGTGGCAAAATCCGTGGTCGCCCGCGAAGATCACCTTTTTGACGCCAGCAAGCGTTGCGGCCTCGGCTGCAGCGGCATCGCCGCCTTGGCCGGCCACCAGCACATGCACATCACCCAGAGACGCAACGGCGGTCAGGGCCTTGGCCACGGCATCGGTCGACAATTGGCCATTGGCCACATCGGCGAGAAGAAGAACAGCCATCAGATCGCCCCCACTTCTTTGAGTTTTGCCACGAGTTCGTCAACCGAACCCACACGGACACCGGCCTTGCGCGAACCCGGCTCGGCGGTCTTGACCACGGTCAGGCGCGGGGTGACGTCGACGCCGTAATCGGCGGCGGTCTTTTCATCCAGCGGCTTTTTCTTGGCCTTCATGATGTTCGGCAGCGAGGCATAGCGCGGCTCGTTCAGACGCAGGTCGGCGGAAACCACCGCCGGCATCTTGACCGAGATTGTCTGCAGACCGCCGTCAACCTCGCGGGTGACCTTGGCGTTGTCGCCGTCGATCTCGACCTTCGAGGCGAATGTCGCCTGAGCCCAGCCCAAGAGCGCCGAAACCATCTGGCCCGTCGCGTTCATGTCATTGTCGATCGCCTGCTTGCCGGTGATGACCAGACCAACGCCTTCTTCCTTGGCGACGGCGGCGATGATCTTGGCGACGGCCAGCGGTTCGATGTCCTTGTGAACATCGTCCGATGCCTCGACCAGAATCGCGCGGTCCGCGCCCATGGCCAGCGCAGTGCGCAGGGTTTCCTGGCTCTGTTTGACGCCGATCGAGACGACGATGATCTCTTCGACCTTGCCGGCTTCTTTCAGGCGAATGGCCTCTTCGACGGCGATTTCGTCAAAGGGGTTCATCGACATTTTCACGTTCGCGAGATCGACCCCGGAACCGTCCGCCTTGACGCGAACCTTCACGTTGTAGTCGATGACCCGCTTCACGGGCACGAGTACCTTCATGTGGTTGTCTCCTTCATAGTGCCGCCACAGGATTCCTATGGCGTGTTAGCAATCTGCGCGTTCGGGCAACAGGCTAAAATCGACGCAGGTTGGCGCTTGGACGCCACGTTTCGACGTGCCCTTGCTGCTTTGCGGCGAAATCAGCGGTTTTGACCCGGAACCCACAGGACATCCGTGGCGCCGTTTTCGTTGGCCACGCGTGATGCGACAAAGAACCAGTCGGACAGGCGGTTGAGGTATTTGACCGCCGCTCCGTTCACATCGCCGCCCTCGGCCAAGGCCGTCACAAGCCGTTCGGCGCGGCGTGAAACCGTGCGACAGAGGTGCAGATGCGCGGCCAGCGCGCTGCCGCCGGGCAGGACAAAGCTGCGCAGCGGGGCAAGGTTGGCGTTCATCGCGTCGATCTCGGATTCCAGACGGTCAACCTGTGCCTCGACGATCCGCAGCACGGGATAGGGGGCATCGGCGTCGCGGTCGATGCCGGGGCGGCAGAGGTCCGCGCCCAGATCGAAAAGGTCGTTCTGGATGCGCGCAAGTGCGGCGTCCAGAGCGTCGGCCGCATGTAACCGCGCCATGCCCACGGTGGCATTTGTTTCATCGACCGTGCCATAGGCCGCGACCCGCGCATCATGTTTGGCAACACGATCGCCATTCCCGAGCGCGGTGGTGCCTTTGTCGCCTGTGCGGGTGTAGATGCGGTTCAGGACGACCATCAGTGACCCCGCACCCAGACCAGAAGCATGATCAGCGCCACGGCCACGAACTGGGCGCCGATGCGCCAGCGCATGATCTTGTTGGCGTTGCGCTTGTTGAACTCGCCGCCGCGACCAAAGCTGCCGATGCCCAGCATCAAGATGCCCAGCACAATGACCACGGCAACAACGACGACATAGAAAAGCGGGTCTTGGTTCATTTCAAACTCCGGTTCGTGCAGGCCCCATGTAGCGGCTGGAGCGGCAAGTTCAAAGTCATCTCGGCCTAGCCGCGTCGGATCACCGCATCCAGCCATGCGCTGGGCAGGATACGGCGGGCAAACCCCATCGCGTGGGTTGGAATCGTGACGTAGTAGCGCGGACGCGGCTTTTTGGCGTTCAGCGCCTTGAGAATAACCTTGGTCACGGCGCTTGCGGGCAATTCGAACTTGTCGGGGCCGCTTTCGGCGTAGAGGCGGGTCTTGAGCTTTTCGTAGTGATGGCTGCGCGCGGCATTCTTCCAGTCGATCCAGCGTTCGAAATGCGGGATCGCCTTGCGGCGAATGTCAGAGGTGATCGGACCGGGCTCGACCAAAATGACGTGGATGCCTGCGGGGCCCATTTCCAGCCGCAGCACATCGCTCAACCCCTCAAGCGCGAATTTGGTCGAGACATAGGCGCCGCGCCATTGATAGCCGACAAGCCCCAGAACCGATGAGCAATTGATGATGCGCCCGTGACCCTGTTTGCGCATGACCGGAATCACGCGGCGGGTCAGGTCATGCGTGCCAAAGAGATTGGTTTCAAAAATTGCGCGCAGGGCGTCGCGGGGTAGGTCCTCGACCAGACCGGGGCAAGCGAATGCGCCATTGTTATAAAGCGCGTCCAGCGTGCCGCCCGTGGCGGCCAGCACCTCGGCCAGACCGCTGTCGATGCTCGCTTCGTCGGCAAGGTCGATCCGCGGACTGTCAAAGCCCAGATCGCGCAGGCGCGCGCAGTCTGTTTCGGCGCGGCAAGAGGCAAACACGCGCCAACCCGCTGCGCGCAGGCCATGGGCCGCGTCAAAGCCGATACCGGAGGAACAACCTGTGATGAGAATTGTCTTTTGCATGGCGCTTGATGGACCTCGGCGGGAGTGCTGGCAAGCGGTCAGTTGCCCGAGATCAACCGTTCCGAGATCCACGCATCCTCGCCAGTGGCCACGATGATGACATGCGCCCAGCCGCTGGCGAACTCTAACACTTCGACCTCGGCGTCGCGGTCGAGCGTTGCGACAATGTTGTAGCCCAAGCCCGGCCCCGCGCGCAGGTTGGCGCGACTGGCTGCGACACGGCGCAAATTGGTGGCGGGTTCGGGCGGCGGCGCGGGTTGGGCCGCGGGTGCAGGCGGGGCCAGCGTCGCGGGTGCGACCTCGGTCAGGGCCGAGGCCGCATCATCGAAAACCTGCGCCGGTTGGGCCATGGTTTCGGGCGCGGCTTGGGGCGCGGGGGCCGTCGTCTCGGTCGGCGCAGGGTCTGCGATTGGTTCTGGCGCAGGCTCAGCCGGTGCGGGCGCTGCGGCGACTGGCGCGGGTTGGTCAGGAACGGCGTCTGGCGCCACGGGCGCAAAGTCGGAACCGCCGGACAATTCCCAGAATGCCCATGCCAGAAAGATGAAACTCAGGCCGATAAACTTCTTCACGCGCTGTCCTGCCCTATAGCGACGGGGACTTTATAGCCGCTCTTGCGCGCGGGGTGGCTGAAAACTTGGGCGCGTGCCGCCTTGCCGCAGGCGGCGGGGCTGGATACACACCATCTATGACCGATACGACCACCGACCCCAACATCGGGCCACTCGACTTTACCGAGCCCCTGCGCCGCGCCATTGGCGAGCGCTATCTGAGCTATGCGCTCTCGACCATCGTCAACCGCGCGCTGCCTGATGCCCGTGACGGACTCAAGCCCGTGCATCGCCGGATTCTCTATGCGATGCGCGAACTGAGGCTCGCGTCGAACGGTGGGTTCCGCAAGTCGGCCAAGATATCGGGTGACGTGATGGGCAACTATCACCCCCATGGCGATGCCGCGATCTATGACGCCATGGCCCGTCTGGCGCAGGATTTTAACGTCCGCTACCCGCTGGTCGATGGTCAGGGCAACTTTGGCAATATCGACGGCGATAACCCCGCCGCCAGCCGCTATACCGAGGCGCGCCTGACGGCCGCCGCCGAGGCCCTGATGGAGGGTCTGGCCGAAAACGCGGTGGACTATCGCCCCAACTATGATGGCACACAGGAAGAACCCGTGGTCCTGCCCGCGGCGTTTCCAAACCTCTTGGCCAACGGGTCATCCGGTATCGCCGTCGGCATGGCGACCAATATCCCGCCGCATAATCTGGACGAGTTGATCGCGGCCTGCCTGCACATGATCAAGGCCCCCGATGCGCGCGACGAAACGCTGCTGCAATATGTGCCCGGTCCCGATTTCCCTACAGGTGGCGTCATCGTCGAGCCGCGCGAGAACATCGCCGAGGCCTATCGCACCGGACGCGGCAGCTTCCGTTTGCGCGCACGCTGGCAGATCGAGGATCTGGGTCGCGGCCAATGGCAGATCATCGTCACCGAGATTCCCTATCAGGTTCAAAAATCCAAGCTGATCGAAAAGCTGGCCGAGGTCATCCAGACCAAGAAGGTGCCGCTTTTGGCCGATGTCCGCGACGAAAGCGCCGAGGATATCCGGATCGTGCTGGAACCGCGTGCGCGGACCGTGGACCCCGAGATGCTGATGGGGATGTTGTTCCGTAACTCGGATCTCGAAATCCGGTTCTCTTTGAACATGAACGTGCTGATCGACGGCTTGGTGCCCAAGGTCTGTTCGCTCAAAGAGGTGTTGCGCGCCTTCCTTGATCATCGCCGCGCCGTGCTGATCCGGCGCAGCCAGCACCGCATGGACAAGATCGACCATCGTCTGGATGTGCTGGAAGGCTTTATCATCGCCTTTCTCAATCTGGATCGCGTGATCGATATCATCCGCTATGATGATGAACCCAAGGCCGCGCTGATGGGCGAGGACTGGGGCCGCAGCCACCATCCCAAGGCCACATCCGAGCGCGACTATATCTCGCCCTTGCCCAGCCGTGGCGACAGCGAGTTGGGTCTGAACGAGGTTCAGGCCGAGGCCGTGCTGAACATGCGCCTGCGGTCCTTGCGGCGGCTTGAGGAAATGGAACTGGTGGCGGAACGTGACGCGCTGATGAAAGAACGCGCGGAACTGGACGATTTGCTGGAATCCGACAAGCTGCAGTGGGCGCGCATCGCTGATGAGTTGCGCGATACCCGCAAGGCCTTTGGCAAAGACGCCAAGGGCGGCGCGCGCCGGTCCAGCTTTGCCGAGGCGGGCGAGGTCGAGGAAATCCCCGCCGAGGCGATGATCGAGCGCGAACCCATTACCGTGATCTGTTCCAAGATGGGCTGGATTCGCGCGATGAAGGGGCATCAGGCGCTGGATGGCGAGATCAAGTTCAAGGACGGCGATGAGGGTCAGTATCTGTTCCACGCCGAAACCACCGACCGCATCCTGATCTTCGGGTCGAACGGGCGCTTCTACACGCTGGTCGCGGCCAATCTGCCTGGCGGGCGGGGCATGGGCGAGCCTTTGCGTCTGATGGTGGACCTGCCGAACGAAGCGCGCGTTATCTCGCTCTTTGTCCACAAGCCGGGCGAAAAGCTGATCGTCGCCTCGACGGCCGGCGATGGCTTTGCCATTGGCGAGGATGATGTGGTGGCGCAGACCCGTGCGGGCAAACAGATCCTGAACCTGCCCGATGGCACCGAGGCCGCGCTGTGTCGGCGGATCGCGGGCGATATGGTGGCCGTGGTCAGCCAAAACGCCAAGCTGCTGGTCTTTGCGGTGGCTGATCTGCCGGAAATGACGCGCGGCAAAGGGGTGCGTTTGCAGCGCTACAATCTGGCGCGCGGTCGACAAGGCACGTTGGAACTGGATGGCGGTCTTGCGGATTTGACAACGTTTGACGCCGCCGAGGGCCTGAGCTGGACAATGGGCGGCGGCAAGACCCGCACCGAAAAGGATATGGGCGAATGGCGGGCTGCGCGCGGCAGCGTGGGCAAGCGCACGCCGCACGGGTTCCCCAAGAACAACCGCTTCGAATAGAAGCGCGGTTCTGACAAGCCAAAGCCGCCGGCGTAGTCCGGCGGCTTTGACGTTTCCTGAGCCTGCTTACTTGGTGGCCAGCGCCGCGAATTCGATTTGCGAGGCGGCGGCGTAGATGATCGAGGGGTCGGCCTCGAAATCTCCACCGCTCAGATCACCGAAAGCCGCAGATGTGCTGTCGATGATGTCCAGCGCCTGCTGGCCAAGGGCCGCCAGTTTCGCGTCGCCGTCGGCGGCCAAGGCAAGGGCCATCAAACGCGCTTCGGCCACAAAGCCCTGAGCCTCGAAATGCGCGGTCAGATCGACCACTGCACCGTCGGCCACGCTGTCTTCGTATTCGTGACCAGCGTCGCGCATCGCATAGACCATGGCGTCCACGCGGTCATGGGTGTCAATCGTGGCAGCCCCTGCGTTGAGTGCGGAAAGGACCGCATCCACGGCGGCCTGCGCCTCGTCAAGCGTCGCGCCGGACGCCATCACGGCAACCACATTGTCCAAAGCGTCAGAAAAGTCGGGGATGCCGGCTGCGGCAAGCAAGGGGCGCAGTTCATCCATCACCTCGGCTTCGGGATGGCCCGCAAGGCCTGCCGCCTCGGCGGTGTTGCCAGCCGCGTAAAGGCCGGCTGCGGCGCGCAGGTGGGCGCCAACATTGGCCATCAGAACCAACAGGTGAACTTCGGCTGCGGCGTCGACCGGCGCGCCGGCCTCGCCACCTTCGCCGCCTTCGGTGCTGGTGGCCTGCGCCAGCCAGACCTGCGCGGCGGGCGCGGGGTTCAGCACGGGTGCGGCAGCCTGCAGGGGAAGGGCAGTCGCGGCGAACCCTGCGGCGGTGCCCGCCAAGGTCAAAGTGGTCCAGCGGCGGGGGGCGGTGGCGCGGGGGGGCGTGTCGGTCATCATATGCTCCGGTCTGACTTTGCAGGCGCAATAGCCTGTCCCACTGAACGAGGCAAGATTTAATCCGACTAAAACAGTCTGGTATTGCATCGAGCAGGTCACGATGCGCTAATTTTGGCCAAGTGATGCTTGATTTCCTTGCCCATGACCGATACATCGCCCGCGATGTTGAACCGGGCCCGGCACGGCCCCCAAACTGACGAGGCGCCATAATGGCTAAGGCAAAGTTTGAACGTAACAAACCGCACGTTAACATTGGCACGATCGGCCACGTTGACCACGGCAAGACGACGCTGACTGCGGCGATCACGAAGTACTACGGCGAGT
>JAHEBS010000214.1 GCA_024642145.1 Marivivens sp.
AAAGAGAACACGCGGATGTTCTACGGCGACGCCAAGAAATCGCTCGATGAGCTTTTGACCAAGATCGGTTAAGGCGAAACATGAAAGGGCCCTGCGAAAGCGGGGCCCTTCGGCTATGGGGAGTCGGAAAATGGCAGGGGTAAGATTGTCGCGCGGCATCTGGGCTCTGGGGCTGGTCAGCCTGTTCATGGATCTGTCATCGGAAATGATCCACGCGCTTTTGCCCGCCTTTCTGGTGACGGGCCTTGGCGCCTCGGTGGCCTTTGTGGGCTTGGTCGAGGGGCTGGGCGAGGGCACGGCCAATATCGTCAAACTGTTCTCGGGCGTGATCTCTGACCGCTTTGGCAAGCGCAAACCGCTTGCGGTTCTGGGCTACGGGCTGGCGACGTTGTCCAAGCCCATCTTCGCGCTGGCACCGGTGCCGGGGTGGGTGCTGGCCGGACGATTGTCAGACCGTCTGGGCAAGGGCATCCGTGGTGCGCCGCGCGATGCGCTGGTGGCGGCGCTGGCCCCGCCGGACCAGCGCGGGGCGGCCTTTGGGCTACGCCAGACACTGGATAATATCGGCGGTTTCGGCGGGCCGCTTTTGGCGATGTTGTTCATGGCGCTGTTTGCCGGCAATTTCCGCGCCGTGTTCTGGGTTGCGGCGATTCCGGGCTTTATGGCGCTGGCCGTGTTGTGGTGGGGCGTGCAAGAGCCCGCGCAAGCCGCCCCGACCGAGGCCAAGCGGGTCAGCCTGAACCCGCGCGCCATGCCCGCGGCGTTCTGGCGGGTCTTTGCCTTCGGCATGGTGGTGACGCTCGCACGATTTTCCGAGGCCTTCGTCATTCTGCGCGCCGAGGGTCTTGGCCTGTCGCTGGTGCAACTGCCGCTGGTCTTGGTGGTGATGAACCTCGCTGCGGCGATTTCGGCCTATCCGGCGGGTGTGCTGTCGGACAGGCTGGGGCGGCATGGGTTGCTGATCGTGGGGATCATGATCCTGGGGCTGGCCGATGTGGCTCTGGCCTTGGCCGCGACCCCGTTTCTGGCGCTTTGCGGCGCGGCGCTCTGGGGCCTGCATCTGGGCATGACCTCGGGGCTTTTGTCAGCCGAGGTCGCGGGCGCGGTGCCCGACCGGATCCGCGCCACCGCCTTTGGTGTTTTCAACTTCGGCACCGGCATCGCCCTGATGCTGGCCAGCGCCACCGCCGGTCTGATCTGGGAGGCCGCAAGCCCCGCGTTCACGTTCTGGACGGGCGCGGCGCTCGCGGTTTGTGCCGTGGGGCTTGGGTCTTGGGGCGGACGTAAGCGGGGTTCCGCGGCATAAGCTCGTCCGGCACCTCGACTTCGCGCCATTGCCCGGGCGCAAGCCCATGGACCGAAAACGGGCCGACCATCCAACGCACCAGCCGAAGCGTAGGCAGGCCAATGGCCGCCGTCATGCGCCGCACCTGACGGTTGCGGCCCTCACGGATCACCAGTTCGATCCAGCGATCCGGCACCGATTTGCGAAACCGCACCGGCGGATCGCGATCCCACAGTGTCGGCGGATCGATCAGCCGCGCGCGCGCAGGGAGCGTCATGCCGTCCTTGAGCTGCACCCCCGCCCGCAAAGGCGCAAGATCGGCCTCCGAGGGATCGCCCTCGATCTGCACCAGATAGGTCTTTTCCATCCGGTTTGCGGGATCTGCGATCCGCGCTTGCAGCTTGCCGTCGTCGGTCAGGACCATCAGACCCTCGCTGTCGCGATCCAGCCGCCCTGCCGGATAAACGCCCTGCACGGTGACAAAAGGCGACAGCGTCAATCGCGGGTTTTCGGTGCTTTTGTCGGTGAATTGCGACAGCACGTCATAGGGTTTGTTGAACAGGATCAGCCGTGTCATGGGCCCTTCTAACAAGCCTGCCCGCCGCCGCCTAGCCGCCCCTTCGTTGCGTCGGGGCCGCAGTTGCGGCACGATAGGCGGAATGAGGCGTATAATTGCCGTTGCTGCGAAAATTGCACTTGATCCGACTCGTGACTTGGCCCACATGCGCGTTCAAGACGCCAACGCACGCGCCTCTGGCCGGAAGCAGTCACGCCCACGTGTTTACGTAGCGACGGTAACGTCTCCCTTGGAACTGAGCGGCCTTAGATGGCCGGGTCTTTTGGAGATGACCGATGACGACAGTGGTGACGGGCGCCTTCGCGTCCCGCAATGCTATCCCTTCCAAACTCGACGGCTATATTGCCGAGCATGAATTCGACCGCCCGACACTGGTTGTCGATGTGGACCGCGTCGAGGCGCAGTTTCATGCGCTGAAAAAGGGTCTTGGCCACGCCGACATCCACTATGCGGTCAAGGCCAACCCCGCGCTCGAGATTCTGGCGCGTCTGGTGGCGCTCGGCTCGCATTTCGACGCCGCATCGCGCGGTGAGATCGAGTTCTGCCTGAGCCAAGGCGCACGCCCTGACACGATTTCCTTCGGCAACACCATCAAGCGCCCTTCGGATATCGTCTGGGCCTATGGCGCCGGCATCCGGCTTTTTGCGGCTGACGCCGAGGAAGAACTGGACAAGATCGCCGAAAACGCCCCTGGCGCGCAGGTCTATATCCGTCTGATCGTCGAGGTCAGTCAGGCCGACTGGCCGCTGACGCGCAAGTTCGGCTGCGACGGCGCCAAGGCGCTCGACCTGCTGGATTACGCCAAGGAAAAAGGGCTCGAGCCCATCGGTTTTTCGTTCCATGTCGGCAGCCAGACCCGTCGCGCCGAGATGTGGGAACCCTCGCTCGAGGCGCTGGCCCGGACGTGGCACGCCGCTGCCGCACGTGGCCATGCGCTGACGTTGCTGAACATCGGCGGCGGGTTTCCGGCCTTTTACGGCGAAGAAATTCAGGCCCCGACCGACTACGCCGCCGCCGTCATGGCGCTGGTCCATGAAAAGTTCGGCCATGTGCCGCGCATCATGGCCGAACCGGGCCGTGGTCTGGTGGCCGAGGCGGGCGCCATTGTGACCGAGGCGCTCTTGGTGTCGCGCAAGTCCGACCGCGACACGCATCGCTGGGTCTATCTGTCCATCGGCCGCTTCTCGGGTCTGGCCGAAACCGAAGGCGAGGCGATCCGTTACCAATTCCTCACCGCGCGCGATGCCGACCCCATGGGTCCTTGCATCCTTGCGGGCCCCACCTGCGACTCGGCTGATGTGCTTTATGAAAAGCGCCCCATGCTGCTGCCGCTGACACTCAAGGCGGGTGATCGGGTGCTGATCAAGAATACGGGCGCCTATACCTCGACCTATTCTTCGGTTTGTTTCAACGGCTTCCCGCCCCTGCAGGTGGTCTGCATCTGATCGGTCGCGGCTGTTTGTATACAGTCGTGTGCCGCTAAGGCATTGGAATAGTGAAACTTTCCGGTTTACAGTGCCGGTTTCCTCGTTAGGGTGCCCCGAACGCATCTGACGAGGAAGCCATGCCT
>JAHEBS010000074.1 GCA_024642145.1 Marivivens sp.
GACCTCGGCCTCGCGCACAAGGATATCGAAATGGCGGCTGAGCGCCTGCACGCGTTCGGTGTCGCGGAACAAAAGATAGTTCTGCCCCAGATAGACCGCCGCCTGTAACGGGCCGAATACGGTGATCGGCGCTGAAAACAGACGTCGCGCGTCAAAGAGGAACAGGCGCAGGGCCGGAAACAGTTGGTCATGCAACTGCCGCCAATGCGCGATCTGGCCCGCGCGGATGTCCCGCGTCAGCCCGCTGTAATAGCCCTCGCCCATGGCAAAGGCGCGCATCTCATGCAGGGGCACCGCGATCTCGTAATCCGAACGCGCCTGCCGCATCCATGATAGCCGCGCTTCGCTGGCGGCGATGGCCTGTTCGCTGGACCGGCCCAGCGTGGGCGCATATTCCCATGCCAGAACGTCGCGCGTTTTCAGCATATCGGGCAGGGTCGCGGGAACATGGCGGATCTTGTAGCCCGCCGCCTCGCGGTGCCAGCCAAAGATGCGTTCGTCGATCAAGGCGCGCGAGGCTTCGGTCATCGACATCGCCGCCGCGGCCAGATCGGCTGCGGGTTCGGGCCGATCCGACAGGCCCAAGAGCCAGTCAGCCGATACGCCCAGCGCCGCGGCACAGCCACCGGCGACCTGCGCATTGGGCAGGCGCGCATCGTCGCTGCCCAAGATCTGCGACAGCGTGCTGCGGTCCACGCCCACCGCGCGCGCCAGTGCGGCTTGGGATAGGCCCTTGCGCGCAAGGCCCGCCGCCAGCCGTTCGCGGAACAGCACCGCCCGTTCGCGTTTGTCGAGTTGTTTCGTCATTGGTGAATAATATCACCATATGCTGAGAAAGTTGAGCGTTTTCTGCCTCACGCGCGCGGCCCGATGGGCGTAGAATTCGCCCATGGCCAAGGTCCCCGCACCCAGAAACAAACCCGTTGTCGAGTGGATCACACTCTGGCTGGCCTTGGGCTGTTATGTCGCTTGGGCGCTGTCCGTTTTCGTGGTGCCGTTACTGTGGCTGCCGCTGGCGATGGTGCTGGCCGTGCTGACCATCACGCTGCAATCCTCGATCTGCCACGAATTGTTGCACGGGCACCCGTTCCGCGCGCGTTGGGCCAATGCGGCGCTGGCCTTTCCGGCCCTGTCGCTCTGCATTCCATATGGGCGCTTTCGGGATAGCCACATTGCCCACCACAACGATCCAAAGCTGACCGACCCCTATGACGACCCCGAAAGCAACTATATGGATCCCGCCGTCTGGGCGCGGCTGCCCGGGTGGTTGCGCGTCGTGCTGCGGTTCAACAATACGCTCGCTGGCAGGCTGACAGTCGGGCCGATGGTGGGCGAGGTATTCTGGCTCAAGGGTGATCTGGCCGCCATCAAGCGGGGCGACAGGGTGGTGATCAACGCATGGCTCTGGCATTTGCCGGCGATGGTGCTGGTGATCTGGCTGGTGCTGCAATCACCCATGCCGCTCTGGGCCTATCTTGTCTCGGTCTATGCAGCACTTGCGGTGCTTAAGATCCGCACCTTTCTCGAACACCGCGCTCATGAACGCTATCCCGAACGCACGGTGATCGTGCAGCGGCAGGGGCTGTTGTCGTTCCTGTTTCTCAACAACAACCTTCACGCGGTTCATCACGCCCATCCCAAGGTCGCTTGGTATGATCTGCCCGCGCTCTATGCGGGCGATGTGCAGGGCTATGAAGGGCGCAACGGCGGCTATCTGTATCGCAGTTATGGCGAGGTCTTCCGTCGCCATCTGTTCCGCGCCAAAGATCCTGTGCCCCATCCGCTCTGGCCACAAGACAGGCCCTAATCGCGGGGCAGCGCCTCGGGACCGCCAAAACCGTGCATGCGGTTGGCCCATTGGATCGCCACGATCAGACCTTTGAGGCGTGGCAACAGAAACAGCGACAGCGACAGTGTGCCCAGCGTAAAGGCCGTGGCCATGACCAAGGGCTCTGGCCGAAACTCGACAAAGGCCCACATCAGTGTGGGCGCCATGATGTGGCCCACGATCAGAATCGTCAGATAGGCAGGCCCGTCATCCGCGCGATGATGACGCATCGGCTCATGGCAGACAGGGCATTCATCCGCGACCTTGAGATAGCCCGTGAAGATATGCCCCTCGCCACAGGCGGGGCAACGGCGGCGAAAGCCGCGCCACATGGCCTGACGGCTGTCACGCGCGGGACCCGTGCTGGGCAGATCGCTGGTCAAAGTATCGCTCATGGTTGCTTGCCCCGTTCGGCTAGGCGCCCTGATCGCCGATTATGGGCCTGAAATAAAGGATAATCGCGTTCTGCGGCCCCATGTCGCGGCGGCCCACAGGCGATTTTCGACCTTTGCGACGGAAATGAACCCGCCCCGCGTATCAGCCTTCGACGGACCTGCAGGAAGGTGCGCGAACAACAAAAAGGATTACAGGATGAAAAAGATTTTGCTGACTGCCAGCCTTATGGCGATGCTTGCCAGTGGTGCCGCGATGGCCGAAGGCGCCCGCGCACAGATGGCGCCGGGGCCGATGGGGCAGGGCCCCGGCATGATGGCGGCCGACCTGTTGCAAACCCCCTTTGCCGAGGTTGACGCCGACAGTTCGGGCAACGTCTCGCTGGAAGAATTCCTTGGCTTGGCCGAGGCACCTTTTGCCAATGCCGACACCAATGGCGATGGCGCGCTCTCGCCCGAAGAAATCTCGACCGCCGCCATGGCGCGCGTGGCCGACCAGATCCGTCAGGCGGCCGACCAGATGGTCAAGCGTTTCGACGCCAATGGCGACGGCATGCTGCAAAGTGACGAGATGCCGGACCGCGCTGATCCCGCGCGGATGTTGGAAATGCTCTTTGGGCAGGTCGACACGAATAGCGACGGCGCGATCAGCGCCGAGGAATATGGCGCGGCTGCGGCCTTCTTGCAGCAGATGGGACCGCAGGGCGGGCCCGACGGGCATCATGGTATGAGGGATGGCCAGAATGACCACGAGCGTATGGGTGGATTTGGCGGCTGGTTCGGCGGCCGTAACCACTAAACCCAAATTCAGGGTCCGGCCTTTTCGGTCGGACCCGCCATTGCTGGAAACGCAGGATGGGACTACGACAGACTTGATGAGCCTGCCGCAGGAATACCCCGCCGACATGCCCGACGGCGCCTTGCTTGTTGCCTTTGGCAACGGCGATCGCGGTGCCGCGCGCGCCTTGGCCGCGCGGTTTTTGCCACGGGTCATGGCACAGGCCTACCGGATGCTGGGGGACCGTGCCGAGGCCGAGGATGTCGCGCAAGAAGCGATGTTGCGGCTCTGGCGCGTGGCGCCCGAATGGCGGCAGGGCGAAGCGCAGGTTTCGACTTGGCTCTACAGGGTCGTGGCCAACCTCTGCACGGACCGGTTCCGCGCCCGCAGGGCCAAGACCGGCCTCGACCAGATTGCCGAACCCGAGGACCCCGCGCCCTCGGCCGCCGCACGGATGCAAGACGCGGCACGTCAAGCGGCGCTTGCCTCGGCTTTGGCAAAACTACCCGAGCGTCAGGCGCAGGCCGTGGCGCTGCGGCATCTCGAAGGCCTGGGCAACCCCGAGATCGCCGCCATTATGGAATTATCGGTCGAGGCCGTCGAAAGCCTGACCGCACGCGGCAAGCGCAGCCTTGCCGACCTTCTCGCAGGACGGAAAGCCGAACTGGGGTATGAAAATGACTGACAAACACGACGACGATCTTGTGCAAGGCTTCTTCGACGCTGCACAGGGGGCGCAGGCCGAGGTGAGCGAGGGGCTCATGGCGCGGGTGCTGGCTGACGCCGACGCCGAGGCCACGCGCCGCGCGGTGTCGGTTGTCAAACCGCGTGCGGTTGCGCAGCGGCAATCGGGCGGTGGTTTTTTCGGGTTGATTGGCGGTTGGCCGGCCATGGGCGGCATGGTCGCGGCCTCGGCCATGGGGCTCTGGCTGGGGCTTGCCCCGCCGGCAATCATGGCTAGCCTGTCAACAACCACGACCGATAGCGTCAACGTTTCGATCTTTTCGGTCGATCAGGTTTTTAATACGGGCGGCTGAGACATGAGCGACGAAAGCAAACCAAACCTTCCCCAAAAGGGCCCTGCGACGACCCTGCGGGTGCTGCTGATTGGCTCGCTTATGCTGAACCTTGCCTTGGTGGGGATTGGTGCGGGGCGGTTGATTGCCCAGCACGGTCCCGGCCACGGTCCGCGACCGATGCAGGTGAATTTGCCCGATTTCGGTGGCGCGCTCGATCGCGACGATCGCGCGGCCGTGGGACAACGTCTGACCTCGCGCGCGGCCGAGATCTATCGCAACCTGCCTGACCGTGCCGCCGGCATCGCGGCCTTTGATGCCGCGATCAGGGCAGAGCCCTTTGACCGCGCCGCGCTGGAAGCATTATTCGCACAGCAACGCGAGGTTAACGAGCAGATGATGGAGGCCGCCCAAGGCGCGCTGCTTGACCGGCTTGAAACCATGGGCCCGCAGGCGCGCCTGCGCTTTGCCGACAGGTTCCGTGCCCAGATCTTTGGCCAGCCGGGCGAGCGCGGAGGGGACTGAGCGATCAGGCCGCGTGAGTGACGCGGTTGCGGCCATTGAGCTTGGCGTCATAGAGCGCGGCATCCGCCCGCGCGATCACATGATCGGGCTCTTCATCGCTGGTCGAGGTTGCAACGCCCACCGAAACCGTGACCCAGACAGGAACCTGATCGCCATCGGCGCCGCAAGCAGTGGCCCCGACCACGCGGCGCAGCCGTTCAGCGGCGCGCAGCGCCTGTTCCAGTCCCGCGTCCGGCAGGGCCACCAGAAATTCCTCGCCACCGATGCGGGCGACCAAATCCACCGCGCGAAAGTTTTCGCGCAGGCGCTGGGCTACCTCGCAAAGCACCGTGTCACCGGCGGCATGGCCATAGCGGTCATTCACCAGTTTGAAATGGTCGATGTCGATCATCAGCACCGAAAATCCCACACCGGTCTGCTCGGCCCGCGCCCGCATGCGGGCCAGATGCGGGCGCGCATAGCGGCGGTTGAACAGGCCGGTCAGCGGGTCGGTCAGTGCGGCATCAAGACCCGAACTGATCGTGTCGCGCAGACGGTCATTCTGGGCCTTGCGCGCCAGCAACTGCCCCGCGCGCAGCACGATTTCCTCGCCGCCCGCACCGGCGGCAGCCACCGCATCGGCGCCGGTATCCAGCGCCGCCGCCGCCAGATCATCGGCCCCGCGCGGCACCAGAACCAGTTGCGCGGCAAGGCGGCTGTCGCCGCGGGACCGCAATTCGGCCACCAGCCGCGTGATGCGCGCGGCCCGCGCGCGGGCCAGTTCCGGTCCGCCGGCATCGATGATGAACAGGTCCGCCTGATTGGCGGGCGTCTTGCCAGAGAGCAGAGTGTCAGGGTCCAGCGCCACCGCGCGTGCCAGCCTGCTTGCGCCGAGCGCATCCACGATCCGCTGGCCGCCGACCAGATCGTGGCTGACCACCGCCACCTGCATCAGTCGTTCAAACTCGGGCGCGGCTTCGGCAAAACCGAGCGCACGATGGGTATCCTCGCGCAGCCGCAGTTCGGATGCGGCGTTGCGGCCGCGCAGCAGGCTGCGGATGCGGGCGGTCAGCACCGCGTCATTCAGGGGTCGGTCGATAAAGTCATCAATCCCCGCCGTCAGCGCCGCAATCCGGCAGCTTTGCTCGGGCGGGGCGCCCGTGGCGAGGATCGGCAAATTGGCGGTATCCGCGTTCTGGCGCAGCGATCTGCAAAAGCCCAGCGTGTCGTCGAAAGGCTCGGCCAGATCGACGATCAGCAGGTCGGTCTGCGCCTTGACCAGTTGCGCGCGTGCCTCGTCAATCGTGCCCACCGCCTCGACGCGGTAGTGCGCGGCCAATAGCTTGACCTTAAGCACGATACGATGCGTTGGCACCGTATCGACAATCAGGATCCGACCCGACATTCTTGCATCCTGCATGGGGCGATCTTCGACACGCCGCCAATCTGTGCCGGAATGGTTAAGAAACCCTTTCACTCTTGGTAAGAAAGCCGAATGAAGCCTGAACGCGCCGAAACCATCGCCCTCATGGCCCTGACATGGCTTTTGTCCGAGGAAGAGCTTTGCGGCACCTTCCTCAATGCCACGGGCGCGGCCCCCGCCGAATTGGCCATGGCCGCGCAGGATGCGGCTTTTCTGGCAGGGGTGCTGGAATTCATCACGCGTGAGGATCGTTGGGTGATCGATTTCTGTGACAGCCACCATCTGCGCTACGAAGAACCGCTGGCCGCCCTGCAGGCTCTGCCGGGTGCGGCATCCGTGCATTGGACCTGACCTTGAATTCGCCCCGTCGCGTGATTTGCTTTGCCTGAATGAACGAGGAAAAAATGACCAAGATCCGCGGCATCGTCTTTGACAAGGATGGCACGCTTTTTGATTTTAACGCGACATGGGGTGCATGGACGCGCGAAATGATCGCGGCCGAAAGCGCCGGTGACCCTGCGGTGACCGCCCGCATGGCCGAGGTCATGGGCTATGATCTGGACAACCAGCAGTTTCGCCAAGGCTCGATCGTGATCGCCGAAACCGTCGAAACCGTGGCCAGCCATGTTCTGCCACTCTTGCCCGCCGGCACGGGGCTGCGTGATCTGATCGCGCGGATGAACGCCAAAAGCGCCGAGGTGCCGCAGATCGAGGCCGCACCGCTGGCCCCGCTTATGGCGGCGTTCAGGGCAGGTGGCCTACGGCTGGGTGTTGCCACCAACGACGCCGAGGCGCCGGCACGAGCGCATCTGACGCGCGCGGGCGTTCTGGGCCAGATGGATTTTGTCGCGGGTTTCGACAGTGGCCATGGCGCCAAACCGGGCCCCGGCCCGCTGTTGGCCTTTTGCGCGGCAACGGGGCTCGCGCCCGAAAACTGTCTGATGGTGGGCGACAGCCGCCATGACCTGACTGCGGGTCGTGCCGCGGGCATGCAAACTGCGGGCGTGCTGACCGGCCCTGCGCGCGCCGATGAACTGGCGGATCTGGCGGATGTCGTTCTGCCCTCGATTGCGGACCTGCCGCGCTGGCTCGGGATTTGAGAGCCTGAAAGGAAACGGCGAATGACCCTGCCTCTGGTCCAGCATTTTTCGGATGTGCTTTGCGTCTGGGCCTATGTTGCCCATGCGCGGCTTGAGGAAACAGCCAAGCGGTTTGCCGGTCGCGTCTCCATCGACATGCATTTTGTGCCGGTTTTCCCCGACGCGCGGGGCAAACTGGAAAAGGGCTGGGACGGGCGCGGCGGTATTGCCGAGGGCTATGCGCGCCATGTGGCGCATGTGGTCGGCGGCTTTGATCATGTGAGCCTGCATGCGGACGCATGGACCAAAGTGCAGCCGGCAAGCTCGGGTTCCGCGCATCAATTCGTCAAGGCCGTGGGGCTGACGACCGACGCGGCTGCCGACCTGCGTGAAAGCGCCGCCTATCAGACGGCATGGGCCTTGCGTCAGGCGTTTTTCGCAGAAGGGCGGGATATTTCCGAACAAAAGGTGCAATTCGAATTGGCCGAGGCCATGGGCCTGCCCCGCGCCCCGATCGAGGCGGCGCTGACCTCGGGGCGCGCGATGGCGGCGCTGGGCGCGGATAGCAAGCTCTGTGAGGACCTTCACATCACAGGCAGCCCGACTTTTCGCATGAATGCGGGGCGGCAGGTCCTGTATGGCAACGTGGGGTTCCGCCTGATCGAGGCCAATATCAACGAACTACTGCGCGCACCCGACGCCGACGACGCCAGTTGGTGCTAAGGCGTTTGCGTCAAAAAACCGACATCCAAGGTCGCTGATCGCGCCGCGCGCGGGTTTGCGGCTTGTAAGACTCGGGGCAAGCCCACAGGGGAGGCTCTGATGAACGATACCGCGCCCAAAACCCGCCGCCATGGCGGTCGTGCTGCCAACACCGCCCGCCGCAAGGGTGAAATCATTCATCAGATGCCGTGGCGCCTGCCGGTCAATATTGACCGCCCGACAGAGCCGCTTGGCCCCGAAGGGGTTCTGGCGATCCATGATGGCGCCATGCGGATTCTCGAAGAAATCGGCATCGAGTTTCTGAATGAAGAGGCGATCCAGATCTTCCGCCAAGCGGGCTGCAAGGTCGAGGGCACCAACGTCAAGATGGGCCGTGACTGGGTGATGGAAATGGTGCGTCAGGCCCCCGCGCAATTCACCATCACGCCGCGCAATCCCGACCACGAATTGATCATCGGCGGCAACCACATTCTCTTTGGCAATGTCAGTTCGCCACCCAACTATTTTGACCTTGAACTGGGTCGCAAGGTCCCGGGCACGCGGGCGCATTGCGCCAATCTTTTGCGGCTGACGCAGTATTTCAACTGCATCCATTTCGCGGGCGGCTATCCGGTGGAACCGGTCGATATCCACCCCTCGGTCCGCCACCTCGATGTGGTCTTTGACAAGATGGTGCTGACCGACA
Source organism: Marivivens sp. (assembly GCA_024642145.1). GTDB lineage: Bacteria > Pseudomonadota > Alphaproteobacteria > Rhodobacterales > Rhodobacteraceae > JAHEBS01. The sequence goes on from JAHEBS010000074.1 coordinate 8,429, forward strand.
AGGTCGCGCATGCCTATAGCCTCGGCAAGGAACGGGTCGAGGATGTGATGGAAATGGTGCGCATCGCGGGCGGGCTGACGCATGAAGCGTTCGAATCCAAGCCGCATATGTACACCAATATCAACTCGACCTCGCCGTTGAAACATGACCAGCCGATGATCGACGGCTGTTTGCGGTTGGTGCGGCGCGGGCAGGCGGTGATTGTAACGCCCTTTACGCTCGCAGGGGCCATGGCGCCTGTTACCATGTCCGGCGCGGTGACGTTGTCGATTGCCGAGGCGCTATCGGCCATTGCGCTGTTCCAATATGTGCGCCCGGGCTGCCCCTGCGTGATTGGCACCTTCACCTCGAATGTCGATATGAAATCCGGTGCGCCCGCCTTTGGCACGCCGGAATATATGCGCGCGACGCAGATGACCGGCCAGATGGCGCGGTTCTATGGCCTGCCCATGCGCGCCTCGGGTGTCTGTGCGGCCAACGTGCCTGACGGGCAATCGATGTGGGAAACCTCGAACAGCCTGTGGTCGGCGGTGCAGGCCGGCACGAATGTCGTCTATCACGCGGCTGGTTGGCTGGAGGGCGGGCTGATCGCCAGCCCTGAAAAATTCATCATGGATTGCGAAGTCTTGCAGATGATCCAACGCTATATGGAGCCCGACCTGATTGGCACGGGCCCCGATGACATCGCCTTTGACGCGATCCGCGAGGTGGGCTCGCACGGCCATTACTTTGGCATCCAGCATACGCAGGACCGCTATCAGTCCGCCTTCTACCAGCCCTTTGTCAGCGACTGGCGCAATTTCGAGGCATGGGAGGTCGCAGGCTCGATCTGGACGCCAGAACGCGCGCATCGGCTGTTCAAGGACATCATCAGCACCTTCGAGGAACCGCCGATGGATGTGGCTATCCGCGATGAATTGGCCGATTTCGTCGCACGCCGCAAAGCCGAAGGTGGCGCACCGACCGATTTCTGATCCGCGCGGGGCGTGCTATTGACGGCCAGAGCCTTTAGGAGAGCCCCATGTCCGACCTTGAATTCGCCCTCGACACTTTCGGGGATGTCACCCGCGACGCGGGCGGCGCGCTGTTGCCCCACGATCAGGTGATCCGCAATCTGATCGCCGAGGCGGTTCTGGCCGATGAGGTGGGGGTCGACTACTTCGGGCTGGGTGAACATCACCGCGACGATTTCGCGGTTTCGGCCCCCGAGATCGTGCTGGCCGCCATCGCGGGACAGACCAAACGTATCCGGCTGGGAACCGCCGTGACCGTGCTGAGCACCGACGATCCCGTGCGCGTCTATGAACGGTTCGCAACGCTCGATGCGCTGAGCGGCGGGCGCGCCGAGGTAATCCTTGGGCGCGGGTCCTTTACCGAAAGCTACCCGCTGTTTGGCTATGACCTGCGCGACTACGAGCAGCTGTTCGAGGAAAAGCTCGACCTTTTCTGGCATCTGACCAACCAGCAACCTGTGACGTGGTCGGGCAAGACCCGCGCGTCGCTGACCAAGACGCAGGTCTATCCGCCGCTGGGACCTAACGGGCTGAAAACATGGATCGGCGTTGGCGGCAGTCCGGAATCGGTGGTGCGCGCCGTGCGCTATGACCTGCCGATGATGCTGGCGATCATTGGCGGCAACCCGCGCCGTTTCCGGCCTTTTGTCCAGCTTTACCGCGACGCCTACGACCAGATCGGCAAAGCGCCCAAGGGGCTGGGCGTGCATTCGCCGGGCCTGATCGCCGCTACGGACGCCGAAGCGCAGGACATCGCTTTCGAAGGCTATCGCGCCTTGCGTGACCGCATCGGGCGCGAACGCGGCTGGCCCCCGACCAGCGCCGACGAATTCCGCCAAGAGGTCGAGGTGGGGTCCATGTATGTGGGCGCGCCCCTGACCGTCGCGCGAAAAATTGCGTCCACGATCAAGGCCTTGGGCCTGCAGCGCTTTGAGATGAAATATTCGATGGGCACCGCCTCGCATGAGGCATTGATGACCTCGATCGGGCTTTATGGTCGCGAGGTCGTGCCCTTGGTGCGCGAACTTCTGGCCAAATCTAGCTGAGGCATCCAAACAGCGATCCCGCCAGCCGCAGCAACAGGGCGGTGTAGAGGCGCGGGCCTTTGGGAATGCCAAGACCCATGGTTTCGGCCTTGGTGGTGCTGGCTGTGCTGCCGTCGGTCAATAGCGCGATCCAGTCGCCGCTGACCTCGGGGTCGGTCGTGACGCAGACCACATCGCCCCCGTCGATGAGGTTCCTGAGCGCGGCGATACGACCCGGCCCGGGGCGGTCACCCTCGGCCAATGTCAGCGTGCCAAGCGCGTTCAAACCGTAGCGCGCCTCGAAATAGCGCAGGCTGTCATGCGCGGTGACCAGCCCTCGTCCGGCCAAGGGCGCCAGTTGGGCGGCGATGGTTGCGTCCAGCGCCGCCAGTTCCAACGCTGCCTGCGCTGCATTGGCGCGATAGGCGTCGGCATTGGCCGGATCTTGGGCAATCAACGCCGCGGCAATAGCCGCCGTCCAATCGGCGGCCACGCGCGGATCAAGCCATGCATGGGGGTCGGGACTGTCGGATAGTGCCGATGCGGCAAAGATAGCGGCGGTCCGGCGCGGCAGGGTGGGTCCTTGGTCCAGCAAGGGGACGACCTTGGCATTGCTGGCCAAAGCATTAACCGGATCGGCCAGCCATCCGGTCAAGGCTGGCCCGACCCAGAAGACCAGATCGGCACTGGCCAGCGCCTGCGCCTCGGACGGGCGGAAGGCGAAATCATGCGGGTCCACGCCGGGGGGCACCAGAACCTCAGGCAGCGCGACGCCCTGCATCACCCGCGCCACAAGGCTTTGCACGGGCGGGATATCTGTCACCACGCGCGGCGCCTCGGCCCGTGCGGTCAGCGGCGCAAGGGCTAGCAAAAGGGCGAACAGGGCGGTTCGAATCGTCATTGTGCGGCTTGCCTGTGGTGAATGGGGCGCCTATAGAGGATATGTTATAACATCACAAGTTGCCATGAGCCACGATCATACCTTGGGCTTTGCCCGCCACGACCACGGGAGTTGCCAGCGCCAAGCCATGGCTGCGGCCGAGGCGACCTGTGCCGCGCGCGGCGCGCAGTTGACGCCGGTGCGGCGTCGGGCGCTGGAAATCCTGCTTGAGGCGCATCGCGCCATGGGGGCCTATGACGTGCTGGCGCGGCTTGATGCCGACGGGTTTGGCGACAAGCCGCCTCTTGCCTATCGCGCGCTGGGCTTTTTGGTGGATCAGGGGCTGGCCCATAGGATCGAGCGTTTGAATGCCTATGTCGCCTGCGCCCATCCTGGTGCGGCCCATGACCCCGCGTTCATGATCTGTCGTGCCTGCCGCAAGGTGGCCGAGGCCGAGGCCCAACCCCGCGCCACGCTGGCCGTCAGCGCCGCCGAAACCGGTTTTCATATCGAGCAAACGGTGATCGAGGCGCAGGGTCTCTGTCCCGATTGTCAGGCGCGAGGTGTCGCATGAACCTGATCGAAGCGCGCGGGCTGGCTATCCGTTTCGGCGGTCGCGAGGTCTTGCAGCACGTCACGCTGGATATCCATCCGGGCGAGATTGTCACGGTGGTCGGCCCCAACGGGTCGGGGAAATCCACGTTGCTGCGTGCCTTGGTCGGCGCGATCCGCCCCGACGCGGGCGAGGTGCGCCGCGCCCCCGGTTTGCGCGTCGGCTATGTGCCGCAGCGCCTGCATATCGACCCCAGCCTGCCCATGACCGTGCGCCGCTTTCTGGACCTGCCCAACCGCGTCTCCGACGCCGAGGCCCATGCCGCCCTGTCGCAGGGCGACGTAGGTAGCCTCTGGCATCAGCCTTTGGCGTCGCTGTCGGGCGGTCAGTTCCAGCGCGTGTTGTTGGCGCGGGCCATTCTCGGACGGCCACAGGTATTGATGCTCGACGAGGCGACGCAGGGTCTGGACCAACCCGGCGAGGCTGCGTTTTATCGCCAGATCGAGGCCATCCGTGACCAGATCGGCTGTGCTGTGGTGATGGTCAGCCATGAATTGCACGTGGTGATGTCGGCCTCGGACCGCGTGATCTGTCTAAACGGCCATGTCTGTTGCGAAGGCACGCCAGCGGTGGTTTCTGCCGCACCCGAATATCGCGCCCTGTTCGGGACAGGGACAGGCGGGGCGCTGGCGCTCTATCGCCACCAGCACGATCACGACCATTCCGGCCATGTGCATGACGGACATGATCATGACGCGCATGATCACGATCATCACCACCACGACCATAAGGCGCATGACCATGCTTGACGATTTTGTGCTGCGTGCGGCGCTTGCGGCGCTGGGCACGGCCTTGGCTGCGGGGGTTCTGGGCTGTTTCGTGGTCTGGCGGCGTATGGCCTATTTCGGCGATGCAACCGCCCATGCCGCGATCCTCGGGGTCGCGCTGGCGCTGGGATTCCAGATATCGGTCTTTGCCGGCGTTGTGGTCGTGGCGCT
>JAHEBS010000075.1 GCA_024642145.1 Marivivens sp.
GCATGGCGCAGCGGCCGTTGGGATAGTCTGGTCGCCAACGGCCCCGCATGGCACGACCGCTTCCCCGGCCTTGAGTTCGAGGGTTTCGGTGACGACGACTTTGTGCCCAAAGACAAGGTTGCCGACTATTTCGAGGCCTACGCGGCCAAGTTCGACGCCCCCGTGCGCACGGGGGTCGAGGTCACCAAAGTCACCCGTCGTAAGGGCGCACCAGGTTTCGAGGTGCAGACTTCGGCGGGCCTGTTCATCGCCAATCGGGTTGTCTCTGCCACCGGCCCGTTCCAGCGACCGGTCATTCCGCCCATCGCCCCCAAGGACGACAGGCTGCTGCAGATCCATTCCGCGCATTATCGCAATCCCGACCAGCTTGCGGCGGGTGCGGTGCTGGTGGTCGGGGCAGGTTCGTCAGGGGTTCAGATCGCGGACGAACTGAACCGCGCGGGGCGAAAGGTCTATCTTTCGGTCGGCGCCCATGATCGCCCGCCACGCGCCTATCGCGGGCGTGATTTTGTCTGGTGGTTGGGTGTTCTGGGGCTTTGGGATCTCGAGGCGCCGCGACCGGGCACCGAACATGTGACCATCGCGGTCAGTGGCGCCTATGGCGGCAAGACCATCGATTTCCGCCAACTGGCGCATGACGGCATCACGCTGGTCGGTCTGACGGCGGCGTTTGACGCGGGCAAGGTTCGCTTTCAACCCGATCTGGTGGCCAATGTGCGGGGCGGCGATGAAAACTATCTGTCGTTACTGGATGCGGCCGATGCCTATATCGACCGCAACGGGCTGGATCTGCCCCCCGAACCCGAGGCGCGCCGCAGGTTGCCCGATCCCGCCTGCATGAGCGATCCGTTGCAAGAGCTTGATCTGGCCGCTGCGGGTGTCACCTCAATCATCTGGGCCACGGGTTACGCGACCGAATTCGGCTGGCTGCCCGCGGGTGCGCTGGATGACAGAGGCAAACCCAAACACCAGCGCGGGGTTTCGGCTGAACCGGGGATCTATTTCGTCGGGCTGCCGTGGCTGTCGCGGCGCGGGTCCACCTTTATCTGGGGTGTCTGGCACGACGCCAAACACGTGGCCGACCATATCGCCACGCAACGCAAATATACGGCCTATCGGGCCTGAGGCCGAAAGGCCGCCAATCCTTTACCCACGGAGCCACACCATGGCACATACACGCATCCGCACCTTCAACACCGCGCAGACCTATCCCGAACAGCGTCTGGACAATGATCTTTGTCAGGCGGTTGTGACACGGGGTGGCAGCACGGTCTGGATGCGTGGGCAGTGCCCGCAAAACCTTGACGACGCCAAAAGCATCGATAGCCACGATCCCGCCACGCAGACCCACAAGGTCATGCAGAACATCCGCCAACTGATCGAAGAGGCAGGTGGTTCGATGGAGCATCTGGTCAAGGTCGTGGTCTATCTGACCGATGTCCGCCACCGCGAGGCAGTCTACCGCACCATGGGCGAATACATCAAAGGGGTGCATCCGGTTTCGACCGGCGTCGTCGTCACGGCCTTGGCGCGGCCCGAGTGGCTGGTCGAAATCGACGCCACCGCGGTCATCCCCGACTAGGCTATAGCCGACGCTTCCACTGGACAAAGCCCGCGGCCTCGCGCCAGTCTGGCGCGGACAGTTACCCAAAAAGGGCCCGCGGCGGTATCGCCCGCGGGCGATGCCCATGCCTCTGCGGTTCACGCTCCGCCAACTGGAATATTACGTGGCGGTCGGCGAATGCGGCACCATAGCGCTTGCCGCTGAAAAGCTGCACGTATCCTCGCCCTCGATTTCGGCGGCCATCGCCCAGCTTGAGGCAGAGCTAGGTCTGCAACTCTTTGTGCGCCAGCACGCAAGGGGGCTTTCGCTGACCCAAAGCGGGCGGCAGATCCATGAACAGGCGCGCCGCATTCTGGCCGAGGCCGAGGGGTTGAACCGATTGGCCGGTGCGATTTCGGGGCGGGTGCAGGGGAATCTGACGCTTGGCTGTCTTTTGACCTTTGCGCAGTTTGTCGTGCCGTCGCTGAGGCGCAGTTTCGAGACGATCTACCCCGAGGTCAAAATCAGTCAGGCCGAGCTTGACCACCAAGAGATCATGGCCCGCCTGCGCGGTGGCGCGCTGGATGCGGCCCTGACCTATGATCTGGATATCCCCGACGATCTGTCCTTTGTGCCCTTGGCGAAATTGCCGCCTTTCGTCCTGCTGCCCGCGCAACACCCGCTGGCGGCGTTCAAGGCGCTGACGCTTGCCCAGCTAGTTGACGCGCCGATGATCCTGCTCGATCTGCCAAGCAGCAATGACTATTTCCTGTCGCTCTTTCGGCAAGAGGGGCTGCGGCCCAATATTGCCGAGCGGGCGCGCGACATCGCTGTGGTGCGCGGACTGGTTGGTAACGGCTTTGGCTATTCGATCGCAAATCTGCGCCCACAAAGCGCCCTGTCACCCGATGGCAAGCCTTTGGTCTTTGTGCCGCTGGCGGGACGGGTGCGGCCCATGGTGATGGGGCTCTTGACGGTCAAGGGTGCTGACAATGTGCTGACGATCCGCGCGCTGATCGACCATTGCCGCCAAACCGTCAATGAACGGACCATGCCGGGCATTACGCCAACCGCGCGCTAGGTCCGACGTCTCAATCCACGGCCAGTTCGGTGATTTCGCGGCGAAAGCTGGGGCTATCGCCCCATGCATCGCCCCAGACACCGGTATCCAACTCGCGCGCATAGCGGTGGCCCGCATAGGTGGCCCAGGCAATGGGGGCAGGGGCGGCGGCGTCGCCGATCAACTGCACCGAGCGGATACCGGCATCGGCCCAGTCGGCCCTGCGCGCTGCAAGATCGTGATAGAGGGTGTCATTGGACAGGCGTGACCCCACGATCACCACGGCATCACATCCCATGTGCCCGCGCGCATCGGTATAGGCGCAGTTGGTTTCTACCCCGTCAGGCAAAAGCGCAGCGACGCCGGTATTAAGCACGATCTTGACGCCCACTTCGGCCAGACGGCGGTGGATCGCACCCTGTTCCAGCGTGTTGCGGGTCCAGTCCGATACAAAGGCCGCCGGCGTGACGATTGTGACCTCGCAACCCGCCTGCGCGCAAAGCTCGGCCAGAACGCCGCCCATGTAATAGTGATCGTCGTCAAAAACCACGACACGGCCCTTGGGCAGCCGGCCCGCCATCAGATCGTCGGGCGTATAGACCGGCAAGCTGCCGGTTTGCGGCATTGGCACGACATGCTGGCGCGCCACGCCATCGGCGCGCCACGTGCTGCCGGTGGCCACGCAGATATTCTGGAACCCGAATTCCAGAACCTGCTCCACGCTCAGCTCAGAGCCTTGATACATCTCGACATTCGCCCTCTGGCCGATCTGGTAGAGGCGATAGTCGATGACCCGCCCCCATGCCGACAGGCCCGGCAGCAGCCGTTCGCGGGCCACGCGGCCACCAAAGCCTTCACGCGCCTCGGCCACGGCCACATCATAGCCGCGCAGGGCCAGCGCCCGTGCGGCCTCGAGCCCCGCCGGGCCAGAGCCTATGACCAGCACGCTGTCGCTTTCGCCCTTGGTGGCGATCTTTTCGGGGTGCCAGCCCTTGCGCCACTCTTCCATGAATGTCGGGTTCTGGGTGCAGCGGCTGATCGACATCGTCATGTCGCCCGTGATGCACATGTTGCAGCCGATGCATTCGCGGATGTCCTCGATCCGGCCCTCGTCGATCTTTTGGGGAATGAAGGGGTCGGCAATCGACGGGCGCGCACAGCCGATGAAATCCAGCGTGCCTTGCCGCACCATCCGCGCCATCACATCAGGCGAGGTGAAACGCCCGACACCGACCACGGGTTTAGAGGATAAGGCGCGGATGCCCTGAACCAGTGTCTCTTGTGCGGCCTCTTGCTTGAACCGCGAGGGGCCTGAACATTCGTCCCAACTGCCTTGGGCCAGATCCCAGCAGTCCGGCAGATCGGCGTTCATGTCCACGAACTCGCGCAATTCGGCGTTGGAAAACCCCAGATTGCCGATCTGTTCGTCCAGTGACACCCGCAAGGTCAGCGCCATCGTGTCGCCCACCGCATCGCGCATATCGGCGATGACCTCGCGGGCAAAACGCGAACGGTTTTCCAGCGAGCCGCCATACTCGTCACTGCGCTGGTTGGTGGCGCGGCTGAGGAAGTGCTGGAAAATGCCAAAGCCATGCGCGCCATAAAGACAGATCAGGTCGAACTCGGCCTCGCGACAGCGCTTGGCGGCATTGACGAACCAGCGGCGCAGATTGCGGATATCGGTCTTGTCCATGCCGCGCGCCTGAACCGGATCATTGGTAAAGGTGCGGATGGGCAGGGCGGTCGGCGCCATTGGCACCTCTTTGGTGTAGAAATTGGGACCGTTGATGCCCGAATAGGCCAGTTGGATTCCGGCCAGCGCGCCGTGGGTTTTCATCGCCTGCGCCATTTTGCGCAGCATGGGGATGTCCTTGTCCTCCCACAGGCGCAGTTCGATGAAGGGGGTGATTTCCGAGGTGTGGTGCATCTCGGTCTGTTCGGTAAAGATCACGCCCCAGCCGCCTTCGGCCTTGATCCCGCGCATGGCGGCGGCGGCCGAGGGGTCGCGATAGCCGCCGCCGTTGCAATGCGGCACCTGATAGAACCGGTTCTTGGCGGTCAGCGGGCCGATGGCCATGGGCTGAAAAAGGATGTCGTAGCGGGGGTCGCGCATGGCAGGCTCCATGATCTGTTCTCACAACTAGTCTGCGGGTGATGGCAGGGAACAAGCCCCAAAATGCAGCGGGGTGAAATGACGCGATCTTGAAGCTTTGATTAGGTGCGGCCTTATCAGACCCTGACGACCTGCGCGGCTCAGCGCGCGTAGGGGTCCGCCAGCGCCGGAAGCAGTTGACCCGCACAGGCGCCAAACCCGATGCGCACGCCGTCGGAAACGGCATGCCCGCGCAGGGTAATCGTGTCGCCATCCTCAATGAAGGACCGCGTCAGCCCGCCGATCGCCAAGGGTTCCTTGCCGCCCCACGACAGCTCCAACAGCGAGCCACGGTTTTCACGCAAGGGGCCGGAAATCGTGCCGGAACCCAAAAGATCACCCGTCTGCATCGGGCAGCCGCTGGTGGTGTGATGCGCCAGTTGCTGGGCGGCGGAATAATACATCTCGCGGTAATTTGTGCGGCTGATGACTGTCTCGGCCCCGCCCTCGGGTGTCAGCCCGACCTCAAGCGCGATGTCGTAAAGCATCGGACCCGGCTCGGCCAGATGCGGCAGCAGCGGCACGTCGCGCGTGGGGCCATTGGTGCGCGCGGGTTCAAGCGCCGCGCGCATCACGATCCATGGCGAAACGGTCGTTGCGGTGGCCTTGGCCTGAAACGGCCCGAGCGGCTGGTATTCCCAAGCCTGAATGTCGCGTGCCGACCAGTCGTTCAGCAGCACATAGCCAAAGATCATCGCATCCGCCTCGGCCACGGTCACGGGGCCATCGGAGGCCACGCCAACAACCGCGCCCATTTCCAATTCGAAATCGAAGCGGCGCGAGGGTTGGAAGGCGGGCAAAGGCTGGTCCGGTCCTTTGACCTGTCCCCAAGGCCGCCGCACGGCCGTGCCCGAGACATAAACGGACGAGGCGCGCCCGTTATAGCCGATCGGGATATGCAGCCAGTTCGGTGGCAGCGCATTGGCGGGATCGCGGAACATGCTGCCCACGTTAAAGGCGTGATGGCGACCCGCGTAGAAATCGGTATAGCCCGCCACGCGGAAGGGCATATGCAGCCTGACGGCGCCCTGTTCATGCAGATGCGGCGCGACCTCGGGTTGCAGGACCGATCCTTCGGCCAAAAGCACAGTCACCTGCGCCCGCAGATCCGCCCAGACCGCAGGCCCTGCTGCCATCAGCGCGTTCCAATCTCCGCCGCCAAAATAGGGCCCGCCCGCCAGTGTCAAAAGGCCCGCGTCCTCGGCCGCTGCCAGATCCAGCACCTGATCGCCAATAGCCATGCCACAACGCGCCTTGGCGTTGGGGCGCGAGAACACGCCGCAAGGCAGGTTATTGAGCGGAAAGTCGGTCTCGGGCGCATTGGCGCTCGCAACCCAGCTGCGGATCAGGGCCATGGGTGCTTGTCCTTGTTATTTGGTGGCAGGCTTGCCGTCGAACTTCTTGTCGAGGCTGGCCCAGACATCGAGATAGTCCTGCTGCAGCGGCGCTGTCTTGTCGGCCCAATGGGTCAGATGTTGAGGGAACCGCGTCTCGAACATGAAACTCATGGTCTCGTCCAGCTTTTCCGGACCCAGTTCCGCGTTCGAGGCACCCTCGAAAGCGTTGCGGTCCGGCCCGTGGGGCAGCATGCAATTGTGCAGCGACATGCCACCCGGGACAAAGCCCTGCGGCTTGGCGTCATAGATGCCGTAGATATTGCCCATCAATTCGGACATGACGTTCTTATGATACCATGGCGGGCGGAAACTGTGTTCGGCCACCATCCAGCGCTCGCGGAACAGGACAAAGTCGATGTTGGCGGTGCCTTCCAGCCCCGAAGGCGCGGTCAGCACGGTAAAGATCGAAGGGTCGGGGTGGTCAAAAAGGATCGCACCGACCGGTGCATAGCTGCGCAGATCGTATTTCCAGGGCGCGTAATTGCCATGCCATGCCACCACGTCCAGCGGGCTGTGGCCGATCTGGGTGCGGTGGAACTGACCGCACCATTTCAGCGTGACGGTCGAGGGCGCTTGGTGGTCCTCGAAAGCGGCAACCGGCGTCTTGAAGTCGCGCGGGTTGGCCATGCAGTTGGCGCCAATCGGGCCGCGGTGGGGCAGCGTGAACGGCACGCCATAGTTTTCGCAGACAAAGCCGCGGCAGGGGCCCTCGAGAACCTCGACGCGATAAACCAGACCGCGTGGCAAAATGGCGATTTCCTTGGGTTCAAGGTCGATCACCCCCAACTCGGTGCAAAACCGCAGGCGTCCTTCCTGAGGCACAACCAGCAATTCGCCGTCGGCCGAGTAGAAATATTCGTCCTCCATCGACGTATTCACCAGATAGATATGCGCGGCCATGCCGGTCTGGGTGTTGACGTCGCCCGCCGTGGTGACGGTATGCATGCCCGTGATCCATGTCTTGGGCTCGTTGGTATGGGGCACGGGGTCCCAGCGCGACTGACGCAGCGATTGCACATCGGGCAAGATATGCGGCGCCGATTTCCACAGGGGCACGTCGATCTTTTCAAACCGCGTGGTGTGTTTGACCGAGGGGCGGATGCGGTAGCACCATGTCCGCTCGGGGTGCGGCTTGGTAAAGGCCGAGCCCGATAGCTGTTCGGCATAAAGACCGTAGGCGCATTTTTGCGGGCTGTTCTGGCCCTGCGGCAGCGCGGCGGGCAGCGCCTCGGTTTCAAAGTCATTGCCAAATCCGGGCATATAACCCGCCACAGTGCCCTGCGTGGCGGTGGCGCGGATCATGCCGTGCGAAAGAGGGGTGTCCATCGGGCGCTCCTGTCAAAGAGGTCTGCGCGATAGATAGTTGCATTTGCAACCAAGTCAATCTAATTTTGCCCCAGACAGTCAGACAAGGAGCGCTTTATGGCCGCTGATCCGGTTCTTTACGACTACTGGCGCTCGTCTTCGGCCTATCGCGTCCGCATCGCGCTGAACCTTGCGGGGATCGCCTATGGCGCGGTCTCGGTTGATCTGACGACAGAGGGTCAGACCACAGCCGCCCATCTGGCGCGCAATCCGCAGGGGTTGGTGCCGGTTCTCGACATCGACGGGCTGCAACTTACCCAATCGCTGGCGATCATCGAATATCTCGATGAGACGCGCGGGGCAGGGTTTCTGCCTGCCGAGCCTGCGGCGCGGGCGCGGGCACGGGCCTTGGCCTTTGCCATTGCGATGGAAACCCAGCCTGTCTGTAACCTGCGCGTCGCGCGCCACGCGGTCAGCCTTGGCGGCAGCGCGACGATGGAGGGGTGGATGGGGCATTTCATCGCGCTCGGGCTGCAAGGGTTCGAAGGTCTTTTGGCAGAAGGTCCGGTGCTGGATTATTGCCATGGCGACCGCCCCGGCATCGCCGATATCTGCCTTGTGCCACAGGTCTATAATGCCCGACGCTGGAACGTCGATCTGGCGCCATATCCGCGGCTTGCCGCCATCGCCGACCGCGCCGCGGCGCTGCCTGCTTTTGCCGCGGCCCATCCCGATCAGGTGCGGGGCGCAGCATGAGCGATTTCGACCTCGAACGGTTTTTGCCCTATCTTCTCAATCAGGCGGCCGAGGCGACCTCGCGGTCCTTCAATGACATCTACCGCAAGGCCTATGGCATGACGCGCACCCAGTGGCGGGTGCTGGCGCATCTGGGACGGTTCGGTGCGTTGACCGCGCGCCAGATCTGCGACCGCACGGCCACCGAGAAAACCAAGGTCAGCCGTGCGGTTTCATCGCTGGAGATCGAAGGTTGGCTGGCGCGGTCGCCCAGCCCGCATGACGGGCGGGCCGAGATATTGACGCTGACGCCCGAGGGGCAGGGGGTTTACGCCGACCTTGGCCAGCAGGCCAAGCGTTATGACGCGGCCTTGCGCGCCGAGCTTGGCCCAGAGTTGACTACAGAACTGGACGGTCTTTTGCGCCGCCTGATCGCCAAAGGCGGAACCGACGGCGCAGCGCAGGATTGATTACGAGGCCTTGAGAACGCCGCGCTCGATCTGGTCCTGTTCGATCGATTCAAACAGGGCGCGGAAATTGCCCTCGCCAAAGCCGTCATCGCCCTTGCGCTGGATGAATTCGAAAAAGATCGGGCCGATCACGGTTTTCGAGAATATCTGCAACAAGATCCGCGTCTCGCCGCCGTCCACCACGCCCTCGCCGTCAATCAAGATGCCATGGCGGGCCAATTCCTCGATCGGTTCTTCGTGGCCGACCACGCGTTCTTTCGACAATTCGTAATAGGCCATGGGCGGCTTGGGCATGAACTTGACGCCCAGCGCCGCGATGGCATCGGTGGCGCCATAGATGTCGTCACAGCCCACGGCGATGTGCTGGATACCCTCGCCGTTATAGCGCTTGAGGTATTCGACGATCTGGCCCGTCTCACCGCGATCTTCGTTGATCGGGATGCGGATACGGCCACAGGCCGAGGTCAGCGCGCGGCTGAAGAGTCCGGTGAACTTGCCCTCGATGTCGAAAAAACGGATCTGACGGAAATTGAACAGGTTGCCGTAAAAGTCGAACCACTTGTCCATGTTGCCCTTGAAGACGTTGTGGGTCAGGTGGTCCAGATAGGCAAAGCCCACGCCGCGCGGTTTGGGGGCGGTGGTGAACTCAAAGGCGGCCTCATAGGGATTGTGACCCGCACCGTAGCAATCGGTGAAATAGATCAGCGAACCGCCGATGCCGACAATCGCGGGCCAGTCCATCGTTTTGCCCGCGCCCTCGTAGGGGGTCGCGCCATGTTTGACCGCATGAGCAAAGGCATGTTGCGCATCAACCACGCGCCACGCCATGGCGGGGGCGCAGGGGCCATGCTGTTCCACAAATTCGCGGGCATGGCTGCCAGGCTCGTTGGTCAGCACATAGGTGATGTCACCTTGCTGCCAAAGCTCGACATCTTTACTGCGGTGACGGGCGACCTTTTCAAACCCCATGCGGGCAAAGGTGACGCGCAGCTCCTCGGGCTGGGGATGGGCGAATTCGACGAATTCGAAACCGTCGGTGCCGGCAGGGTTGGCGTCGCTGATTACGGCGCGGGGCGCGTCATGCGGAAAGGGGCCCATAGGTACTCCTTGAAGGTCGGATGGTGGCTTTGAGCAAGTTTCTCACGCCGCGCGCGGGCAATGCGCGCAATCATGGGACTGTAAACTTGCAATGATGCGCATTTTTCGCATATTTGCTTAAGTTTTTGCAAAAGGAACGCAGATGGATTCGATCGACAGCCGACTCTTGGCCGCAGTCCAGCGCAAAGGCGACATAACCGCGCAGGAACTGGGGGAGGTGCTGAACCTCTCGCCCAGTCAGGCCGCGCGACGGCGGGCGCGGCTGGAAAGCGACGGCGTGATTGCCGGCTATCAGGCGCGGCTTGACCCCGCGCGTCTTGGTCTTGCGGTGCAGGCCTTTGTGCAGGTGCAGATGGCCAGTCATAACGCCGAAAGGCCGCAGAGCTTTATCCGTCTGATCTCGACCCTGCCCGAGGTGGTCGCCTGTTGGACCATGACCGGCGAGGCCGATTATCTGCTGCGTGTCTGGTGCGCGGATCTGCAGGCGCTGAACCAGTTGATCCATCACCGCCTCTTGGCCGACCCGACCGTGGCGCGGGTGCAAAGCCAGATCGTCATGGACCAGCCCAAGCGTGACTCTGGCCTGCCGCTCTAGCCTGCGTTAGCGCCAACAATTTGCCGTAGCGCGGTGTTTCGCCTTCCTATATCGTTTACGGAAGGTCAGGGCGGCAGCGGGGAGGCGGCATGTTTCTGGGCATCGATCTGGGGACTTCGGGCCTGCGCCTGTTGCTGGTGGACGAGGGCGGTCAGCCCTTGGGCGCGGCCGAGGCGCATTACGCCGTGGCCCATCCTCATGATGGCTGGTCTGAACAGGCGCCCGCGGACTGGATCGCGGCGCTTGATGAGGCGATGGCCAAGCTTGGACAGGGTCACGACCTGTCGGGCGTGCGCGGGATCGGCGTTTCGGGTCATATGCATGGGGCCACGCTGGTCGATGCCGCTGGCGTGGTCATCCGGCCCTGCATTTTGTGGAATGACACGCGTTCCCATGCCGAGGCCGCAGCGCTTGACGGTGTTGCGGGGGTGCGCGCCCTGTCCGGCAATATCGTCTTTCCCGGATTCACAGCGCCGAAACTGATGTGGCTGCGCAGCCACGAGCCGGCGAATTTCGCGCGGGTCCACAAGGTCCTGTTGCCCGCCGCCTATCTCAATTTCCATCTCACTGGCGATTACGTGGCCGATTGTTCCGATAGCGCGGGGACAAGCTGGCTGGATAGCGGCGCGCGTGACTGGTCCCCGACGCTGTTGCAGGCGGGCGGAATGCGTGCCGATCAGATGCCGCGTCTTGTCGAAGGCAGCGCGCCCGCCGGTGTGCTGCGCGCAGATCTGGCGCGGCGCTGGGGCATGGGACGGGGCGTGGTGGTTGCAGGCGGTGCGGGCGACAACGCCGCCGCGGCCTGCGGCACGGGGGTCTTGAATGCAGGGGCGGGGTTCGTCTCGCTGGGCACCAGCGGCGTGGTTCTGGCCGCGCGCGAGGGCTACGCGCCCCTGCCGCAAAGTGCTGTCCATACGTTCTGCCATGCGGTGCCGGGGCGGTGGTATCAGATGGGCGTCATGCTGGCGGCCACCGATAGCCTGAACTGGCTGGCACGGATCACCGGCCAAACGCCCGCCGCGCTGACCGCGATGCTGGGCGAGGCCCTGATCGCCCCCGGCAAGATCCGTTTCCTGCCCTATATCTCTGGCGAGCGGACGCCGCATAACGATGCCGCGATCCGTGGTGCCTTTACCGGCCTTGGTGCCGATAGCGATCTGGCGGATCTCACGCGGGCGGTGGTCGAAGGTGTGGCCTTTGGTCTGCGTGATTGCGCTGAGGCGTTGATCACCGCAGGCGCGCGGCTTGACCATATGCTGGCCATCGGCGGTGGCACGGGTTCGGCCTACTGGCTGAAGTTGATCGCCACCGTCCTGAACCGCCCGTTGCACCTGCCCGCCGCGGGCGAGTTCGGCGCAGCCCTTGGGGCCGCCCGTCTGGCTATCTGCGCCGCCACGGGCGCGGACCCCGATACCGTCATGACCCCACCGGCAGTGGCGCGCACCATCGCGCCAGACCAAACCCATGTCGCGGCCTTTGACGCGGCCTTTGCCCGTTACCGCGCAGCCTATCCCAGCATGAGAGAGATCCAATGAGCACCGGCTTTTTCAACGACATCAGCCCTGTCCGCTACGAGGGCCCCGACAGCACCAACCCGATGGCCTTTCGGCACTACAACCCCGACGAAGTGGTGATGGGCAAGCGGATGGAAGAACATTTGCGCTTTGCGGTGGCTTGGTGGCATTCATTTGCTTGGGAGGGTGGCGATCCGTTTGGCGGCCAGACCTTTGATCGGCCGTGGCACCCGCAGGACAATATGGCCAATGCACGGCTCAAGGCCGATGTGGCCTTCGAGATGTTTGCCACGCTGGGCGTGCCCTATTTTTGCTGGCACGACGCCGACATCCGCCCTGAACAGGGCAGTTTTGCCGGCAATCTGGCCACCTTGAACGAGATTACCGACTATATCGGGGACAAGATGAAGGCATCGCGCACGCGCTGTCTTTGGGGCACGGCCAATATGTTCAGCCACCGCCGCTGGATGTCCGGCGCTGCGACCAACCCCGACCCCGATGTATTTGCCTTTGCCGCGGCCACGGTAAAGTCCTGCCTTGACGCCACGCACAAGCTGGGCGGCGAGAACTATGTGCTGTGGGGCGGGCGCGAGGGCTACGAGACGTTGCTCAATACCGATCTTGGTCAAGAACTGGACCACATGGGCCGGTTTCTCAATATGGTCGTCGATTACAAGCACAAGATCGGCTTCAAAGGCACGATCTTGGTCGAGCCCAAGCCGCAGGAGCCGTCAAAACATCAATATGATTTCGATGTCGCGACCTGTGTCGGGTTCTTGCGCAAATACGGGCT
>JAHEBS010000076.1 GCA_024642145.1 Marivivens sp.
CGCGGCCCCCGCGCCTAAACCCGTCAGCCCCACCCAACCAAGGCCCGCCACCGCGGCGCTCATTTCGGATCCCGCGCGCGAATCCGTCTTCCTCGCTCGCGCGCTCGACCCGGTTTCGCCGCCCGAGCGCGTTCTCAAACCCTACGGCGTGCCCATGTTGCCCGCCGACCCGCCGCCGGACAAAGCGGCGCCTGAACTTCTTCTGACCAAAATACCCCGGGGGTGAGGCGGCAATGCCGCCGAGGGGGCAGCGCCCCCTTGCGTCCTGCGACTTTACCCGCGATCCTGCGGTTGTGCTTTCCACCACCGCAGGCTTGCCCTATAAGCCCCTGCACACGCGGCTTCCCCAAGGGCAGCCGACTTTCATTGATGGGCACTTGGCCGAGGACGACAATGACCGAAAAACCTTCTCACGACAGTGATGTGAGCTTTATCCGTGCGCTGGCGGAACTTCTCCGTGAAAACGAACTGACCGAGCTTGAGGTCATGCGCGAATACGGCGACGACGACAGCCTCAATGTCCGGATCAGCCGCCAGACGCAGATCGTGCAGCAGGTTGCCGCAGCCCCCGTGGCCCATCAGGTCGCCATGCCGGCAGCCGCCCCCGCAGCGGCGCCCGCCGCCGCCGCCGACCCCGAAAGCCACCCCGGCACGGTCAAATCGCAGATGGTGGGCACCGTCTATCTGCAGGCCGAACCCGGCAAGCCCGCCTTTGTCTCGGTCGGGCAGACCGTGGCCGAGGGCGATACGCTGCTGATCATCGAAGCGATGAAGACGATGAACCAGATCGCCTCGCCGCGCGCAGGGACCGTCAAGCGTATCCTCGTCGGTGATTCCCAGCCGGTCGAATACGGCACGCCGCTTGTCATCATCGAATAGGGCTTTGCCAATGTTCGACAAAATCCTCATCGCCAACCGCGGGGAAATTGCCCTTCGCGTTGTGCGGGCCTGCCGCGAGATGGGCATCAAATCGGTTGCGGTCCATTCCACCGCCGACGCCGATGCCATGCATGTGCGCATGGCTGACGAAGCCATCTGCATCGGGCCGCCGCCTTCGGGCCAGTCCTATCTGTCGTTCCCCGCGATCATCTCGGCCTGCGAGATCACCGGCGCGCAGGCAATCCACCCCGGCTATGGCTTTCTTTCCGAAAACGCGGCCTTTGTGCAGGCGGTCGAGGATCACGGTCTGACCTTCATCGGCCCGACCGCGGAACATATCCGTATCATGGGTGACAAGATCACCGCCAAGGAAACCGCCAAGAACCTTGGCATTCCCGTGGTGCCCGGCTCGGAGGGTGGCGTAGCCACGCTGGCCGATGCACGTCGCGTTGGCGCCGAGATCGGCTATCCGGTCATCATCAAGGCCACCGCCGGCGGCGGCGGTCGCGGGATGAAGGTCGCCAAGAACGATAAAGACATCGAAACCGCCTTTTCCACCGCGCGTTCCGAGGCCAAGGCCGCCTTTGGCAACGACGAAGTCTATATCGAGAAATATCTCACCACGCCCCGCCACATCGAGATTCAGGTCTTTGGTGATGGTCGCGGCAAGGCCGTGCATCTGGGTGAACGCGACTGCTCGCTGCAGCGCCGCCACCAGAAGGTGTTCGAAGAGGCTCCGGGTCCCTGCATCACGCCCGAAGAACGCGCCCGCATCGGCCAAGTCTGCGCCGAAGCTGTCGCCAAGATCAACTATATCGGCGCGGGCACCATCGAGTTCCTTTATGAGAACGGCGAGTTTTATTTCATCGAGATGAACACGCGTCTTCAGGTGGAACATCCCGTCACAGAAGGCATCTTTGGTGTCGATCTGGTGCGCGAACAGATCCGCGTCGCCTCGGGGATGGACATGTCCTTTACCCAAGACGATCTGCAGATCAACGGCCACGCCATCGAGGTCCGGATCAACGCGGAAAAGCTGCCGAACTTCACGCCCTGCCCGGGCAAGATCACGCAGTATCACGCGCCGGGTGGTCTGGGGGTGCGTATGGATAGCGCGCTCTATGACGGCTACAAGATCCCGCCCTATTACGACAGTCTGATCGGCAAGCTGATCGTGCATGGCCGCGACCGTGACGAGGCCATCGCCCGCCTGCGCCGTGCCTTGGCCGAACTGATCGTTGACGGGGTCGATACCACGATCCCGCTGTTCCACCAGTTGGTGAACGACCCTGACGTGCAGTCGGGCAATTACAACATCCACTGGCTTGAAAAGTGGCTGGAACGCACCTTCGCCAAGGCCTGAACCGATGACCGGAGGCGAGCCGCAATTGACGCCGTCATTGCTGCTCGCCGCCTATCGGATGGGCGTGTTCCCCATGTCCGAAAGCAGCACCGACCCCGAGGTTTTCTGGGTCGAACCGCGCCTGCGGGGCATCATTCCACTGGACGGGCTGCATGTCTCGCAAAGCCTTGCCAAGACCATCCGCCGCGGCATCTTTACGCTGACCTGCGACCGCGCCTTTGCTGCGGTGATGCGGGGCTGTGCGGACCGTGAGAACACTTGGATCAATCCGGCGATCCTGACCGCCTATACCGAACTGCATCAGATGGGTTTTGCGCATTCTGTGGAATGCTGGCAGAGCGAGACGCTGGTGGGCGGTCTATATGGCGTGTCTATTGGCAGCGCGTTTTTCGGTGAAAGCATGTTTTCCACCGCGCCTGACGCGTCAAAGGTCGCGCTGGCGCATCTGGTCGCGCGGCTGAACGCGGGCGGATACAGGCTGTTGGACACGCAATTTCTGACGCCGCATCTGGCGCGGCTTGGCGGTATCGAGATACCACGCGGACGCTATAAGGCGCTCTTGGCCGAAGCGATTGATAGAGATGCGGATTTCTGGGCGCTGGATCGCGAAAATGCGCCTCAGGGCATGGTGCAGCGCAGCATCCAGACGTCATAGCGCGGGTGGTCCATGGCGTTCAGCGCGGGGGCCGACGCAATCATCCAGCCGTCGAATACAGGCAGCGGCTGGTCACGATAGGTCACCAGCAAATGACCAAAAGCGTCGCCCGCGGGGTTGTCGGTCGGGTAGCGGCAATCCGACAGGGTAATGGTGATCAGGCCCACGGTCTGGGGCGCGTTCGGGACCAGCGTCAGATCAGTGACCACGCCCGAAATCTTGTCCAAGACCCGCACGGTTCCGCCCACGCCTTCGGAAACGGCCGTGTTGGTTTCCTCGAAAGTCACCACGGGCGTTGGCGGCGTCACCGGCGCCTCTGCGGCGGGCGCCGCGGGATCAATGGGGGTCACCGTGATCTCTTGCGCGCCAGCCGCGCCAGAAAGCACCAGCCCCAGCACCAGAGCCGCGCGACGGATCATTGGCTGCTATCTCCGCCCGAGACGAATTTCAGCAAGAGCGAAATCAGACTGACCGACCCCTGCGTGTCGATAATCTCGGCCCCGTCGGCCAGCGCATCCAGCGAACCACCGGGCATGATTTCCACGAAATTGCCGCCCAAGAGCCCTTCGGATGAAATCACGGCGCTCGAGTCATCGGGAATCTCGATCCCCTTGTCCAAGCTCAGCTCGGCATTCGCGCGGAACGTGTCCTTGTCCAGTTGCAGGCCCGTAACCGTGCCGATCTTGACGCCGGCAAGCCGCACATCGGTGCCAAGCTGCACGCCTTCAACCGAACGAAAGCTGGCATGGACCGCATAGCTGCCGCCCGCACCCGTGCCATAGCCCGTGGTCGAAGCGGTGTAGAACAGAAAGCCCGCTGCAACCGCGACAACAGCGGCGCCAACCAGAACTTCGCCCAGATTCTCGCGCAAACTCGCCTCCTATTCGGGCTGCCATGCCTGATAGTCGGACCGCGCCTGCGGTTGACCCACGCGACGGATCGAGCCTTGGGGCGCATAGGCCGCAGGCGAACCGGTCAGGTTTTCCTCATGCGGCTTTTCCCAAGCCTTGTGGGCCAGCGGCTTTTCGGTCGGCGGCTCATCCCAGCTGCGGTGCAGCCAGCCATGCCAGTCGGGGCTCACACGGCTGGCCTCGGCCTCGCCGTTAAAGATCACCCAACGGCGCGCATCGTCCTTGGTGCGGTAATAGACGTTGCCCTGTTCGTCCTGCCCCACGCGGACGCCCTTGCGCCATGTGTAAAGCTGGGTGTTCAGCGTCTGGCCGTTCCACCAGGTAAAGATGCGCAGGATGGATTTGAGGATGCCCATGGGTCGTCTCCGTTCGTTCGGCCTCTCTTGCCCCAGATCGGCGCAAAGGTCCAGTGCAACCGCGTCGCTAGGCGCCTTTCGGCAAACGCGCGGTGACCTCAATCTCGATCTTCATCTCGGGTTCCTGCAGGCCCGCTACAATCATGGTCGCGGCAGGTCGTGCGCGGGCAAAAACCTCGGATGTGATGGGCCAGCAGGCAGGCCATTCGGCCTTGTCCGGCAGAATGTAACGCACCCGCACCACGTCATCCATGCTGGCTCCGGCCTGCGCCAAGGCGCGCGCGATGGTGCCCAGCGCATTGTGGCACTGGTCCTCGACACCCGCTGGCATGGTCATGGTCGCATAATCATATCCGGTCGTGCCCGCGACAAAGACCCAACCATCCGCGACAACAGCGCGGCTATAGCCGATGCGTTCTTCGAATGGTGATCCGGTCGAGATATGCCGGACGACCACCTCAGCCAACCGAGGCGGTCGCGCCCTTTTTGGGCTTGGCGTTATCGTCGTGGATCATCAGCGGCTTGCCATCAGCGGCCACGGCCTCTTCGTTCACCACAACCTCGCTGACGCTATCAAGACCCGGCAGTTCGAACATGGTGTCCAAGAGGATCGATTCCATGATCGAGCGCAGGCCGCGCGCGCCGGTCTTGCGCTCGATGGCGCGCTTGGCAATAGCCTTGAGCGCGTCGTCGGTGAAGGCCAGCTTGGTGTCCTCCATCTCGAACAGGCGCTGGTATTGCTTGACCAGCGCATTCTTGGGTTCGGTCAGGATCGAGATCAGCGCCGGCTCGTCGAGATCCTCAAGCGTGGCGATCACCGGCAGACGGCCGACAAATTCGGGGATCAGACCGAATTTGAGCAGGTCTTCGGGTTCCAGTTCCTTGAACAACTCGCCCGCGCCGCGTTCGTCCACGTCACGCACCTTGGCGCCAAAGCCCATGCCAGAGCCCTTGGCCCGCTGGCCGATAATCTTTTCCAGCCCGGCAAAGGCACCGCCGCAGATAAAGAGGATATTGGTGGTATCGACCTGCAAGAACTCTTGCTGGGGATGCTTGCGCCCGCCCTGCGGCGGCACAGAGGCCACGGTGCCTTCCATGATCTTCAACAGCGCCTGCTGCACGCCCTCGCCCGACACGTCGCGCGTGATCGAGGGGTTGTCGGACTTGCGCGTGATCTTGTCGACCTCGTCGATATACACGATACCGCGCTGCGCCTTTTCCACATTGTATTCAGAGGCTTGCAGCAGCTTGAGGATGATGTTCTCGACATCCTCGCCCACATAGCCGGCCTCGGTCAACGAGGTCGCATCGGCCATGGTGAAGGGCACATCCAGAATACGCGCCAGCGTCTGCGCAAGCAGCGTCTTGCCGCAGCCGGTGGGGCCGATCAGCAAGATGTTTGATTTGGCCAGTTCAACCTCGCCGGACTTACCCGAATGGTTGAGGCGCTTGTAATGGTTGTGGACCGCGACCGACAACACCCGCTTGGCATGGGCCTGACCGATCACATAGTCGTCCAGAACCTCGCAGATCTCGCGCGGGGTGGGCACGCCATCGTGGCTTTTGATGCCTGCGGTCTTGGTCTCTTCGCGGATGATATCCATGCAAAGTTCGACACATTCGTCGCAGATGAAGACGGTCGGGCCGGCAATCAGCTTGCGCACCTCGTGCTGGCTCTTGCCGCAAAAGCTGCAGTAGAGCGTGTTCTTGCTGTCGCCAGTCGTATTCGCCATCTTTGTCCTCTTGCCCTTGGGGCCTAGCGCCCCAGCGGGGATCCCTGACTGAAAGTCTAGGACAGCCCGCGGGGGTCCACAATGTCAAATCGCCTTAGTCTTCCTTGGCTTCGACCTCGTCGCGGCGGGTCAGGATCTGGTCGATCAGACCCCAATCCTTGGCCTCTTCCGGCGACATGAAGTTGTCGCGCTCGAGCGCGGCCTCGACCTTGTCCAGCGTCTGTCCGGTGTGACGGACATAGATCTCGTTCAGGCGGTTCTTGAGCTTTTGCGTCTCGGCCGCGTGGATCATGATGTCGGTCGCCTGACCTTGGAAACCGCCCGAGGGCTGGTGGACCATGACGCGGCTATTGGGCAGCGAGAACCGCATCCCTGCCTCGCCCGCGGTCAGCAAGAGCGAGCCCATCGAGGCCGCCTGACCGATCACAAGGGTCGAAACCTTGGGGCGGATATACTGCATGGTGTCGTAGATCGACAGGCCCGAGGTCACAACGCCGCCGGGGCTGTTGATATACATCGAGATCTCTTTCTTGGGGTTTTCGGCCTCAAGATGCAAAAGCTGGGCGACGATCAGCTGGCTCATCCCGTCATGGACAGGGCCCGAGACGAAAATGATGCGCTCCTTGAGGAGCCGCGAGAAGATGTCATAGGCCCGCTCGCCACGGCTCGTCTGTTCGACGACCATGGGGACGAGGTTCATATAGGTTTCGATCGGATCTTTCATCGGGCTCCCTCGGGTCTCGTCTACTGGGTTTAGAACTGAAGTGCTGAGAGAGTCTTAGTGGTGCGTTGCAGGGGCTGCAAGGGCACCCGCCCCGATCAGGTTTCCGCCGCGGCGCGCCGCTCGGCCAAGGCCACGTCCAGCGCCGCCCCCATGAGCATCAGATAGGCGGTGATGTAAAACCACATCAGCAGCGCGACAACGGCGCCGATCGAGCCATAAACCTCGTTATAAGAACCGAAATTTGTCAGGTAGACCGCAAGCCCCTGCGAGGCCGCAAACCAGACGATAATTGCCGAAACCGAGCCCGGGCTGATGACAGGCCAGTTGGCGCCACCGCCTGCGGGACCAAAGCGGTAAAGCATCCATAGCCCCGACAGCAAAAGGCCGATGACCGCCGCCCAGCGGATGACCTCGAGCGTCAATGCGCCCGAGCCACCGATATGCAGCGCCGTCAGCACGATAGGCGCCACCACCACCAGCATAAGCGCGGTTGCCGCCATGGCGATCAACAGCGCCGTCAGGCCCAGCGCCACCACATTGTGGCTCAGCCCGTCGCGGTTGGGGCGGCCATGCACCGCCGTCAGCCCCGTCATCAGCGCCGAAACCCCTGCGCGCGCCGACCAGAGCGCAATGCCCACCGACAACGCCGTGGTCCAGCCCAGCGTTTGCGACTGGGTTCCCAACAGCCGCGTCATCTGGTCCTCGAGCAGGGCAAAGACATCTGTGGGAATGACCTCTTTCATCATCAAAAGCTGGCTATTGACCACCGCAGGGTCAGCGATCAGACCAAAAATGGCGATCAAAGCCGCCAGGCCCGGAAAGATCGAGAACAGCGCATAAAAGGCCACACCAGCCGCGGCGAGCCCGACATTCGCCCGCCCCGACAGGTCCCAGGCCTGCCACAAGAGCCGCCCCAATCTCAGCAACTGACCCAAGCCTGCGCGTCCCTCTGGTTCATACCTCCCAACTTGCCAGTCCGCGCCGCTGTTGGCCAGTGGTGGCATGAACCCTGCCCCGCCATTTGGTGGCGCAATGCGCGCGGTCTTTGTCGGGAACAGGCCAAGACGAAGGCGCCGCGCCGCGCTAGGCTGACCCCGAACCAACAGCGGAGCCTTTGACATGAGCCCCCAGATTCAGGCCGAAACCGATCCCCAGAGCGCCGGAAAGCCCCTGCCCGCGCATGTGCGCGTCTTGGTGATCGGCGGCGGCGTTGTCGGGGCCTCGATTCTCTTTCATCTTGCCAAGTTCGGCTGGAAAGACGTGGTGCTTTTAGAACGGGACGAACTGACCTCGGGCTCGTCTTGGCATGCTGCGGGTCAGATCCATACGATCAGTTCGGACCCCAACATCAGCCGCCTGCAAAGCTATACGATCGATCTTTACAAGGAGATCGAGGAAACCTCGGGCCATTCGGTAGGTCTGCATATCACCGGCGGCTTCTATCTTGCCTCGAACAAGGACTGGTATGACTACCTCAAGCGGGAAAGATCCAAGGCGCGCTACATGGGGCTGCATCAGGAATTCATTTCGCCCGCCGAGGTGGCCGAGCGCCACCCGCTGATCGACCCCAAGCATTACTACGCGGCGCTCTGGGACGATCAGGACGGCGATCTGGACCCCTCGGGCGCGGTCTATGCCTTTGCCAAATCCGCCCGCGTGCATGGGGCGCAGTATTTCACCCATACCCCTGTGGTCGAAACCAACCAGCGCAGCGATGGCACATGGGATGTGGTCACGCCGCGCGGCACGATCCATGCCGAAATCATCGTCAACTGCGGTGGTCTCTGGGCGCGCGAGGTCGGGCGACTGTCCGGCGTGCCCCTGCCCGTGCAACCGATGGAACACCACTATCTGATCACCGAACGGATCGAGGCCGTGGCCAACGCGCCGCAGCGGCTGCCCTGCGGCATCGACTACGAGGCCAATATCTATTTCCGGCAGGAACGGCAGGGGCTGTTGCTGGGCACCTACGAGCCGCGCTCGACGCCTTGGAAAGTCGGCGGCACGCCGATGGATTTCGGCCATGAACTGCTGCAACCCGACCTTGATCGTGTGGGCGACCGTCTGGAACTGGCCTTTGGCCGCATTCCCGCGCTGGCCGAGGCGGGGATCAAGGATGTGATCAACGGCCCCTTCACCTTTGGTCCCGACGGAAACCCGATGATCGGCCCCGTGCCGGGCATGCGGAACTATTGGGTGGCCGTGGGCGTCATGGCGGGCTTTTGTCAGGGCGGCGGGGTCGGACGGTCGATTGCCGAATGGATGATCGAGGGCGAACCTTCGATCGATGTCTGGGCCATGGATGTGGCGCGCTTCGGCACTTGGGCGACGCCGGATTGGGGCACCGTCAAGTCATCCGAAAACTACGAACGCCGTTTTGTGATGACCTTTCCCAACGAAACGCTGCCCAAGGGCCGCCTGCAAAAGACCACAGCACTTTATGACCGCCTGCTGGCCAAGGGTGCGCGGATGGGCAGTTCCTTTGGACTGGAACACGCGCTCTGGTTTGCCGATGGCCCCCGTGATGCGCATGAAGAACCTACCTTTCTGCGCAACCGCAGCCATGACTATGTGGCGCGCGAAGTCGCGACCGTGCGCGACGCGGTGGGTGCGATCGAGATCGCCAATTTCTCGAAACACCAGTTCAGGGGCAAAGGGGCCCGCGCCACGCTGGACCGCCTACTGGCGGGCCGTTTGCCCAAACCGGGACGCATCGCACTGTCGCCCATGCTGACCGACAAGGGGCGGCTTTATGGCGATCTGACCGTGGCCTGTCTGGCGGATGACCATTTCATGCTGTTTGGCTCGGGCGTGATGCAAGAGGCGCACCGCCGCTGGTTCTCGGACCGGCTCGGGCCCGAAACCACCTATGAAAATGTCAGCGACGCATGGCACGGGCTTGCCCTGTCCGGCCCGCAATCGCGCGCGGTGTTGCAGCGTCTGACACGCGAGGATGTATCGGCCAGTGGTCTGCGGTTCCGCGATGTCCGCCAGACCGTGGTGGGCGATGTGCCGGTGATCCTCAACCGCCTGAGCTTTTCGGGCGAACTGGGCTACGAGATCTACTGCCGCCCGCAATATCTGCTGCGGCTGAGCGAGGCTATCGAGACCGCGGGGGCCGATCTGGGGCTTGGCTGGTATGGCGCGCGGGCGCTGATGTCGCTGCGGCTGGAAAAGGGTTGGGGCGTGTGGACGCTGGACTATCGCCCGGATTTCACCGCCGCCGAATGCGGGCTTGATGCCCATATCGACTGGTCCAAGGATTTCATCGGCAAATCCGCCGCTGCGGTTGACCGCCCGAAACGCAAGCTGGTGACCCTGACCATCGACAGCGAAGGCGTCGAGGTGTCGAACGACGAGGCTATCCTCAAGGACGGGCGCGCCATAGGCTATGTCTCGTCAGGGGGCTATGCCCACCGTATCGGACGTTCCATGGCCATGGGTTTTGTGCCTGTCGACATGGCGACCGAGGGGATGGCGGTCGAGGTCGAGATCCTTGGCACGCTTTATCCCGCGACGGTGCGGCTTGCGCCCCTCTATGATGCCAACGGCGGCAGGATGCGAGGCTGACACATGGGCAAGGCAATCGGACTACTGGCCGGTCTGGTCGCGATCATCGCGCTTTGGCGGCTGGGGCGCTACCTGCGCCCGCCGCGCGACGGCGCCGATCCGGCCCAGCGCTGGTTATCCGCCGAGGACCCGCATCGCACCGAAAACGACGCCCCGCTGGTTGCCCCGCCCGAGCGCGAGGGCGAGCAGGACTAGGCCTAGCGGAACACCGCATCCAGAACCGGCGTTGCCTGAAATGCCTCGCGCAGCCATTTGCCGTCTTCCAGACGCCAAAGCTGGGTCATGGCCGCCGTCAGGTCGCGCGGGTCCTCGGGCGAGGCCAGCCCGCCACCCGAGATATCGCCAATAGCGGTGATCACCGCGAATTCGCCGTAACGGCGAATATTGACGTCGCGGTATTTGACTTCGGTCGCGCGGCCACGGCGGCGTGCCACATAGGCCAGCCATTCATCGCGGTTCATGCGCGCGCCAAAGGCGTCTGTATGCGTATAGCTGGGTGACAAGAGCGGGGCCAAACGTTCGGCATCCCCCTGCCCCCATGCGCGGCCAAAAGCCTCCATCGCGACGAAGAGTTCTTTTTCGACAACGCGCCAGGACATAGGATTCCCCAAGGACAGAAGGTCTTGATCGATTCTGGGCCAAGCCCATAGCACGCGCCACCGTTCAATGGGGTCAAAATATATATTCCGTTTTTTAAATATATGCTATTGTCCCAAGGCACGGGCCACATTAGGTGAGTGTGGCAACAGCCCGTTTCTGGACGGACGGGCCTTTGAAGGAGAACGAGATGTCCGACTACCCCGTTGATATGGCAGTCAAACCGCAGGTCAAAGCCTTCTTTGATGCGGCCACCAATACCATCAGCTATGTGGTCAAGGACCCCAACTCGGCCTCCTGCGCGGTCATCGATTCGGTCATGGACATCGACTATTTCGCGGGGCGCATCACCTATGACAACGCCGACGAGATCATCGCCTATGTCCAAGACAACGGCCTGACGCTGGAATGGCTGATCGAAACCCATGTCCACGCCGACCACCTGTCTGCCGCGCCCTATATCCAGTCGAAACTGGGTGGAAAGATCGGCATCGGCGCCAAGATCACCGTGGTGCAAGACACTTTCGGCAAGATTTTTAACGAAGGCACCGAGTTCCAGCGCGACGGCTCGCAGTTCGACGCGCTGTTGACCGACGGTGACAGCTACATGATCGGCGGGCTCAAGGCCTTTGCCCTGCATACGCCGGGCCACACGCCGGCCTGTATGACCCATGTCATTGGCGATGCGGCCTTTGTGGGCGATACGCTGTTCATGCCCGACGGCGGTTCGGCGCGGGCCGATTTTCCCGGCGGCGACGCGGGCGAGCTATATGACTCGATCCAGCGCGTTCTGACCCTGCCCGAGGATATGCGCCTGTTCATGTGCCACGACTACGGCCCCAACGGGCGCGATATCCAGTGGGAAACCACCGTGGGCGCCGAAAAGGCGCACAATATCCACGTGGGCGAGGGCAAGACGCGTGACGAATTCATCAAGTTCCGCACCGAGCGGGACGCCACGCTGGCGGTCCCGCGCCTCATCATCCCCTCGCTCCAAGTCAATATGCGCGCGGGCGATCTGCCCAAGGACCGCGATGGTCGTCCGATGCTGAAAGTCCCCGTCAACAGCCTTTGACAAGGAAAGCGCCATGTCGATGCAGCTCAAACCCCTCAACGACAAACTGCACGTCAGCGCACAGCTCACCCCTGCGAACATGGCCGAGGCCGCGGCCTCGGGCTTTGCGCTGGTGATCTGCAATCGCCCCGACGGCGAGGACCCGGGCCAGCCCGCATTTGCTGCGGTCAAGGACGCCGCAACGGCTGCGGGCCTCGACACGCTCTACCTACCGATCGTGCCGGGGCGGATGACACTGGACGACGTGGCGCGGTTTTCCGCAGCCATCGACGCCGCCAAAGGACCGGTTCTGGCCTATTGCCGCACCGGAAACCGCTGCACCCAACTGTGGATGGCAGGCCGCGCGTGACGGTAAAGGCTAAAGGCCGATCATCCGCACCAAGTTGCGCGGTATATTGGCCAGCCGCAAAACATGTTTTTGCCCCCGCCACCACAAGGACCAGCCAGCCTCCGCATCCCTGAAAAATCCGATTCCCGACAAGAACTGTGCTGCGCGGCCACCCCCAAGGACTTCGGCAGTATTCGCGGCGGCCAGTTTGACCAACCTCTCGGGGTCGAATGATATCACGCTGCTATAATCGACATAGTTTTCCAGAAACGCGGGCGGCGCGTCGGTGATCAAATCATAATCCAGTTCGGCAAAGCTGATACCGTGGTTTTCCTTGACCCAACGGTGAAAGTCCGCGCTGGCGCGGATTTGTGCCGCTACTTCGGGCAGCAAACTCAGTTTCTTGCCGCCACCAATTTTCCGTTCGGACAGCCGCAGAGATTTTCGATACCATCCCT
>JAHEBS010000077.1 GCA_024642145.1 Marivivens sp.
GCGAAGGCCGCAAGCGCGCATGGCTCTTTGCCGAGGGCATTGTCGAGGCCGATACCGAGACCGAAGACGGCCATGCCATGACCGTCAACTGGACCGACCGTCAAAAAGACCGCTTCGCCAAGATCTGAGCTTACTCGCTGGCGGGCGGGCTCAAGTCGCTGACCCCGATCGCTCCGGCGCGCGCCAGATTGGCGTCGAGTGACATCGGGATATATTCGCCCCGCCGCCACAACTCGCCCAGATCGTCATAGTGCTTGGACATCGGATTGCCGCTCTGACCGGTCGAGATCACAAAGACCGAACTGTCGGGGTCGGCGAAATCATAAACGCCGCGATAGCCCGCCGCATGGACGTTCTGGAACGGATTGTCGCCCGTGCCCGAGGTCAAGCCGCGCATCAGCGTGTTGTCGCCGCCAGAGGTTGACTGATGGATATTGACGAACCAACCGAGCCCTGGAATGCCCCCTAATACGGGATGGTCCTGAATGGCCTGATGATAGTCGCCCCAACGCAGCGACTCGAGCGCGGTGCCACCGTGATCTGCGATCCAGACCAAGGCATCGTCCAGCGATTCCCGCGCGATATCGGTGCAGGTTTCGACCGCCGCCGACTGGATCACATCACACCAGACGCCGGCCCCGTCGATATTGCGGAAAACGCGCTCGATAAAGACCGGCTCGACATGCGGGAAAGCATCGGCCAGCGGGCCAAGCTCGTCGCGGATCAGCCGTTCTTGCAAGGCGCGCATCCAAGCCGCGTAAATCAGCGGCTCGGGCATATGTTCGTTCATCTCGCCGTTCCAGTCCGCCAGCATCTGCAACGCCTGCTGACGGCGCGCCTCGATCGTGCCAGCGGGCGCGGCTTCGCCCGTGAACCACAGATCGGCGCCGACCAAGGGCAAAAGCGAACGGGCGGTAAAGCTGACGGTGTCGAGCTGCGCCTCGATAAAGCTTTCGCGTGTATGCAGGCCGCGCAGTTGCATCAGCCGCTCCCAACGGTGAACGCGCTGGGTATCGCCCCAGTCATAGGTCACATGCATCGGGAAGGGACGGTCGATGAACTTGTTGTTGGTGTTGCCGACAATGCCACCGACCGGCTGCACGAATTCGGCATTCGAGGCATAGGGCAGCAGGCCCTGCCAGCGGTTTTCCGGCAGATAACCGTAAGAGGGCATCCGTCCACGGGCCTGCGAATTGGGGTCCCGGCGTGGCGCGGCGCCGATCATCTTCATGCCGATGGTATTGCGGTCGGCCAGCGTCAGGTTTTGCGAAGGCGCCACGAACAGGGTCCCCGCCACGATCGCTTCGGCCACCGAATGGGCCTGCATGATCCTGAGTGCGGCGGTCATCGAGGTATCGTCGCCCGTCAGGGCCGTCCACGACACCGAGGTGACATGGCCCGGCGGACGGATCGTGCCCAGATCATAGACATCGGGCGGCAGCACAGGGCCGTTGTCGGTCCATTGCAGGCGCACCGTGACCGGAGCCTGCCCCTTGACGGTGATAACGCTGTCACGGGCCACAAAGGGCTTCCAGCCGTCGGGCGTGCGGTATTCATCGGGGTTGGCGGGGTTGACCTCTTCGATGAAGACATCCTGATCGTCCAGATAGCTCGACGTCAGCGCCCAGCCCAGATCGGCGCTGCGGCCCAAAAGAACGGCAGGCATACCCGGGATCGTGCCGCCGATCACCGCACCCGACCGCAGGTCGATCCGCGCCAGATACCAGACCGAAGGCGCGCTGAGATCAAGGTGCGGGTCATTGGCCAAGAGCGACGCGCCAGCGGCCGCCCGTGACGGTGCGGCGGCCCAAGCATTCGAGGCGCCGCCCATTTCGCGCGGCTGCACCGGATTCAGCGGCCCGAAGGGGATGTGATCGCCCATGGCATAGCGATTAACGCCCTGCACGAGGGCCGCGTATTCGGGCAGAGCCGCAACCGCCGCGCCCGGATCGTCGGGCAGGATATCGGCCACCCGCGCCGAATCGAGTTGCAGCGACACACGCGCACGCAGCACCTCTTGCGGGATCTGGCCTGACAGCTGCAGCGCCATCAATTTCAGGACCGCCAGCGAATCCGCCGGCTGCCACGGCGCGATGGCGGCGTTA
Organism: Marivivens sp.; assembly: GCA_024642145.1. Taxonomy (GTDB): domain Bacteria; phylum Pseudomonadota; class Alphaproteobacteria; order Rhodobacterales; family Rhodobacteraceae; genus JAHEBS01. The sequence continues at coordinate 2,106 of JAHEBS010000077.1, forward strand.
AAGAGCCACATCTCCGGTGCGCCACGGCCACGCGCGCCAAGACCGACCTGCGTGATCCAAGCATTCACACCATCGGCATAGGCCTCAAGTGCGGCAAGCGTCGGCGCGTCCTGCGCCGCCACCGAGCTTGTCGCCAGACCATAGAGGTCAAAGCGGCGCATAAGTTCGTCAACCTTGAGGGTCGAAGGCCCGAAAAGCTCGGATAGCCGGCCCTGCGCGGTGCGGCGCAGCATCATCATCTGCCAGAAACGGTCCTGCGCGTGGACAAAACCAAGCCCGAAATAGGCGTCGTGATCAGTCTGGGCAAGGATATGGGGAACCGCCGCATTGTCGCGCACGATCTCGACGGGCGCGTTGATCCCTTCGAGGGTAAAGTCCTCGTTATAGTCGGGCAGCGACCGCGTCGCGAAGAGATAGGCCAGTGCCACAAAGGCAACGGCCAGCACGATCAAGCCTGATGCAATCCGCAAAAGCCAGCGAAACAGGGTGGCCATGAAATCCTCGTCAGAACGGCGGGTTGACGCGCCGCGCGGGGCGGCTACCAATCGGTCCAGCAATAGGACATGCAAAGGAGCAAGCCAATGGCGCGCGTCGCTTTTCTGGGTCTGGGTGTGATGGGTGGGCCGATGGCCCGCCACCTTGCCGCAGCCGGTCATGAGGTCACGGTCTATAACCGCACATCAGCCAAGGCCGAGGCTTGGGCCACGGCCCATGGCGGGCGCCATGCGGCAACGCCGCGCGCCGCCGCACAAGGGGCCGAATTCGTGCTTGCCTGCGTCGGCAATGACGACGATCTGCGCGCCGTGTGTCTGGGCGCGGACGGCGCTTTTGCGGGCATGGCCAAGGGTGCGGTCTTTGTCGATCACACCACGGTTTCGGCCAGCGTCACGCGCGATCTGTCCGCCATCGCGGGCGATCTGGGCCTTGGTTTTGTCGATGCGCCCGTGTCGGGCGGGCAGGCTGGCGCCGAGAACGGCCAGCTGGTTGTCATGTGCGGAGGCGCGCAGGCCGATTATGACCGTGCCGAGCCGGTGATCGCGGCCTTTGCCAAGGCTTGCCGCCGTTTGGGCGAAAGCGGCGCGGGGCAGTTGACCAAGATGGTCAACCAGATCGCCATCGCCGGACTGGTCCAAGGCCTGTCCGAGGCGCTGCATTTCGCCGACAAGGCAGGGCTTGACGGACGCGCGGTGGTCGATGTGATCAAGGGCGGCGCGGCAGGTAGCTGGCAGATGGCCAACCGCTACGAGACGATGCTGGATGACCGTTTCGAGTTCGGTTTTGCCGTGGACTGGATGCGCAAGGATCTGGGCATCTGTCTGGCCACCGCCAATGAAACCGGCGCGAGCCTGCCTGTGACGGCGCAGGTCGATCAATTCTACAAGGACGTGCAAAAAATGGGCGGCGGGCGCTGGGATACATCCTCGCTCATCCGGCGTCTGCGCAAGTTCGAAGACTAAGGGGGGCGCGGCCCCCCTCTGGGCCATGCGGCCCATTCACCCCGCGGGGTATTTGCAGTCAGAAGAAGCGAAAGGGCCGGTGATGAACCGGCCCTTGGCATTTATTTTTCCGGAATGAGGCCGCGTGGACTGAACCGCAACACCACCAGCAGAATGATCCCCATGGTAAAGAGGCGGAAGTGGGCCGCGGCGTCTTGCATCGACGTCTTGAACCAGTTGCCGTCCGGCAGGCCGACCGTGAGGATGTTCGACAGCCAGATGCCCAAGGGCTCGACCGCGTTCCAGAGCCACCAGATCAGGAAACCACCAAGCACCGCGCCCCAGTTGTTGCCCGACCCGCCGACAATCACCATGACCCAGATCAGGAAGGTGTAGCGAAGCGGCTGATAGGCGCCGGGGTTGAGGACACCGTCCATCGTGGTGGCCATGGCGCCCGCGATACCGCAGACAGCCGAGCCGATGATGAAGATATGTAGATGGCGGCGGGTGACGTTCTTGCCCATGGCCTCGGCCGCGGTTTCGTTGTCACGAATGGCGCGCATCATGCGGCCCCAAGGGCTGTTGAGCGCAAGCTGCGCCCCCACCATGACGACGATCAGCACCGCCGCGAACAGCACACTGTAGCTGAGTTTGACCCAGATCGTCGATGCGGTCGCGGGATCGAGGCCCCAATTGGCGGCGCGTTCGACAAAGGCCGGATCGGCCTGCAGGTTGACCTCATAGGCCACAGGGCGGGGCAGGCCGATGATGTTCTTGACACCACGGGCCAACCAATCCTCGTTCTTCAGGACCGCGATGATGATTTCCGCGATGCCGAGTGTGGCGATGGCCAGATAATCCGACCGCAGGCCCAGGGCGGTTTTGCCAATCACCCAAGCCGCAGCGGCGGCGAAAAGACCGCCCACCGGCCAGCTGACAATGATGGGCAGGCCGAGGCCGCCGATATTGCCCGAGGTCGCGGGGTTGATCTTTTCCACCAGTTCGACACCACCGTCAAAGATCCAGCGGTAGACAAAGAAGCCCACCACGATGATCGCCAGCGTGGAAAGGCCGCGCATGCGGCCCTTGGGCAGGCGACGCTGGGCAAAGATGGCCGCGGCGATGGTCAGCGCGCCGAAGGCGAGGCCCATCAGGATTCGCCAGCCGCCTTGGGGCAGCCCGTCGGCGCCAAGTTCCCACGGGAAAGCGCCGGCGGTCGGTTGGGTGCCGACCAAGACGGTCGCCAAGCCCCCAAGGGCCGCAAAACCCATGATGCCGGTGTTGAACAGGCCCGCGTAGCCCCATTGCATGTTCACGCCCAAAGCCATGATGGCCGAAAGGAGCGCCATGTTGAGGATACCCAGAGCGGCGGTCCAGCTACCCGAGAAGATCCACCAGTTGGTGCTGCCCTCGAGAATGAACAGAGCCGCGACGGCGACGAATAGAAGCGGGGTGCGCATCGAGGTCTTCATGCCGATTGTCCCTTGAAGATGCCCGTGGGCCTGAACAGCAGAACGATGATCAGGATCACGAAACTGACCGCAAATTTATAGTCGGTGGTCAAAAGCTGCACGAGCCCGTCGGGTGCGAGGCTGTCGGGCAGGATATAGGTGACCACCTTTTTCCACGCGTAAGTGATTGTCACCTCGGAAAAGGCAATCACAAAGCCACCCGCGATAGCGCCCAGCGGGTTGCCAAGCCCGCCCACGATCGCAGCCGCAAAGATTGGCAGCAGCAACTGGAAATAGGTGAAGGGTTTAAAGCTCTTGTCGAGGCCGTACAGAACGCCTGCCACCGTCACCAAGCCGGCGACGATGATCCATGTCACGGCCACCACCTTGTCGGGGTTGATCCCCGACAAGAGCGCCAGATCCTCGTTATCCGAGAATGCGCGCATGGATTTGCCGGTGCGGGTGCGATTGAGGAACCAAAACAGCGCGCCCACCACCAATACCGCAACCACGACGGTCAGAACCTGCGTGGTCTTGAGCGCAAGCGCCTCATCAAGGCCGGTTGCGTCCTTGAAGCCGCGGGCCGAGATGACAAAGCGTTCGCCATCCAGAAACTGCTGGTCGCCCACACCGATCACGAAACGCACCAGACCGTTGTAGATGAACATCACGCCCAGCGAGACAATGGTCAGGATCACAGGGTCGGATTTCTTCTTGCGGTAAAAACGGAACACCAGACGGTCGGTGCCCAAAAGCAGAACCGCCGTGACGGCGATGCCGAAGGGCAGGGCCAAAAGCGCGGTCGGCAGCGGGCCGAAATGGAGGCCCATCGACTGGAACCACCATGTGAACAGGATGGTGACCATGGTCCCGAAGGCCATGGTGTCGCCATGGGCAAAGTTGGAAAAGCGCAGAATGCCGTAAATCAGCGTGACCCCAAGCGCCCCAAGCGCGAGCTGCGCCCCATAGGCGGTGGCGGGGATCAGCACGTAATTGGCGAGCGCAACGATGGCGTTAAGAAAATCCATGGATCAGCCCCCCAGGAAAGAACGACGAACGTCGGGATCGGCCAGCAGTTCCTTGCCGGTGCCCGTATGGCCGTTGCGGCCCTGCACCAACACATAACCGCGGTCGGCAATCTCGAGCGCCTGTTTGGCATTCTGTTCGACCATCAAGATCGGAATGCCGGTCCGGCTGACCTCGATAATGCGGTCGAACAACTCGTCCATCACGATGGGCGAGACACCAGCGGTGGGTTCGTCCAGCATCAAGACCTTGGGCTTGGTCATCAGGGCGCGACCGACGGCCACCTGCTGGCGCTGACCGCCCGACAGTTCGCCCGCGGCCTGCCGCCGCTTGTCCTTGAGGATGGGGAACAGGTGATAGACCTGCTCCATCGTCGATTTGATTTCATCCTTGCGGATAAAGGCGCCCATCTCGAGGTTTTCCTCGACCGTCATCGACGGAAAGATGTTGCGCACCTGCGGCACGAAACCCATGCCGTGGATCACGCGGTCTTGCGGGCTCATATGGGTGATGTCCTGCCCCGCCAGCCGGACCGAACCGGATCGCACGTTCAGCATCCCGAAAATCGCCTTCATCGCGGTCGATTTGCCGGCGCCGTTGGGGCCAACGATCACGGCGATTTCGCCAGGGTTCACGGCGATGGTGCAGCCATGCAAGATGTCGGGGCCTTTGCCATAGCCCCCGGTCATCGCATCACCAATCAGATACGGCTCTGTCATGCGCCCACCTTGTCCTTGTTCTTGAGACCGGTGCCCAGATAGGCCTCGATCACATGCTCATTGGCCTTGATTTCGTCCAGCGTGCCTTCGGCCAGAACCTTGCCCTCGGCCATGCAGATGACCGGATTACAAATCTTGCCGATGAAATCCATGTCGTGCTCGATCACGACGAACGTGTAATTCCGCTCTTTGTTCAGGCGCACGATCGCGTCGGCGATGGTCATCAACAGCGTGCGGTTCACGCCAGCGCCAACCTCGTCCAGAAACACGATCTTGGCGTCCACCATCATGGTCCGCCCCAGTTCCAGAAGCTTTTTCTGGCCACCGGACAGGTTGCCCGCTTTTTCGTCCTTGAGGTGGTCAATGGTCAGGAACTCAAGCACCTCATCGGCCTTGGCCTTGAGCGCGCGTTCCTGATCGGCAATCCGTTTGCGGCCGAACCATGTGTTCCAGAGCGTCTCGCCCGATTGCGCGGCAGGAACCATCATCAGGTTCTCGCGCACCGTCAGCGACGAGAATTCATGCGCGATCTGGAAGGTCCGCAGCAGGCCTTTATGGAATAATTCGTGCGGCGCGAGCCCCGTAATATCTTCGCCCGCCATGGTCACACGACCCGACGTCGGCTTAAGAACACCCGCGATCACGTTGAAAAGAGTGGTTTTTCCCGCACCGTTCGGTCCGATCAGACCGGTGATCGAGCCTGGCTCGATCCTAAGGCTTGCGCCATCTACGGCGTGGAAGCCGCCGAAATGCTTGTGCAGATCTTCGACTACGATCATGCGACCCCCAAGAGTTGACGCCGCCTTAATGCGCGGCCGTTAGCCTATGGTATGAAACGGCCCGAGGATTGACCCCGGGCCGCCCGTTGATTGCAGATCGACCGCGATTAGCGGAAACGAACGGTGTTGATCACGCCGTCCTGGATCTCGATTTCGCGGTAGTTGCCGGCCGATTCGCCGGGTCCGATCAGTTCGACCGCGGTGGCACCGACGTAGTCGATGTCCTCGCCAGCCTTCAGCAGTTCGATAGCCTTGGCCAGTTCGCCCGGGAAGATTTCCACGCCGGGGGCGTTGGCGACGTCCATGACCTTGCTGGCGAAGTCAGCCGAAGCCGACGAACCAGCGGCCTGCATGGCCAGCATGATGAGCGCGGCGGCGTCATACGACTCGGGCGCGAAGGCCGAGGTGCCGTCAAAGCCAGCAGCCGAAGCCAGACCTTGGAAGATCTCGGCGCCTTGGCTGTCGGTGCCCGGATACTGACCGAACGAACCGTTCAGGCCGGCACCGATGTCGTCAACCAACTGCTGGCCAACCATGCCATCGGGCAGGACGAAGGTTTCGAACGCGCCGGTGTCGATGGCGTTCTGGATGATGCCCTTGCCGCCCTGGTCCGTGTAGCCGGCCACGACGAGTACTTCACCACCGGCCGAGGCCAGCGACGCGACTTCGGCCGAGTAGTCAGCCTTGCCGTCTTCATGCGGGACCGAGATGGTGACGGTGCCGCCAGCAGCCTCGAAGGCAGCCTGGAACGCATCGGCCAGACCCTTGCCGTAGTCGTTGTTGGTGTAGGTCAAGGCAACAGACTTGATGCCACGGTCCATGAGGACTTCGGTCATCACGACGCCCTGACGCGCATCCGACGGGGCGGTGCGGAAGAACAGGCCGTCATCTTCGGCGGTCGACAGCGCAGGCGAGGTCGCCGAGGGCGAGATCATCACGATGCCATTGGGACGAGCCACCTGCTGGAGGATCGCACCGGTCACGCCCGAGCAGTCAGCGCCCATGATGGCGTTGACATGATCACCGGTAACCAGCTTTTCGGCGTTGGCAACAGCAACGGCGGCGTCGACGCAGGTCGAGTCAGCACGGATGCCGGTGACCATCGCGCCGTCCAGCAGCGTGCCGGCGGCGTTGACTTCGGCGATCGCGAGTTCAGCACCCTGCGCCATGGCGGGGGTGATCGATTCCAGCGGGCCGGTGAAGCCCAGTTCGATACCGATCTTGATTTCCTCAGCCGAAGCCGAGCCAGCAAGCAGCGCGCCAGCAGCGGTGGCGAGAAGCAGTTTTTTCATGGTTTTCTCCCTATTGGATAGAAGTATCCAGAGCGCAGGTTATTTGCGCGCGGACCGGATGTGAAGCCTCATGCAACGAAAACACTGGTCGATTTGACAAAACGGCGGGCATTTCGGCGACAAATTGCCCTAAGGTCAGATGGAAAGGCGCGTGCCATGTGTCCCGCGCTCGCGGTAGGGCGTGGTTTCGTAATGCGCGCGATAGCATTTCGAGAAATGCGAGGGCGACGCGAATCCGCAGGCAAGCGCCACGTTGATCACGCTCATATCGGTCTGCATCAGCAGGTTGCGCGCCTTTTGCAGACGCAACTCCATGTAATACCGCTTGGGGCTGCGGGTCAGGTAGCGGCGGAACAGACGTTCCAATTGGCGCGTGGACATGCCCACGTCGCGCGCCAAGATCGCAGGGCTGATCGGCTCTTCGATATTGGCTTCCATGATCTGGATGACGCGGCTGAGCTTGGGGTGGCGCACACCGATCCGCGTGGGGATCGACAGCCGTTGGGTGTCTTGGTCGGTGCGGATCGAAGAATAGATCAACTGGTCGGCCACGGCATTGGCCAGATCTTCGCCATGTTGATCGGCGATCAGCTTGAGCATCAGGTCGATCGAGGCGGTGCCGCCAGCGGTGGTCATCCGGTTTCCGTCAACCACAAAGACGGATTTCGTCAGTTTCACCTCTTCGAACTCTTCGGCGAAACTATCCTGATTTTCCCAATGGATCGTGGCTTTCTTGCCGTCCAGCAGGCCAGCCTTGGCCAGCGTGTAACCCGCCGTGCAGAGCCCGCCGATCATCAACCCCCGCCGCGCCTCGCGCCGCAGCCAGTTGACCACGCGCTTGGTCGTGGCGGCCTGAACGTCGATGCCACCACAGACCAGCACCACATCTTCGCGCGACAGTTCGTCAAGATCGAGGTTCAGCCGAAATTCGGTGCCGTTGGAACAGGTCGCGACCTCGCCACCTTCGCCCGCCAGCACCCATTCATAGAGCTTTTTGCCCGCCATGCGGTTGGCCAGCCGCAGTGATTCCAGCGCGCATGAAAACGAGAGCATCGTAAAACGGTCGAGCAGCACAAAGACAAAACGGCGCGGTTTGGTGGGCGCCGCCACTTCGACGATCTGAAGTTGGATATCCATCTGCCACGCCTCCTCGCGCAACATCGAACGCGCGATGACCTCAACAGCTTTGCGTTCGCTGCGCAAGATCAATCGAAAGCGTCAGTTTATGTCGCGTTTTTTTGATCTGGAGTGAGCGCTAACATGTTTTCGCCATTGGCCATCGCCGCAACGCGGCGTATAAACCGCCTCTGGCGGGGTAGGTCCAAGGCACCAAAGCCCCGCGTCAAGACGTCTTACGGAGGAAGAGATGGCGGAATGGCAGAAATCTGACTGGCGCGGCAAGCCCCGGGTCCAGATGCCCGACTATCCCGATCAGGGAGCCCTGAACTCGGTCGAACAACGGCTGTCGAGCTATCCGCCCCTCGTTTTTGCGGGCGAGGCCCGCAGGCTCAAGTCGCATCTGGCCAAGGTCAGCCGCGGCGAGGCATTTTTGCTGCAAGGCGGCGACTGCGCCGAAAGCTTTGCCGAGTTTTCCGCAGACCAGATCCGCGACACCTTCAAGGTGATGCTGCAAATGGCGATGGTGCTGACCTTCGCCGCCAAGGTTCCCGTGGTCAAAGTAGGCCGCATGGCGGGTCAGTTTGCCAAGCCGCGCAGCGCCGGCACCGAAACCATCGGTGGCGTGGAACTGCCGTCCTACCGCGGCGACATCATCAACGGCTTTGATTTTACCGCCGACGCACGCGTGCCCGATCCCGCGCGCATGCTGCAGGCCTATACGCAGGCAGCCGCCACGCTGAACCTGCTGCGCGCATTCTCGACCGGCGGTTTTGCCGATGTCCACCGCGTCCACGCTTGGACGCTGGGCTTCACCGGTGCGCCCGAGGCCGAGAAATACCGCGCCATGTCCGAAAAAATCGCCGATGCGCTGGACTTCATGACCGCCGCGGGTGTGACCTCGGAGGCCAACCACGAACTGAGCCAGGTGGAATATTATACCAGCCACGAGGCGCTTTTGCTGGAATACGAAGAGGCGCTGACCCGCGTCGACTCGACCAGCGGCAAGTGGCTGGCGGGTTCGGGCCATATGATCTGGATCGGCGACCGCACGCGCCAGCCTGACGGCGCGCATGTGGAATATTGCCGCGGCGTCCTGAACCCCATCGGCCTCAAATGCGGGCCTTCGATGACTTCGGGGCATCTCAAGACTCTGATCGAAAAGCTGAACCCCAAGAACGAGGCTGGTCGTCTGACGCTGATCGCGCGTTTTGGCGCCGGTCAGGTGGGCGACCATCTGCCGCGCCTGATCCGCGCTGTTCAAGAGGAAGGCGCCAATGTTGTCTGGTCCTGCGACCCGATGCACGGCAACACGATCAAATCCTCGTCGGGTTACAAGACGCGTCCCTTTGACTCTGTGATGCGTGAAGTGCGCGAGTTCTTTGACGTGCATAGCGCCGAAGGCACCATTCCCGGCGGCGTGCATTTCGAGATGACCGGCAAGGACGTGACCGAATGCACCGGTGGCGTGCGTGCGGTGACGGATGAGGACCTGTCCGACCGCTATCACACCGCCTGCGACCCGCGCCTCAACGCCAGCCAATCGCTGGAACTGGCCTTCCTTGTGGCCGAGGAACTGAGCAAGCGCCGCACCATGCTGGCCCGCGCCGAAGCGGTCTAAGACCGGATCAGCCAACCAGATAAAGGGCCGGGCGCGCTGCGTCCGGCCCTTTGCCTTTGCGCCCGCCGTCAATGACCTGCAGGGCAGGACGCCCCAGCGCGGGCAATTGGGGTAGGGGCAGCACGCGCAAGGGGGCCGGATCCAGCGTCAACCGCCCCAGTCCGCGCAGCCCCGCCACGCTCAGAACACCCAGCACGCGATTGACCGTGCCATCGCCCCCCGCCAGCGGCAGCATCAATAGCCGCCCGCGCGCGGTCTGGCTGGTCACGGCCAGATCCACAATCGCCGGACCATCCATCGCAAAATCGACAAAGCCGCCAAAGATCGCACGCGATGGCGCGGCGAAAAGCGAACTCATCAGTAACCCGTGCGGGTCGAGGCCCAAGCCATCGCGCAACGCGCCGCCGGCCACGCGAAACCGCGCAATGCCGGGCGCCAGCCTTTCGGCGATCAAGGCATGACCGAGTGCCGCATCAATCGCCGCGGGCTCGATCTCGGTCCGCAGGGGCAGGCGACGTGCGCCGCGCAGGGCCTGCCAATAGGTTTCGACCAGATCAAACAGTTCTGAATGCGGCAGGTTAGGTGCAGTTTCACGGGACATGGCGGGCTCCTTTCCTTCGAATTATCATCAAGGGACCCGCGGCGCTGTTCATATCTTGTTAAGCGGTTAACGCCCGCCAAGCCTTGCCCCGCGCCGCCAATTCCCGTTACCTCTCGCCAAAGACCCACGACAGGAGTGCCGCGACCCATGATCCGTTCCATGACCGCTTTCGCCAGCCGCACTGGCCATCAAGACGGGCTGAACTGGGCTTGGGAACTGCGCAGCGTCAACGGCCGCGGGCTGGACCTGCGGCTAAAGCTGCCAGAGGGGCTGGACGGGCTCGAGGCCGCCACGCGTGCGGCCCTTGCAGCGCGGATCGCGCGCGGGTCGGTGTCGGTCGCCCTGAAACTGACGCGCGACGAATTGCCAAGCGGGCTTGCGCTGGACGAGGCTGTCTTGGACCGCACCTTGGCCGCTTTGGCCGCGATTGAAGAACGCGCGCGCAGATTTGGCGTGGCGCTGGCGCCTGCCTCCACCGCCGAGGTCATGGCGGCGCGCG
>JAHEBS010000078.1:0-491 GCA_024642145.1 Marivivens sp.
TCCTTGCGCGGATCGGCAAAATCCTCTTCGACCACAGGCGGGTAAAGCGCCATGCGCACGCGGCGCGCGTCGCGTTGATCCCAGGTCAGGCTGCGATCCAGCGGCTCGGGCGGTTCGCGATGCAGAAGATCGGCGAGTTCCTGACGCAGTTCCTCGACATTGGCCATGCGCTGATCCAGCGGGCCATCGGCATAGAGCGCCTCATGCGTGGGCATGACGTCGAGATCGCTCTCGTCGAAATCGGGCATGGGCATGTCATGGCGGCGCACGCGCAGTTCTTCGTCAAAGCGTGCCTCGAGGTCCGACATGCTGTCGTCCGACACGAAATGGCGGTGCAGTGGGCTGCGTTCGCCGGATGCGGCCAGAATCTGGCGGGTGACAGAGGGATCATCACGCGGGACGTCACGGTATTCGCTGGTGTCGGCAAGCTCGGGCCAGATCTGCTCAAGGATCATGTCATACACATCGGCGGTGAAGGCTTCTTCGATCTC
>JAHEBS010000078.1:501-12599 GCA_024642145.1 Marivivens sp.
TCCTGACAGACCTGTGTGCGGCTGTCGAACAGCGGACCCTGACCGGGCCCCTGCGGCGTCGAGCCTACGGAAATGATCAGCGTCGAATGGAAGGGGGACACCTCTTTGAGATGCGGGAATTCTTCTTTCACGATGCAATAGGCCAGACAGATGCGGGTCCGGTCGAGGTCGAAGACAACGAAATCGTCGAACTCGCGGGTCTCGACGCAATTGATCGACCGGTTGGCGCGCAGGGCCTCGCCCAGCTCCATGGTCAAAAGATCGAAATCGAGGGGCTGTGGCTTTGTAAAGCACAGGGCCGCGATCGTGCTGTTTCCGTTGCTCGACATGGTCGGCTTCTCCGAACTGATTAACGAGCATTAAGCCTTTCGATTGCGGAGCCTTTTAGCTTGGAATGTGGAAATACAAAGACGCTGCGATTTTCTTTGTCCGCAAACCAACCAATAGGCGAGTTGCCGTCAGGTGGCGGCACATTTTTGTTAAGTTAATGAAACTTAACGAATTATTGAGTGACGTAAGGTAAGCTGGATGCCCCAATTTGCGTCACAACCTGCATTTGGGGTTCACAATTCTGCCTGTTTCCCTGCGATTGGGGGCACTGCAAAAACAATCGGGGGCGCCGGATGGGCGCCCCCGCTGGTTCAAGGGTGAATCACCTTACACGCTATAGTAGAGCGCATATTCGATGGGATGGGGGGTATGCTCATAGGCATAGACCTCTTCCCATTTCAGCGCGACATAGGCGTCAAGCTGGTCTTTGCCGAAAACATTGCCGGCCAGAAGGAACTCGTGGTCCTTCTCCAGCTCTTCCAGCGCCTCGCGGAGCGAACCGCAGACGGTGGGGATCTGCGCCAGTTCTTCGGGCGGCAGGTCGTAGAGGTCCTTGTCCGAGGCAGGGCCGGGGTCGATCTTGTTCTTGATACCGTCAAGACCTGCCATCATCAGGGCGGCGAAAGCCATGTAGGGGTTGGCCGCCGGATCGGGGAAACGGGCCTCGACGCGCTTGGCCTTGGGCGACTCGGTCCACGGAATACGAACGCAGCCCGAGCGGTTGCGGGCCGAATAGGCACGCAGCACGGGGGCCTCGAAACCGGGGATCAGGCGCTTGTAGCTGTTGGTCGAGGGGTTGGTGATCGCGTTCAGCGCCTTGGCGTGCTTGAGGATACCACCGATGAAGTAGAGCGCCTCTTGGCTGAGGTCGGCATATTTGTCGCCAGCGAACAGCGGCTTGCCGTCTTTCCAGATCGACATGTTCACGTGCATCCCCGAGCCGTTGTCGCCCTTCATGGGCTTGGGCATGAAGGTCACGGTCTTGCCGTAGGACGCGGCCACGTTGTGGATGACGTATTTGTATTTCTGGATGTTGTCGGCCTGCTGGACCAACCCGCCAAAGACCATGCCCAGTTCGTGCTGCGCGGTCGCGACCTCGTGGTGATGCTTGTCAACCTTGATGCCGATCCGCTTCATCGTCGAAAGCATTTCCGAACGGATGTCCTGCGCGGCGTCGACGGGGTTCACAGGGAAATAGCCGCCCTTGTGGGGGGCACGGTGGGCGAGGTTGCCCGACGAATATTCGGTATCGGTGTTCCAGGCCGCGTCTTCGCTGTCGATCTCGAAGGAGACTTTCTGGGGCGTGACCGAATAGCGGACATCGTCAAAGAGAAAGAACTCGGCCTCGGGGCCGAAATAGGCGACATCGCCGATGCCCGAAGATTTGAGGTAGGCCTCGGCCTTTTTGGCGATCTGGCGCGGGCAGCGATCATAGGCCTCGCCGGTGTCGGGTTCGACCACGTCGCAGTGGATGGCGATGGTTTTCTCGGCGTAGAAGGGGTCCACATAGGCCGAGGTCGTGTCGGGCATCAGTTTCATGTCGGACTGGTCGATCGATTTCCAGCCGGCGATCGACGAGCCGTCGAACATAAAGCCTTCTTCGACAAAATCTTCGTCCACGAGGTCGGACACCACGGTGACGTGCTGCAGCTTGCCCTTGGGGTCGGTAAAGCGGATGTCGACGTATTCGGCGTCTTCATCCTTGATGAATTGAAGGAATTCAGCGGTGTTCATCGGCAGGGTATCCCTTGTCTTGATGTGTCTCGCGGGGTGCGGTGCGCCGGATCAGAGCGCTTCGTCACCGGTTTCGCTGGTGCGGATGCGGATGGCCTGTTCCACCGGCAGGACAAAAATCTTGCCGTCACCGATCTTGCCGGTATTGGCGGCAGCGATGATGGCGGCGATCGCGTCGTCGACCAGTTCGTCGGCAATCACGACCTCGATTTTCACCTTGGGCAGGAAATCGACCACATATTCGGCGCCGCGGTAAAGTTCGGTATGGCCCTTTTGGCGGCCAAAGCCCTTGACCTCGACGACCGAGAGGCCCTGAACGCCGACGTCTTGAAGCGCCTCTTTCACCTCGTCGAGCTTGAAGGGCTTGATGATGGCTTCGATCTTCTTCATGGGCCGACTCCTTGGCATTCCGTGATCAAGAGCGTCTGACCACTTCTCAGGCGCGGTCACAATTGACTAGGCTGTCGCAGGCGGGACGGTTGACCAGATTCACCGGCTTGTGCCTAATTTTTGTGCAGATTGTCGCTTTTTGCGGCAAATTACGAACCGCGAGGCGCCATGGGCGACGAAATCCTTTCATCGGCAGAGATGCGCGCGATCGAGGCCGCCGCGATCGCGGCGGGCGACGCAATCGGCGTGCGCCTGATGGAATGGGCCGGTCAGGCGGTGGTGGACACGGCTTTCGCGCATTGGCCCGATCTGGGCGCAGCCCCGCATCGGGCGCTGGTGCTGGCGGGGCCGGGCAATAACGGGGGCGATGGTTTCGTGATCGCGCGGCTGCTGGCGGGCTGGGGCTGGCAGGTCGAGGTGATGTATTACGGGCTGGCCGAGCGTTTGCCGCCCGATGCACGTGCCAATCATGATCGCTGGCAGGGGCATATGTGGCGTTTGGGTTATCCGGCGCTGACGGGCGGCGATCTGACGGCAGTCGATGCGGCGGTTGCGGCGCTGGGGCCGGATGATCTGGTGATCGACGCGCTCTTTGGCACCGGACTTTCGCGCGGGATTGACGCTTTGGGCGGTCTGGTCGAGGCCGTGGGCGCGGGCCATGCGCGCGTCGTTGCCGTCGATATCGCCTCGGGTCTTTGTGCCGACAGCGGGCGGATCTTGGGGCAGGGGCCTGCGCTGCGCGCGGATATGACCGTGACGTTCCACCGCGCCAAGCGGGGGCATTACCTTGCCCAAGGGCCGGCGCATACGGGCCATCTTGCTGTGGTGCCGATCGGGCTGGCCGGTGTGCCTAAAACCGCAGCACGGCTTTGGCGGATCGATCCCGCGCAGCTTTCCAAGGCCGGTGCGGGCCATAAATATGCCTACGGTCATGCGCTGATCATTGGTGGACCATCGGGGCAGGGCGGGGCGGCGCGTTTGGCGGCGCGGGCGGCCCTGCGCGTGGGTGCCGGTCTTTCAACGCTTGGTGCGCCGCCGGACGCCATGGCGGAAAACGCCGCCCGCCTAGATGCGGTCATGCTGCGTGAAATCGGCGATGATGCGGCCCTGCGTCTGAACATCGACCATTCACATGTGACAGCCCTCTGCCTTGGTCCGGCGCTGGGCAAGGGGGCTGCGGCCAAGGCCTTGGTGGCCGCGGCGTTGCAGCCTTTCATGCCTGCCGATGCGCCGATCATCGACGTGCTGGACAGTCGCCAGATCGCGGCGCATTTGCGCCGTTACGGGCGCAGGCTGCCCACGGTTTTCGACGCCGATGCCCTGACGATCATCGCCGCCGCACCCGATCTGTTGAAGCGGTTGCATCGCGGCTGCGTTTTGACCCCGCATGGTGGCGAGTTTGCGCGCCTTTTCCCCGATCTGGCGAAAAAACTTGCCGCGCCTGCCGAAAATGGCCCTGCCTATTCCAAGATAGACGCAGCGCAAGAGGCCGCGGCGCGGGCAGGCTGTGTCGTCTTGTTCAAAGGGGCCGATACGGTGATTGCCGAGCCCTCAGGCCGCGCGACCGTTGTTAGCGCCGCCTATGACCGCGCCGCGCCTTGGCTGGCAACGGCGGGGTCGGGCGACGTGCTGGCGGGGTTGATTGCGGGCCTGATGGCGCGCGGCTTGCCGCCGTTCGAGGCCGCAGCGAATGGTGCGTGGCTACATGTCGAAGCCGCACGCGCCTTTGGGCCCGGGCTGATCGCCGAAGATCTGCCCGACATGTTCCCACGCGTGTTTCGCGGCTTGGGTCTTTAACGACGGGCGTCGGTGACGATCTCGACGCCATCGGCATAGACGATGTGCGATCTGTCAAAGACCAGTTCATAGAGGTGCATCTGCGCCTGCGGCTGTTGCGCGACAAATTCACCATCGATCAGGGCGCGCGCCGGAACGGTGGCGCTGGGCTGCCCGTAAAGCGCCTGTGCGCGCCAGTCGCGAATATGGATCAGCGTGTCGGGGGCCACGACCATATCGCCTTCGGGGCGATTGTGGCCCAAGGAACCGGCCTTGATCCGCACCGTCGCGGTTTCCGTCTTGCGCACCGTAATGGCAACCAGAACCGCCATACCGGTATCGCGCGTGATGATACGGTCGCCAGGCGACAGATGCTCGATCGGCATTTCGCCGTCGAGCGTCAGCACAACCGTGCCCGCGCAAAGTCCGCTGGAATGGATGTCAACTTGCCGGACAGAGTCCGACTCGGTGGTAGAATCGATGTGCATGGCGGTTTCCGCTCTTGCTCGTGCCTCGTTTATTGTGAGCCAGAATATGGCAACAAAAGGTCAATGTCCTCATATTTCTTAAGCCTATCCCCCTCGCCAGTCGCGATTTGGGGTGATAAGCAGCCCCCGTTCGCGGGTATGGCGAAATTGGCAGACGCACCAGATTTAGGTTCTGGCGCCGCAAGGCGTGGGGGTTCAAGTCCCTCTACCCGCACCAAAGACCGCAGCCGCCCGCGCCGGGATTGGCTGCGTGCAAGATTTTCGGGTTGATCCCCCCCTTGGCCCTAATTAGTAAGGCGCAAATCTTCGGGTCGCCACGGATGCGGCCCGCACATGCGTGAGGAAAGCTATGCAAGTCACCGAGACCAAGAACGAAGGCCTCAAGCGCGGCTACGAGATCACTGTTCTCGCCGCCGAGCTCGATGCCAAAGTCAATGAAAAGCTGGTCGAAGCCCAGCCCGAAGTCGAACTCAAAGGCTTCCGTAAGGGCAAGGTGCCGATGGCGCTGATGCGCAAGAATTTTGGCCAGCGCCTGCTTGGCGAAGCCATGCAAGATGCGATCGATGGCGCCATCAACGCGCATCTGGAGACCTCGGGCGACCGTCCTGCGGCCCAGCCCAACGTGCGCATGACCAACGAAGCGTGGAAAGAAGGCGACGACGTGGTGGTGGAAGTCACCTACGAGCGTCTGCCCGAGATCCCCGAGGTCGATTTCGGCAAGGTCAAGGTCGAGCGTCTTGTGGTCAAGGCTGACGAGGCATCGGTTGCCGAGGCGCTTGATAACCTCGCCAAGAACGCCAACAACTTTGCCGACCGCAAAAAAGGCAGCAAAGCCAAGAGCGGCGATCAGGTCGTGATCGACTTCTTGGGTAAGGTCGATGGCGTCGCCTTTGAAGGCGGCACCGCCGAGGACTATCCGCTGGTTCTGGGTTCGAACTCCTTCATCCCCGGTTTCGAGGATGGTCTGGTCGGCGTGAAAGCCGGCGAGGAAAAGGACGTGGAAGTGACCTTCCCCGAGAACTACGGCGCTGAAAATCTGGCCGGCAAGGCCGCCGTTTTCACCTGCACCGTCAAGGCCGTGAAAGAGCCCAAGCCCGCCGAGCTGGACGACGAGCTGGCCAAGCGTTTCGGCGCTGAATCGCTTGACGCGCTCAAGACTCAGGTTTCGGAGCGCCTTGAAGCCGAATTCGCCGGTGCCTCGCGCGCTGTGGCCAAGCGTGGCCTGCTGGATGCGCTGGACAAGCTGGTCTCGTTCGACCTGCCCGAAAGCCTCGTTGACGCCGAAGCCAGCCAGATCGCCCACCAGCTGTGGCACGACGAGCATCCTGAACACCACAGCCACGACCACGGCTCGATCGAAACCACGGACGAGCATAAGTCGCTGGCCGTGCGCCGCGTAAAGCTGGGCCTGTTGCTGGCCGATGTCGGTCAGAAAGCCGAGATCAAGGTCACCGACGCCGAACTGACGCAGGCCGTCATGACTCAGGCCCGCCAGTACCCCGGCCAAGAGCGCGAGTTCTTTGAATTCGTGCAGCAAAACGCCGCTTTCCGCCAGCAGCTGCAGGCCCCGATTTTCGAAGACAAGGTCATCGACCATGTGTTCGGTCTGGCCAAGGTCAAGGAAAAGGAAGTCAGCAAGGACGCCCTGCAAAAGGCCGTCGAGGCGCTGGACGTCGAATAATCGATCATCGGTTGTTCCGATGCGATCAAGGGCCGTCCTTCGGGGCGGCCCTTTTGCTTGGCCCTTGGTCCGAAAATCACGCTGGCGTGAATCTATTCCGCTGCGTTAGCATTGCGGCATTGAGATTTCGCAATTGGGGGACAAGATGCAGAAAATCGTGCTGGGTGCAGTTTTTGCGGTAGGTCTGGCGGGCGCCGCTGCCGCCTGCCCAGATTACCGCCAATCCGGTGAAAGATACGATCTGACCGGACAACAGATGTACAATTCCGTCTATGTTGACGTGGTTGCTGGTGGCGACAACTTTATCGGCAATTGCTATAACGTCATTCCCTTGACGGATCGTGGCAATGGCTACTTTACCACGCCGCCTGATTTTACCTTAAACATCAGCGGCATGGGGGCCTATCAGCTGGTGGTTAGCGTCGTCAGCGCCTGCGATTCCGCCTTGTTGATCAACACGGCGTCGGGCAACTGGTATTACGACGACGATGATAATGGCAACTACGACCCCAAGATCGTGCTGACGCGGCCCTCTGACGGGTGGCTTGATATCTGGGTTGGCACCTATGACGGCAAATATTGCGATGCGCGTCTGACGCTGGAAACTTTCAAGCGCTAGGGGCTGTCAGAATGCAAAAGGGCCGCGCAATCGCGCGGCCCTTTCTTGTTCCGGTAAGGAACGGATCAGAGATCGTCGTCGTCGCCAGCAGCGCCGCCGAGGTCATCGAAGAGTTCCTGAATCTCGAAGTCAGCCGCGGCTTCAGCCTCGGCAGCGAGTTCCTGGATCGACTTGCCCGAAGCCTGAAGCTCGGCTTCTTCTTTCGAACGGGCCACGTTGACGCTGACCGAAATGCTGACTTCGGGGTGCAGCACGATGGTCACGCCATGCAGACCGAGGTTCTTGATCGGCGCATGCAGGACAACCTGCGAACGATCGACCGAGAAGCCGCCTTCGGTGGCCAGATCGGCCACGTCACGGGCGTTGACCGAACCGTAAAGCGCGCCGCCGTCCGAGGCGGAGCGAATCACGACGAACACCTGACCGTCGAGCTTTTCGCCCAGAGCCGAAGCTTCGGCGCGGGTCTCGAGGTTGCGGGCTTCGAGTTGGGCCTTTTCGGCCTCGAAGCGGGCGATGTTGCCGGCGTTGGCGCGCAGCGCCTTGCCCTGCGGCAGCAGGAAGTTACGGGCGTAGCCGTCCTTCACACGAACCACTTGGCCCATCTGGCCAAGCTTGGCCACGCGTTCAAGCAGAATGACATCCATGGGTGCTCTCCTTACTTAACAGCGTAGGGCAGCAGCGCGAGGAACCGGGCGCGCTTGATCGCCTGGGCGAGCTTGCGCTGGTTCTTGGCGCCGACCGCGGTAATGCGGGCGGGGACGATCTTGCCGCGCTCGGAAATGTAGCGCTGCAGCAGACGGGTGTCCTTGTAGTCGATCACCGGGGCGCCTTCGCCCTCAAAGGGATCGGACTTGCGACGGCGGAAAAACGGTTTCGTAGCCATAGGTTGTGTCCTTTCCTGATCGACTTAACGGCGTGCCGGACGGTCTTCGCGGGGGCCGCGCTCGGGGCGGTCGCCACGCTCGCTACGGTCACCGCGGTCGTCGCGACGCTGCATTTGAACCGAGGGGCCTTCCTCGTGGGTGTCGACCTTGATGGTCAGCACGCGCATGACGTCGTCATGCAGGCGCATCAGACGCTCCATTTCCTGAACGGCCGACGCGGGTGCGTCGGAGCGCAGGAAGGCGTAGTGGCCCTTGCGGTTCTTGTTGATCTTGTAGGCCATCGTCTTGACGCCCCAGTACTCGTTCTCGAGCACTTTGCCGCCGTTCTCGGCGAGGACGCCGCTGAAATGTTCGATGAGGCCTTCGGCCTGCGCGTTGGAAAGATCCTGACGCGCGATAAAGACATGCTCATAAAGCGGCATGTAAGCTCCATTTCTATCGCTGCGCATTTCATAGGGAGGGGCGTTTTCCTTCCGCACCCCACCCACGAGAGACTGCGCTGTTCACGTTCGTCGCGGAAGGATGGGGCCTTATACACGTTGCGCGCGCCCGTGCAAGTAGCGGGCAAGAAGGGCCAAAACCCTTGTTTGACTGGGCGCGTGGCCGCTTATTCGCCTCTAGCGTGTCAAATTGCGAACAAATTCCCGGTTAAGACTGCGGCTACGCCTATTGATAGGAGAGCGTAATGGACCATTCGGCGATTGCACGCCTTAGGAACCTGCGGAGCGGCGCCCCCGTGTCCGAGGATCCCTTTGTGTTGCAGCAACATGACTGGGGCTACGTTGTCCGCTCTGAGCGGCCACCGGAGTTGAATGTGGCGATCATTCAGGGGATTTGCGGTTTTCTGGGTCTGGTCTGTGCCTTCGGCGCGATCGGGATCTGGATCGTGCCGGCCTCGCTGGTCGCCCAAGACCTTATTTCGATGCGTCTGGGCATCTACGCCTTCTTGATGTCGCTTTCGGCGATGCTGCTCTGGTTCGCCAGCCGCGGCTACCAGATCGAGTTTCACGTCGATACCCGCGCTTGTGAATTGCGCGAAATGGTGACCGGCTCGAACGGTAAAAGCTTTGTCGTGGCCCGTTACGGGTTCGAACGAATCGGCGGGGTGTTTATCCAGCGCGGTCACAAGGGCAAGAATTGCGACAAGTTGGTGCTGCGCTTTGGCAATTCGCCCCAGACAATGGCCGTGGCCGTTGGTTCGGCCGAACAGCTTGCATCGCTTCGCGACCGTCTGGGTCAGGACCTGATGCGACTGGCCAAGACCCCGGAACGCGCG
Organism: Marivivens sp.; assembly: GCA_024642145.1. Taxonomy (GTDB): domain Bacteria; phylum Pseudomonadota; class Alphaproteobacteria; order Rhodobacterales; family Rhodobacteraceae; genus JAHEBS01. The sequence goes on from JAHEBS010000078.1 coordinate 9,680, forward strand.
CCCATGCGCGTGCCGATGTCGATGGTTGCTGGCGCCTGAACAGGGGCGCCACGCGCATCTTCTCAAGGCATTTCCTTGTTCTGGCGTCCCGCAGGCGCTAGAGCAGGGGAAACGCCGTTTTGAGGAGGATCCATGCGGGCTTTCGTGTTTCCGGGGCAGGGCGCCCAGACTATTGGTATGGGCAAGGCCTTGGCCGAGGCCTATCCCGCCGCCAAGGCCGTTTTCGATGAGGTCGACGAGGCGCTTGGCGAAAAATTGTCGGCGCTGATCTGGGACGGCGAGATCGAGGCCCTGACCCTGACGCAAAACGCACAGCCCGCGCTGATGGCCACCTCGATCGCCGCTTTGCGCGCGCTTGAGGCCGAAGGCGTTCCGGTTTCCGCCGCCTCTTTCGTCGCGGGACATTCGCTGGGCGAATATTCGGCTCTTTGCGCTGCCGGAACCTTTAGCCTTGCCGATACCGCCCGCCTTTTGCGTCTGCGTGGCCAAGCCATGCAGCAGGCGGTGCCCGTGGGCGTCGGCGCCATGGCGGCGTTGCTGGGGCTCGATTTCGCGACCGCGACCGCCGTTGCCGCCGAGGCCGCGCAGGGCGAGGTCTGTCAGGCCGCGAACGACAATGACCCCGCGCAGGTCGTGGTTTCCGGCCACAAGGGCGCCATCGAACGTGCGGTCGAGATTGCCAAGGCCAAAGGCGCCAAGCGGGCGTTGCTGTTGCCGGTGTCGGCGCCGTTCCACTGCGCCCTGATGGAACCCGCCGCGCGTGCCATGGCCGAGGCGCTGGCTGCCGTTGACATGCGTGATCCCACCGTGCCGCTGGTTGCCAACGTCCGTGCCGAGGCCGTCACCGACGCCGCCACCATCCGCCAGCTTTTGGTCGAACAGGTCACGGGCTCGGTCCGCTGGCGCGAGAGCGTGTCTTGGATGGCCGGACATGGCGTGACCGAAATTTGGGAGATCGGCGCAGGCAAGGCCCTGTCGGGCATGATCCGCCGTATCGCCCCCGATGTCGCCACGCGCAACATCGGCACCCCCGATGACGCCGCCGCTGCGGCGGCGAGCATGAACGCCTGAGAACTGGAGAATCGAATGTTTGATCTAACCGGAAAATGCGCGCTGGTGACCGGCGCTTCGGGCGGTATTGGCGGGGCGATTGCCAAGGCCCTGCACGCCGCTGGCGCGACGGTTGCGCTGTCTGGCACAAGGGTCGAGCCGCTTGCGGCTCTGGCGGCGGAATTGGGCGATCGGGCGCATGTGCTGCCCTGCAACCTGTCAGATGCCGCCGCGGTCGATGCCCTGCCGGGCAAGGCCGCGGAACTCATGGGCGCTCTGGATATCTTGATCAACAATGCTGGCGTCACGCGCGACAACCTCTTGATGCGGATGTCGGATGACGAGTGGTCGCAGGTCATCGAGGTCAACCTGACCTCGACCATGCGCCTCTGCCGCGCGGCGATGCGCGGTATGATGAAGGCACGTTGGGGCCGGATCGTGAATATCTCGTCGATCGTGGGGTCGATGGGCAACGGCGGCCAGACCAACTATTCGGCCTCCAAGGCAGGTCTGGAAGGCTTTTCCCGCGCCATGGCGGCCGAGGTCGCAAGCCGCGGCATTACCGTCAACTGCGTGGCGCCGGGTTTCATCGCGACCGCCATGACCGACAAGCTGAAAGACGAACAGAAAGCGGCCCTTTTGACCAAGATTCCTGCCGGTCGCATGGGCACGCCCGAGGATATCGCGGCCTCGGTGGTCTATCTGGCCAGCGCCGAAGCCGGCTATGTCACGGGCGCGACCCTGCACGTCAACGGCGGTATGTTGATGGGCTGACACCGCAAGGTGACAAAGCGTTTGCCAAGGCCGGAATCTCTGCTATAGGCCTTGCGTAATGTGCCGCATGGTCACCTTTGGTGGCCGGACGGTCCGCCCGTTCTGCGGGCAAAGGAGCCGCCCCACGGGGCATGCAGATAATGGGCCTGATGCCCTTAAGACATGAGGAAATAACATGAGCGACGTCGCAGAACGCGTGCGCAAGATCGTGGTGGAGCACCTGGGTGTGGAAGCCGACAAGGTGACCGAAGCCGCTTCGTTCATCGATGATCTGGGCGCTGACAGCCTCGACACCGTGGAACTCGTGATGGCCTTCGAAGAAGAGTTCGGCATCGAGATCCCCGACGATGCAGCCGAAACCATCCAGACCTTCGGCGACGCGGTCAAGTTCATCACCGAAGCCCAGTAATCTGGCCGGTTTTGACGGATTGAACGGCACCCCATCGGGGTGCCGTTTTCTTTTTCTGCGCAGGGGCTGCGGCTTTGCGCCCTTGCCCCCTGAACGCCCCCTGCGGTATCAGGGGCCAAGATCCAATGAATGAGGTGCAAAATGCGTCGAGTGGTCGTGACGGGTGTCGGCTTGGTAACCCCCCTTGCTGATGGTGTTGATCTGACGTGGAAACGCCTGCTTGAAGGCCAGTCCGGCGCGGGCACCATCACGCAGTTCGATGCATCGGGCCTTGCCACGGATTATGCCTGCGAGGTCAAGCGCGGTGACGGCACCGACGGCACTTTCAACGCCGACAAATACATGGAACCCAAGGAACAGCGCAAAGTGGATGACTTCATCCTCTTTGGCGTCGCGGCGGCCCAACAGGCGGTCGAGGATTCGGGATGGGTTGCCGATACTGTCGAAAAGCAGAACCGCACGGGCGTGCTGATCGGCTCGGGCATCGGTGGTCTGAAGTCCATTGCCGAGACGGCGGTGCTGATCAAGGAAAAGGGCCCGCGCCGTGTGTCGCCGTTCTTTATCCCAGGCGCGCTGATCAACCTGATTTCGGGTCAGGTTTCGATCCGCTACGGGTTCAAGGGCCCCAACCATTCTGTCGTGACCGCATGTTCGACGGGCGCGCACGCGATTGGCGATGCAAGCCGG
>JAHEBS010000079.1 GCA_024642145.1 Marivivens sp.
GTTACCGGGAATATCCATCAGCAGACCGACATTCAGACCCGCCAGATCCTCGCCGTCAAAATGCCCCGTATCGATGCGCACACCGACCCATGCCTGACAGTAGCCCTCGGTGGGGGGATGTTTGCCCAGCGACACCACGCAGGGGCAGAACACGGTGCAGTTACAATTGAGGATCAGTTCGCCCTTGATCGACCATTCTGGCAATTCCTTGGACATGGTGTCTCCCTTCATTTCTTGGCGGCATGGGCCACGGTCAACGCGACCTCACGCCCAGGCGCGTTATGTCGTCACGCGGCGCATCCGCCGCCGATCAGGCCAGAGCGGCAAGGATCGTTTCTCTTTCGGTCGCGGCCTGTCGGGCGTTGGCCTGTTTGACATGACCAAATCCCCGAATTTTTACCGGCAGATGTGCCAGTCGCACGGCAGCGGCATGGTTGGCGGGTGACAGCATGGCGATCACATGCGCCATATCAGCCTCGTATTGCGTAATCAGCGCGCGCTCTTGCCGCCGTTCGGCGGTATGGCCAAAGACATCAAAGGGCGTCCCGCGCAGTGGTTTCAGTGCGGCAAGTAGCCGGAACAAGGGCCGGATCCACGGGCCGAATGCCATCTTGCGCGGTCTGCCATCACGGCCCTTGCGGGCAAGCAGCGGCGGCGCAAGGTAGAACCGGATCTTGCCCTTGGCGCCGAATTCATGCGCAAGCGCCTGATCCAGCGCCGCCCCGTGCAGACGCGCGACCTCATATTCATCCTTATAGGCCAATAGCTTGACATAGGCCTCTGCCAGCGCCGCGACCAATCCGTCGGCGCCGATTGCGTTTTCGGCTTGGCGCGCCCGCGCGACAAGATCCAGATAACGCGCCTTCAGGGCGTGGCCCTGATAGGCCAACAAATGATCCGCCCATCTGTCGATCCGCGCCTGCAGGTCCGACGGTTGGGTCTGCGGGGCTTGCATCATCGCGGGCTCTGCAAACACCCGCCTGCCGATCTCGAAGGCGCGCAGATTTCCGGCCACCCCCGCGCCGTTCAGTTCGATCGCCCTGTGCAATGCGGCACGTCCAACAGGCACCAGACCGGCCTGCCATGCCGCCCCAAGCAGCAAGACGTTGCTGTAGATCTTGTCGCCAAGATAACGCTCGGCCGCGCCAACGGCGTCGATCAGGGCGATCTTATCGGCCCCGAGCCGTGTTTCCAGATTGCGGCGCAGCGCGTCCTCGGGCAGCCGAAAATCGGGGTCGCGCGTAAAGCTGCCGGTCATCGCCATGCGTGCATTTGCCAAAAGACGGGTCTTGCCAGACTCCATCATCGACAGGGCCTTGTGTCCGGCCGCAACCACGACATCGCCTGCAATCACCGCATCCGCCTCACCGATGGCCAGACGGGTTGCGGTGATATCGGCGGGGCGCGGTGCGATGCGGCAATGAATGGTCACCGCGCCGCCTTTTTGGGCAAGGCCAGCCATCTGCAATTCCGCCGCACCCTTGCCCTCGAGGTGGGCGGCCATGGTCAAAATGGCCCCGACCGTGACAACGCCGGTGCCGCCGATGCCTGTGATCAGGATCGACCAGAGATGGTCCAACGGCGGCAGGACCGGTTCGGCCAGTTCCGCCAAAGGCGCATCAGACATCACACGCCGCAGGGGCTTTGCGCCTTCCAGTGTCACAAAACTTGGACAAAACCCGTCGAGGCAAGAGTAATCCTTGTTGCAGCTCGATTGGTCGATCTGTCGCTTTTGCCCGAATTCCGTGTCGAGCGGCAGGATCGCCACGCAATTCGAGGCTTTGCCACAGTCGCCGCAGCCCTCGCAGACCGCCGGATTGATAAAGACACGCTTGTCGGGATCAAGTGCCAGCCCCCGCTTGCGGCGTCGGCGTTTCTCGGCCGCGCAGGTCTGGATATAAAGGATCGCGGTCACGCCCTCGACCTCGCGCAGGTCACGTTGCACCTGATCAAGATTTGCGCGCGGCACCCAAGCGACGCCTGCAGGCAGGGGCGGCACGCCCTGCTTTTCATCGACCACGGCCACGACCCGCCGCACCCCGAAGGCCAGCAGCTCTGCGGCGATGCGTTCGGGGGTCAGGCCGCCTTCATGTGTTTGGCCGCCGGTCATCGCGACCGCATCGTTGTAGAGGATCTTGTAGGTGATATTGGTGCCGGCACTGACCGCAGCGCGGATCGCCAGCGCGCCCGAGTGATTATAGGTGCCGTCGCCCATGTTCTGAAAGACATGCCGCCGCTTGGAAAAAATCGCCTCACCGATCCAGTTTGCACCTTCGCCGCCCATATGGGTGTGCCCGATCGTGCTGCGGTCCATCCACTGCGCCATATAATGGCAGCCGATCCCCGCATAGGCCCGCGATCCTTCGGGCACATGGGTCGATGTGCTGTGGGGGCAACCGGCGCAAAACCACGGTTTCCGCTCGGCCAGATCCGGCGCTTCGGGTTGACCGCCAAGCGCCCGCAGGCGCGCGATCTGCGCGCCGCATCCGCCCAGATCGATACCGATCTGCCCAAGGACCGTCACCAGCCCGAGCGCGATATCGGCAGGGTTGAGGTCCATCGTGCTGCGAAAAAGAGGGGCGCCACCTTGATCGCGGGCGCCGAAAACACCTGCCGATGCGCCGACGTAGTCGCGGACCTGCGGTTCGATAACGGGTCGTTTCTCTTCGATGACAATGATCTGGTCGAGCCCCTCGGCCCAGTCGCCAAACCCGCTGGGCTCCAGCGGCCAAACCATACCGACCTTATAGGTGGTCACGCCAAGGCTGGTCAGCGCAGCCTCGTCCAGACCCAAGAGTTCCAGCGCGTGCAATGTATCGAGCCAGCTTTTGCCTGCGGAAACCAGACCGACCTTGGCACCCGTTTTCCCATGCACACGACGATCAAGCCCGTTTGCGCGCGCATAGGTCTGGGCTGCGGGGATCTTGACGTTGTGAAGCCGCGCCTCTTGCGCCTGCGGGCTGTCGGCAAGACGGATGCCTGCGCCGCCCTCCGCCGTAATCGGCGGCAGATCGGCCAAGGTGATGCGAAAGGGATCGGCATCCACGACCGCCGTAGCCTCGATCGTATCCTTGACCGACTTCAGACCGACCCAGCAGCCGCTGTAGCGACTGAGCGCCCAACCATGAACCGCATAATCGAGGATTTCCTGAACGCCCGCCGGCGAAAGGATCGGGATCATCGCGTCGATCAGCGCCAGTTCGGACTGGTGGCAGGTTGTCGAACTTTCACAGGTGTGATCGTCGCCCGCCGCCAGCAGCACCCCGCCAAGGGCCGAGGTTCCCGCCAGATTGGCATGGCGCAGGACGTCGCCCGACCGATCAACCCCCGGACCCTTGCCATACCATAGGGCAAAGACGCCCTGATAGAGCCCCTCGCCCTGCAATTCGGCTTGTTGCGCGCCCCATATCGCGGTGGCGGCAAGGTCTTCGTTCAGGCCGGGCTGAAACCTGATGTGCGCGCGCTGCAGCAGGGCCGATGACGCCTCGAACAGGGTATCGACCGAACCCAAGGGCGAGCCACGATAGCCGGTCACATAGCCCGCCGTGTCATAGCCCGACGCCGTGTCGCGCGCCCGTTGCATCAAAGTCGCCCGCAAAAGCGCCTGTGTTCCGGACAGCAAGACACGGGGCTTTTCCAGATCATAACGGTCCGAAAGCGCCACGTCGTGCAGGGTGCGGTCCTGTTTCATTAAAACAAACGCCTGTTGATCAAGCAGATTTCGTGGCAGCGCCGGTCTTGGAAACCCCGCCCCACGGCGCAGGTCCGGTCGGAACGGTGGTGTTTATCCCCCGCACGAACTCGCCCTTGGGATCATACATCGGCAAGGCGCAAAGCTCTGCCCAACGGGTCGTGCCATCCACGCATTCGACCTCGACCACGCTACCCGGTCCGATCTCTGCGCTGTTCATATGGACAATGCCAACGCCGCAGACCTGAAAGGGCGACCACGTGCTAGAGGTCACACGTCCCACCTTTTCACCGGCGATCGTCAGTGTGTCGCCGCGCAGGGCGGTGCCGCCATCCACGCGAAGGCCCCATGTCCGGCATGCGCGGTCGGCCTTCAAAAGGGCTTCCCGCCCGACAAAATCGCCGCAGTCAAAATCGAGGAACTTTCCCAGCCCGACCGAAAAAGGCGTCGTGCCGCTGGTGAAATCCTGTCCGGCGGACAAAAGCCCCGCCTCGATGCGCCGCCCGCGAAAGCCCGGCGTCGCGGTCAGGATCATGCCCATCTTGGTCCCCTCTTCGAGGATCAGATCGCCCAGCATCTCGATATCGTTCTCGGGGCGGAAGTAGATTTCCCAGCCAAGTTCGTTGGTAAATCCGGTGCGGCTGATGATGACCTTTTGTCCCGCCATCGTGACCTCGGCCCAATCGAAATACCGCCACGGCTGGGGCATGTCGCCATGCAACAGATGCTCGAGCAGCTTCATCGAATTGGGGCCCTGAATCTGGCTGACCCAGACGTTGGGTTCTGAAATCGTCACATCCAGACCTGCGGCATGGGCCTTGTACCATGAAAACAGATCACCATCGGCCTGTGCGAACCAGAACCGGTCTTCGGCGACGCGCAGCAGCAGCCCGTCGGTGATCATGCCCCCGTCGTGGTAGCAGGCGAATTGATAGGAACAACGCCCGGGCGTCACCTTGGAAACATCGCGCGGAAAGATCCGCTGTAGCAGGGTCAAGGCGTCAGGGCCGGATATTTCATAAGGGTGTTCGCCCGTATGGCGAAAGATGATGCCCTGTCGGGCTTTCCAATACATCTCGTCGGGCGTGGCATTGGTCATCCGCTCGGGTGTCAGACGCCCCGCATAGAGCGAATATTCGGGGTCATATGGCAATTCTTGATAGGTTAGCGGATGCACGGCCATGGTGCGTGCAAGCTCGACGGGGCGGTTGCCCTCGACCGGAAGCGGTTTCACCGAAAAGCGGAGCTTTTTGAGGGCAGGATGCATGGTTGTTTCCTCGTTCAGCAAAAGATCAGGCAGCAAAGATCAGGGCGCGACCCTGTTTCGCAGGGTGCCAATGGTAGAGACCTCGACCTCGACGATATCGCCGGGTCTGAGAAAGAGCGGGGGCGTGCGCGCGCCTCCGGTGCCGTCCGGCGATCCGGTGGCGATCACATCACCGGGGTTGAGCTGGGTGATGTGCGAGATAAAGGCGATCAGCTTGGGCAGATCATGGATCATCTGGGACCCCGTGGTCTGTTGACGCGGCTCGCCATTGACGCGTGTGGTCAGGCGCATGTCCTCGATCGGGCCCGCGTCGTCGGCGGTCACGATCCACGGGCCCCATGATCCGGATGCGTGAAAATTCTTGCCCGCATGGATCGACTTTTTCTGCCAAGCCCGCACCGAGCCCTCGTTCATGCACGAATAACCCGCGACATGCGCCAGTGCCCCGTCGGCCTCGATATGGCGGGCGGTCTTGCCGATGACCGCGACGATCTCGCCTTCGTAATCGAAACTCTGGGCGGCCTCGCCATGCGGGTATTCCAACTGGGCCTCATGGGCGACCAGACTGTCGTCGTGGCGGCCAAAAATGACGATCTCATCGGATTGCACGCTGACGCCTGCCACCGGATAGGGTTTGCGGTAGTTCAGGCCCACACAAACGATCTTTGACGGTGACGGGATCGGCGGCAGCCACGACACGTCGGCCAAGGGCAAAGCCGGTTCCGCGCAGTTGGATGCCAGTTCATCCGTCAGCCCCTGATCCAGCACCGACCGCAAATCGGGGCAGCGCGCCGCGAAGGCGGGAGTAACGGGATGGACACCATCGGCCGAGACAATGCCGTAGCTTGGTTGACCGCCAAGAACAAAACTGGCGAGCCTCATGCCTTGGGCCCTCCAAAGGCGGCTTCGCGGTCACGCACATCGGCGCAAAGCGCGTCGTTGACGGGCGTGGCAATCCCGTGTTTGCGCCCAAGGGGCGGGATCGCGCCGTTGATGAAATCAATCTCGGACCTGCGCCCCGCAAGGTGATCAAGCCGCATCGAGGGGCTGGCCCCGCGCACCAGTTCGGCAAAGTCGGTGACATAGGCGATCGGATCGTCAAACGAAAAGCTGATCCCCTCGGCCAGACCGCAGGCATAGGCCTCGCGCGCGCAATCCAAAGCCAATGCCCAACGCGCCGGATCGTCGCGCAACTCGCCCACCGTGCAGCCATAGACGGTGCAGGGGGCCGAAAGCGTGACATTGCACAACAGCTTTTCCCAAATCAGCCGATGGATATCGTCAAAGGCCTTGGCGTTAAAACCCGCCGCCTGCCAAACCTGCTCGGTCCGGCGCAATCTGTCGGTCATGCCGCCGGCAAGCTCGCCCAGTCGGATCAATTTCATCGCCGCGTGGCGCACATGACCCGGCCCGACCATGGCGGCGCCGAAACCGTCGGCGACGCCAAGCAAAACCCGATCAGGCGGCAGATATCGCGCGATGCGTTCACCCGCACCCAAGCCATTCTGAATGGTTATGACCGTGGCGTCAGCGCCAACGATCGGGCGCAGCGCCTCGGCGGCGGCGCCGACCCCTGCGGCCTTGGACGCGATGACATAAAGCCCCGCACCCTGCGCCGTTTCGGCCGTGGTGCTGGCACGGATACCCTGCACGACGCGATCCCCGTCGGGACCCTCGATCCGCAGACCATTTCTGTTGATTGCATCGACATGATCAGACCACGGGTCAACGACCGCAACCTCGTGGCCAGCCTCGCGAAAGCGGGCAGCATAGACAGAACCCATTGCACCGGCACCGAAAATCGCTGTCTTCACCTTGGCGCGCCCCTTGAACGGCATTGCATTTGACAGACGCCTCGCGGGCGTCGCCTGATCCAAAGGTCCGGATTCCGATGAAATTTGACAAACGAGATTTCCGGGCGATATGGATGATGAATTCTTTATCCATAGGTGCGGCATGAGCGTTTCGACCCGAAGACTGCCACTGACGGCCCTGCGCACATTCGAGGCGGCAGCGCGGCACCTGAGCTTCAAAGACGCGGCAGAAGAGCTTTGTGTCAGCGCCACGACCGTCAGCAACCAGATCAGGCAATTGGAAAAGGATTGCGGGTTTCGCCTTTTCGACCGGCACACACGCGCCGTCACCCTGACCGACACTGGCCGCTCGCTGGCCAATGTGCTGACCGGCGCCTTTGACGATATCCGTGCCGAGCTGGAGTTGCATCTGGCCAGCCAGCCCAAGACCGTCACGATTGCCGTCGGCCCGATCTTTGGTTCGCGTTGGCTGGGGCCACGCCTGTCTCAGTTCGGCCGCGAACATCCTGGCATCGATCTGGTCGTGCATCACGGAACGCGCATCACCGGCGCCGAACAGCTTGTCACGGATCTGGTTGTCGATTGGGGCACGGGGGTTTGGCACGATCTTGACGCCACAAAACTGCTCGATGCACGCTATTCGCCCGTCATTAGTCCCGAAGTCAGCGCCGAAATGGGGCCGATCACCGAGCCTGCGCAGCTTGCCGGCCTGACAATCATCCACCAGCACGACCGCAGCGAATGGCGCAATTGGTTTGCCCTAGCCGGTTGCCCCGATCTGAAGATCAAGAACGAAATCGTCGTGGTGGATTCAAATATGGTCCAGCGCGCTGTCAAAGACGGTCAGGGCGCCGCACTTGGCGTCTTTCCCTTTATGGACGCCGAGGTGCGCAAGGGGCAGATGGTCAAACCCTTTGATATCGACCTTGCGCCGAGCCGCGCTTTCTTTCTGCTTTGTCGTCGTGGGGCGCTGTCGAAAAAAAGCATCCGCACCGTGCATGACTGGATCGTGTCGCAGGCGCTGGCCGAGCCTCAGATCGGCTGAGGCGCTGCAATTGACGGCAAGACCCGTGTTTCGGCGCGCCCATCGACGCGGCAGACGCGATAGGCCGCGGACCCTCGCCGCGCGCTGAAATGCCCCACGACCTGCCCGCCAAGCGCGACCACGCAGGCCCCGTCATCAATGGCGATGCCAGCCGGAATATGGCCCACCGCTACTGCCGCTTCAAAGGCCGGCGGGCGCAGCGGTTCGCTGTTGTAATGCGGGCAAACGCCCCCCTTTACCAGACCCAGACCAGCCATGGGCCGCAGCCCCGCGCCACCGGCGTCGGACAGTATCTTGTCGAACCAGCACACGCCGCCAGCGCTGACACCTGCAATCACGGTGCCTTGCGCGTTGGCGTCAAAGAACGCCCGAACCAGATCACGGTCACGCAATTGCGCCAACAAGACAGCGGTGTTGCCGCCCCCAAGGTAGATGAGGTCCTGCGCGCCGATCCAGTCGCGCGCCTGTCCGGCCCCTGTGTTGACCGCGAGATGGGAGAGCGCCGCACCCACACCTTGGAAGCGGGCATAGAAACGGCCCATGCGGTCTTTTGCATCAGCATTGGCCCAACCCAGATAGCCCAGTCGCTGGCACCGTGGCGCGAATGACAGACAGAAGTCCTCGAGTGCCGGATCGGCGGCATGTGTAAAGCCGCCCCCGCCGATCGCGATAATGGCCCCAGACCCAGACAATCGACACGCCCTTTCAATAGCTTAGGCCAAGATTGGCGGATTTCACCGAGGGCACAAGTCACAAATCCGGATTTCATGGATCAACTTTACTTCATCCATAGATCGGCATTTTTTCGTTTGTCCCCAAGCGCCGCGCGCTCGGACACTTGGTGCAGTTTCCGGCGCCTAGTTCATGGCCGAAAGCTCCATAGGGAGGATAGGAATGAAAAAAGTATTTGGATTGGTTTCTGGGCTCGCGCTCATGTCGTCGATGGCATGGGCCGAACCAAGTGGTGTGTTCCGTCAGGCCCATGAGGTTGGTTCTGGCTCGGCTTCGAGTCTCGACCCGATTTCAAAGGGCCGCGTGTTCCAGATCACCGAAAAGATCATGAGCCGCCTTGTCCGTCCGGACATGGATGGCCGCCCGTCGCCTGACCTAGCTATCAGCTGGACCGCCAATGAAGATGCCACGGTCTGGACGCTTGCGCTGCGTGAAGGCGTCAAGTTCCACGACGGCACCAGCTTTGGTTCCGAGGACGTGGTCTATTCGCTGCAACGCGTTCTGGATCCGGCCATGGACAGCCCCGCCCGTGCGGCGATCGCCATGATCAATGCGGTCGAGGCGATTGACGCCAATACCGTGCAACTGACGCTGGATGCGCCTTTTGCCGACCTGCCGCTGTTGCTGATGGATTATCGTCTGCGCATGATCCCCGAAGGCTCGGGCGACACCATTGCAACGACCGGCATCGGGACCGGCCCCTTCATGGTCAAGAGCTTTGACCCCGAAGGCACCTCGGTGCTGGTTGCCAACATGGACTATTTCGACGGCCCGCCCGGCGTGGCCGAGATGGACCTGATCGGCATTCCCGATGCCCAAGCCCGTCTGCAGGCGCTGCTTGGCGGCCAGATCGATATGGAACCCGGCGTGACCGCGCAGCAGCGTGTGATGCTCGACAGTTCGGATCAGTTCAATGTCCAGGTGGTTCCGACCGGCAATTGGCGAGGCATCGTGTTCCGCACCGATGTTGCCCCCTATGACGATGCCCGCGTCCGCAAGGCGCTGCGCATGGTCGCTGATCGCCAAGAGATGGTCGATCTGGTCATGGGCGGCGGGGCCATCGTGTCTTGCGATACGCCCGTCGGTCCGCGCGATCAGTATCGCGCCGACATGGACTGCCCGCAAGATATCGAGGGTGCCAAGGCACTGCTGGCCGAGGCGGGATATCCGGACGGTATCGATGTCGATCTTTATGTCGCCACGCTGGAACAGACATGGCCCGTCATTGCCGAGGTCTATCAAAAGCAGGCTGCGGCGGCCGGTATCCGCGTGAACATCGTTCAGGTCCCCTCGGACGGCTATTGGAACGATGTGTGGATGCAAAAGGACGTCGTCACCACCCGCTGGAACGAACGTCCCGCGGATCAGGCGCTTAACGAGATCTATCGCAGCACCGCGCGGTGGAACGAAAGCTACTACAAGGACGATCAGTTCGACGCGCTTCTTACCGCGGCGCGTTCGGAACTCGACTTTGACAAGCGCCATGATCTCTACGTGCAGGCGCAAGAGCATCTGTGGGAAACCGCGGGCACGCTTATCCCCTACCACGTCACGCAACTCGTCGGCACCACGGCGCGGGTTCATAACCTTGATGCGGTCGAAAACAATGCGATCCGCTGGAACCTCGTTACGGTTGACTGACCAGAAGGCGCGGGGGCACCCTCCCCCGTCCCCGCGCCCATTTTTCGGAACGGAGCCCCCTATGCTGTCAATGCTCTTGCGGCGTCTCGGACTCGGAGCCATCACTGTCTGGCTTGTGTCGCTGATCATTTTCGCGGGCGTGGAAATGTTGCCGGGCGACGCCTGCACGGCCTTTCTCGAACGCGAAGCCAAGGGGCAGCTTCTTGAGAACTGCCGTATCGAACTGAACCTCAATCGCCCCGCCGCGGCACGTTATCTGGACTGGGCGGGCCACGCGCTGCAGGGTGACTTGGGCGTTTCTGCCAATGGTCAGCGACCCATTGCCGAGCTTGTCGGTTTCCGCCTTCGCAACACGGTCCTGCTGGCCTCGGGCGCGATGCTCTTTGGTATTCCGCTGGCCATCTTTCTGGGCATCATCGCCGCGCTCAGACGCGACAAACCACTCGACATCGCGATCTCGACGGTGGCCATTTCGGCCATGACGATCCCCGAGTTCGTCTCGGCCACTCTGTTCATTCTGATCTTCTCGGTCTGGCTTGGCTGGGTGCCTGGCATCGTCCTTGTTTCGGCAGATGCGCCGATCTCGGCGTTTTTTCCCGTGATCTTCCTGCCAATTGGCGTGCTGACGCTGGTCATGACCGCCCATATCCTGCGCACCGTGCGGTCCTCGGTGATTGAGACGCTTGCCTCGGACTACGCCCAGATGGCCACGCTCAAAGGGGTTCCGTTCTGGCGCATCGTGTTCCGCCATGTCCTGCCCAACGCCCTCTTGCCCACGATCAACGTCGTCGCGCTGACCGTGGCTTGGCTTTTGGGTGGTGTGGTGGTGATCGAAACGGTTTTCAATTATCCCGGATTGGGCCGGATGATGATCGACAGTATCTCGGATCGGGATCTGCCCGTTACACAGGCGATCGCGCTGATTATCGCCTCGGTCTACGTGGGCGTTAACCTGCTGGCCGATATCCTCACCATGCTTGCCAACCCAAGGCTGCGCACCCTGCACCTGCGGAAGGGATGATCCCATGAGCCAAGCCCCCACCCTGCCCCGTGGCCCTGCGCGCAACAGATTTCTGGTGGTTCTAGGCGATATCCTCGCCCGCCCCTCGGGCGCTATCGGCCTCGCGCTGGTGAGCGCGCACCTGATCCTCGCCATCATCGGTCCGGCCATCGTCCCCTATGACTTTACCGAAATGAACGCGGCGGCCATGCTGGCCAAACCCTCATCGGCGCATTGGCTGGGCAACGACCACCTCGGTCGCGACCAGTTGAGCCGCGTCCTGCTGGGCGGGCGCGAGGCCATTCTTGTCACCAGCATCGCCACACCGCTTGCCGTGTTGTGGGGCGGGCTGGTCGGCGTCTTTTTCGGCCTTGCGGGCGGGCGTCTTGACGAGGTGCTGATGCGGATCGTCGACGCTTTTCTGTCGCTACCGTGGATCCTCAAGATGCTGGTGCTGATTGTCACCTTCGGCACCGGAACCGAAGTCTTGATCCCCACCCTTGGCTTCTTCTACGGCATTCCGGTGATCCGCATAGCGCGGGCCGCCACGCATGATGTGGTTGCCCGCGACTTTGTTCAGGCGGCGCGCGCGCGGGGCCACGGTCGGCTGACGATCATCTGGCGCGAGCTTTTGCCCAATGTGCGCGATGCCCTTTTCGTCGAAGGCGCGATGCGTTGGTCGTGGATGCTGCTGGCCTTTTCGTCGCTGTCTTTTCTGGGTTTCGGGGTCTCGCCACCTACGCCTGACTGGGGCCTGATGATCGCCGATGCACGCGGGTTCATGTCGTTCTCGCCCATGGGGGTGCTGGCGCCGATGGTCTGCCTTTCGTCCCTGATCATCGGCATCAACCTGACCGCCGACGCTTTGGCCAAGGCGCTTGGCCTCGATCGCGCGCGAAAGGCGCCGGTCTAAGGATGGAAAGCAATATGACTGAGGCGCTTATTTCGGTTCACGACTTCAGCGTGGGTTTCCGCGGACGTTCCGGCCAGATGGTGCCCGTGCTGCGCAACATCTCTTTGTCCGTTGCCAAGGGCGAAAGCATCGGTCTGGTCGGTGAAAGCGGCTCGGGCAAAAGCACGCTGGCGCTGGCCATGATGGGTTATCTGAAGACCGGCCTGCATGTCATGAACGGCCGCAGCGTTTTTGACGGCGCCGAGATGTTCAGCCAGAGCCGGACCGCGCTGGAACATATCCGTGGCGGCAGGCTTGCCCTGATCCCGCAAAACTCGGGCCAGTCCCTCACGCCGACCCTGCGCGTTGGCGACCAGATCCGCGAGGCGCTGCGGCTGCACAGCGCCTTGCCCGCCGAAAGTTTCGACGCCCGCGTGACCGATCTGCTGGCGCAGGTCCGCCTGCCCAACCCCGAGGCGATCGCCACGCGGTTTCCGCATGAGTTGTCGGGCGG
>JAHEBS010000080.1 GCA_024642145.1 Marivivens sp.
ACACGGGCGCGCTTTCGGTTGTGCGGCGCGATGCATTCCGCAAGGTCTATGACCTGACCGAGCGGGTGATCCCCGACCCGCTGCGCGCCACCAGACCAGGGCCAGAGGCGACCATAGATTGGGCCTGCGCCATGGCGATGGACCGTCTTGGCTTTGCCACCAGTGGCGAATTGTCGGCCTTTCTGGACCTTGTTACGCCAAATGAGGCGCGGGACTGGTGCGTCAAAGCCGAGGCCGAAGGGCGGATCGAAAAGATCGAGATCGAAAACGCCGACGGCACGTGGCGCAAATGCTTTGCCTGGCCCGGCGCGACGGATGAGGCGTTAGCGATGCCCACGGCGGCGGGTGGTGTGCGGGTCTTGTCGCCCTTTGACCCAGCGCTGCGGGACCGCAAAAGGGCCGAGCGGCTGTTTGGTTTCTATTACCGCATCGAAATCTTTGTGCCCGCGCCACAGCGCCAATACGGCTATTACGTCTTTCCTGTTTTCGAAGGCACCCGCGCCATCGGCCGCATCGATGCCAAGGCCGACCGCATGACAGGCGTGCTGAACATCACGCGTTTTTGGCCCGAAACGGGTGTGACGATGGGTAAGGGCAGGA
The DNA here is from genome assembly GCA_024642145.1 of Marivivens sp. GTDB lineage: Bacteria > Pseudomonadota > Alphaproteobacteria > Rhodobacterales > Rhodobacteraceae > JAHEBS01. The sequence goes on from JAHEBS010000080.1 coordinate 601, forward strand.
TCAAGGCGCTGGCGTCCGAGCTGGACAGGCTCGCGCGATTTGCCGGCTGCGCGCAGGTTGACTATGCCAAGGACTGGCTGCGCGCCTAGGTCACGACGCGCAGCGGTTCTTCTTCACGCAGGATTTCACTCAGGCAGGTCATGATTTCCTGCGTATGGGTAAACGGCAGGTTGTGACCTTCACCAGGGATGACCTCGATCTTGGCATTGCGGTTCCACTGGGCCAATATGCCCACCGCCTCGATCGGAACGACAGGGTCACGGTCGTTGAAAAACGCCACCACGGGCACGCCTGCCGCGGCGATGGCGCGGGTCTCGGCCTCCATGTCGCCTTTCCACATCTCGTTCATCGAGGACACCACCGCAGAGCGATAGCCCTTGAGCCCAAGCTGGGCCATCTGGATGTCATAGATGTCTGGCACCTCGGATTCCAAGGCGCGTGCGGCGCGGATGGATTTTCCAAGGGCGCGATGCTCGATGGCAAAGTAGTACCAATGCACAAAATACGGGGTCCGCGCGATCCAGCGTCCGATCGGGCCGATGTCATTCTTGAACCCCCCGCTGGCGATCATGATCAACCGCCGCACACGCTCGGGGTAACGGGCGGTAAAGGCGGTGCCGATCATGCCGCCCATCGAATAACCAACCAGCGTCACATCGTCGCCGATGCCCTGATCCTCCATCAGATCCAGCAACTGCTGGATGTGAAAGTCGCGGTCTTGCGCACCCTTGACCGCCTCGGAATGACCGCGCCCGTAAAGGTCATAGGTCAAGACACGGTAGCCAAGTTTACCCATCCGCTCGGCCAGAGCGTTAAAGGCCTGTCGTGGCGTGGTCAGGCCATGGATACACACGACAACAGGGCCTCGGACCGGACCATACCATTTGTAGCTGGTATAACCCTGCGACAGATCCACCACTTCGCCATCGCCGGACTGCGGATCGATCTTTTGGCGAAAAACCTCGCCGATGAAGGGGCCAATAACCACGGCGGCAATCAGCGCCAGAGCAATCCAAAGCCAAGTCATTGTTCAGCAGTTCCTTTCCGTCAGCGACCCGTGCGGCCACGCCATTTGTTCAGGATGTAACGCGCGGTCATCAGGTCCAGATGCGCGCCGCCGCCGTTCTTGAACAGCGTGATTTCATCATCCGACCTGCGGCTGAATGCGGGCAAGTCGTAATAATCCGCCACGACATGCCCTTCATCGATCACGCCTGCCGCAATCGGGATTTTCAACTCGCCAATATGGCCGATCGTGGTCGCGCGGCTGTCCACAAAGACCCGCGACCGCAGCAGCGCGGTGTCATCGGCCTCGCGCATGTCGGGACGATAGGCGCCGATCAGGTCGATATGCTGGCCCGGGCGCAGCCATTCGCCCTGCAGCACCGGTTCTGTCGACATCGTGGCACAGGCGATGATATCGGCACGACCGACAGCCGTGGCCAGATCATCGGCCACCGCGCAGTCGGGATTGCGCGCGGCGAAAGCCTCGGCCCCTGCGCGACCGCGGTTCCAGATGGTGAACCGTGCCTGCGGAAAGGCCGCGCCATAAGCGTGGCGCAGGTTTTGCCCCACCGTGCCTGCGCCAACGATCAGGATCTCGCGCGTATCGGGGCGGGCCAAACGGCGCGCGGCCAAAAGACTGTCGCCAGCGGTTTTCCATTTGGTCACAAGGTGGAAATCGATAATCGCCTCCAGCGCGCCATCATCGTCGGAAAAGACGTTGACCGCACCGCCTATGGCGCCTTTGCCCTTGGCAAGATTACCCGGAAATATCGTGGCGACCTTGACCGCCAGCCCCAAGCCACTGATCCACGCCGACCGGTTCAGCAACGTGTCCTTGTCGCGATAGAGAAACAAATCGGCGATCTCGGCCTGTGGCAGGTCGTGGCCCGTGGCCAGCGCGTCGGTCAGTTCCAGCCAATCCAGCAGCCCGTCGCCACCCTCGAAATCAATCATCTCGGTCATGTCAGGCCGCCTCGCTTTCATCCAAGAGCCGCTCGGCTATCAGCCGTGCCGCCAAACCCGCCGCGCCCGCAAACAGGTGCGTCTGCCAACCTCGCGCCGCGGCGGCGGCGATATTTTCCGCGCGATCGTCGGTAAACAGCAAAGCCCCGGGGGCAAGGCCGCAGTCGGCCTCGACCGCGGCATAGATCGCGGCATCCGGCTTGGCCATGCGCATGCGACCCGAGATATAGGGGCGGTCGAAACCGCCCAGAAAGTCATAAAGCGCGCAGCCCCGCGCATAGGTTTCGTCGCCGATGTTGGACAGCGCAAAGACCGGCACGCCGCGCGCCTTGAGGGCCGCCATCAGCCGCACCGTCTGCGGGATCGCGGGGCTTGCCATTTCGTGCCAGTGGCTGTGCCACATGCCGATCTCGGCGGCGAAAGCAGGGTAGGCGTCTTGCGTCGCACGCACGGTTTGCGCCCAGTCGGCACCGCGATCGACGGCATCGTTCATCGCGTGCAGATCGACGGCGGCAAACATGGCCTCGCGCCGCGCACGCCCGATTGTCGCGTCATAAAAACGCTCGGGGTTCCATTCGATCAGCACATTGCCGATGTCGAAGACGACCGCCTCGATTGCCATAGTACCTCCTGCCCCGGCCCCACTAAACCAGAGCAGACCTTGCCGCCGCAAGCGCTATGCCGCTTGTTGTTGCCGCCCGAGGCGTGTTTCCCGCCAGACCACGACCAGACCGGCAGAAATAATCAGGCCGATGCCGATAAAGCCGCCAAAATCCGGCAGTTCGCCAAAAAACAACCAGCCAAAGCTGACCGCCAGCACCAGTTCGGAATATTCGAACGGCGCCACCATCGCCGCTTCGGCGCTGCGGTAGGCATGGCTGATGAACAGGCCACCAAGGCTCGCGCAGAAACCCAAGACCACAAGCGTCAAGACATCGCCCGCATTCGGCATGATCCAAGGGCGAAACAGGAACTGCAACGAGGCGTTGTCGCCGCCGGAAAACTGTCCCGCGCCAAAGACAAGACCGGCAGTCGAACTGACACAAAGGAATGTCAATTGAATGTAAAAGGCCAGCGCCACGGCGCTGTCATGTGCGCCAAGCTTACGCGTCAAAAGCTGCATCGCGGCGTAGCTGAAGGCAGACCCAAGCGGCAACAGCGCCGCCATATGCAGACCGCCGCCGCTGGGTCGCACCATGACTATCACGCCGATCAGCCCCAAAAGGCTTGCGCCGATGCGGTATTTGCCAACGCGTTCCTTCAGCACGATGGCCGCCAGAAATGTCAGGATCAGCGGCGCCACAAAGAACAAGGCCGAGGCCTCGGCCAATGGCAAAAGCGGCAGGCTCATGAAAAACAGCATGTTTGTAATCACGACCAGACCGCCCCGCACAAGTTGCAGGCCCAGCGCCTGCGTCCGGAGCGCGGCCAGCCCTCCGCTCATGGGCACAACAAAGACCAGCAGCACCGGCATCCCCACCAGCGTGCGGATAAAGATCAACTCATAAAGGGGATAACCGCCGCTCAACAATTTGACGGCCGTGTCATTGCCGGCAAAGCATGCCATGGCCGCCACGGCAAATCCGGCGGCGACCAATGGTTTGTGTTGTTCCCCTGCCATGACACGTCCCCTTTGGGACGACATGAACCCAAGCCGGACCCTGCGTCCAGTGGCATCGCATCCGGCGCCGCCTATTGGCTGTCGAACACGCTCAGAATCTGATCCATGGGCTTCTTGCGCTTGGCCACCGCAGGCACGGTCGCGTCTGCCGCAGGATAACCCACGGGCAGGATCATCAGCGGCTTTTCGTGATCCGGTCTGCCGCAAAGCCCGTTGAGGAATTTCATGGGATTGGGCGTATGTTCAAGGCAGACAAGCCCTGCCTCGTGGATGGCGGTTATCAACATGCCGATGGCAATGCCGACGCTTTCGGGGACGTAGTAGTTCTTGTAACGCACCCCGTCCTCGGTCAGGCCATAGCGCTGGGCAAAGACCACGATCAACCACGGCGCATCCGTCAGATGCGGCTTGTTCACACCGGTACCGATGGGTTCCAGCGCCGACAGCCATTCGTCACCGCCGCCGCCGCTGTAAAACGCGCGCTCTTCCTCCTCGGCGCCCGCACGGATCGCAGCTTTCATCGCCGGATCGGACAGGGCCACGAAATGCCACGGCTGATGGTTGGCGCCCGAGGGGGCAGTGCCGGCAGCGGCGACGATGGCTTCGATCACCGCGCGGCTGACGGGTCGGCCGTCATATTGGCGCACGGAATGGCGTTTTCGCATGTAGTCGCGAAACGCCTCGGCAGCGGCAAGCGAGGCCGCGTCGTCCAGTTGCACGCGGTCGGGCAGCGGCAATGGCTGATAGGAAACCTCACCCTTTTTATACATCAACCACCCCCGATCAACGCGCCTGCGGCAAAGACCAGCGCACCGCCCAGAACCACCTGAAACACCGCGCGGAAGAACGGGGTTTCCATATAGCGGTTCTGGATCCACGCGATGGCCCAAAGCTCGACAAACACCACGATCATGGCGATCACGGTGGCGGTCCAGAAATCCGAGATCAGATAAGGGAGCGCATGGCCAAGCCCGCCCAACATGGTCATGACCCCAGAGGCCAGCCCCCGCTTGATCGGTGAGCCCCTGCCCGAGATCACGCCATCATCATGCGCGGCTTCGGTAAAGCCCATGGAAATACCCGCGCCCACCGAGGCCGCCAAGGCCACGATCAGCGTCGTGTGACTGTTTTGCGTGGCAAAAGCCGTGGCGAAAATCGGCGCGAGCGTGGAAACCGACCCGTCCATCAGCCCCGCCAGACCGGGTTGCACCCAAGTCAGGATGAACTGGCGATGGGCGGCCTGATCCTCGCCCTCGCGAGCCTCGTCATGCAGGTGCTTTTCGCTCAACTCGCCCGCACGGGTTGTATGGCCCGCCTCGGCCGCCGCGAGGTTGCCCAACAGTTTGCGTGTGCCCGCGTCGCTGGTTGCCGCTGCCGCGCGCAGATAGAACGCCTCGGCCCCGCGCTCCATCGCCGCCGCCTCTTGGCGCATCTGTTCCAGCGTCAATGTCTGCGACAGCCAAACAGGTCTGCGCGCGTAAAAGCCCGATACATGCTCGCGCCGGATCAGCGGGATCACCTCGCCGAAACGGCGGCGATGCACCTCGATCAGGCGGGCGCGGTGGTCGTCTTCTTCTACGGCCATTTCATCAAAGACCTTGGCCGATGCTGGGTAATCGGCGCGCAGTCTTTCGGCAAAGCTGCGGTAGATGCGCGCGTCATCCTCTTCGGACGAAATGGCCAACGCCAGCACTTCTTGTTCGCTCAGGTCTTTGAATCGGCGGCGGTCGCTCAGGCCGGGGATCATCTGAATTCCTCCCACTCAGGGTCAGAAAACCCTAAGCCGGATTGCCGCGCGTGCAAGGCCCAAAGCCGCGGCGCGGCGTCACGGGGGCAGGCTGGCGATAGCGTCAAAGATAACGCGTTCGTCGGGTGTCATCTCGTCGCTGTCCTCGTCCATAGGTCGCCCGTTCAACCCGTAGGCAAAGCTGACCCCCCGCGCCGTGTCACGCCAGACGCCGCCCAGAAAGCCATAGGCCGAGGCGAAATGCCCGATCAACGGACGTGGGTAAAAGTCTGGCCGGTCAAGAATCTGCAAACCCCAGCCATAGCCGGTGAAAAGCCGGTCGGGATCGTCCGCCGCCGCCTGCGCGTCCCAGAGCCGCACGGGGTCATCGGGCAGGCTGGCCGCGATGCGCAAAAGCCCCGCCATGGATGTCCGCAGACCACCCTGAGGCGACAGTTGGGTCACATCGCGGCCCAGCACATAGGGGCCGCGCAGGGCAGGCTCGCCCATCTGGCGGAACACCCCCTCGGGCGCCACCATCAGGTCGATCTGCGGATCGAACCCATGCTCGGTGCGTCGAAATGTCGGCAAGCGGTTCTCACGCCCAGCGGATCCAGCGCCAGACGCGACGCGAGGTCGTCGAAACGTTCGCCCGCGGCAATTTCGGCAATGGCCGCCAAAAGGATGTAGCCAAGGTTGCAATAGATAAATCGCGTTCCGGGCGGGCTTGGCAGATCCCAGACCGCATCCCCCATCTCTGCAAACCAGTCCGCGATCGTCTGCCCTTCGGGCAGGATATAGCCGCCTGCATCGCAAAGACCCGCGTGATGGGCGGCAATCTGGCCGATGGTCACAGGCGCGTCAGGCGTCAGGGGATGGCGAAGGGGAAAGCCCAGAACCGTCTCGGCGGCAATCGTCGCCGCCTCTTGGCCCAGCACGGCCAGCGCCGTCTGGCCAGTGATGACCTTGGAGACCGAGGCGACACGGAACAGCGTGTCGGTATCGACGCGGCGCCCCGCTGCCGCCATGTGGAACTGCGGCTCGCCGCCGTCACGTTGCAACGCCAATCCGCAAAAGGCGTAGGCGCCCGAAAGCGCCTGCACCACCCCCGCAGGGCCACCTTGATCCAATTAATAGACCACCACGCTGCGGATCGATTCACCGGAATGCATCAGGTCGAAACCCCTGTTGATCTCGTTCAGCGTCAGCTGATGCGTGATCATCGGGTCGATCTCGATCTTGCCCTCCATATACCAGTCCACGATCTTGGGCACATCCGTCCGCCCGCGCGCACCGCCGAATGCTGTGCCTTTCCACACGCGGCCGGTGACCAGTTGGAAGGGTCGCGTCTCGATTGTAGCACCCGCAGGCGCGACCCCGATGATGACCGACACGCCCCAACCGCGATGCGTGCATTCCAGCGCGTCGCGCATGACCTTGACGTTGCCGGTGCAGTCGAACGAGTAGTCCGCGCCCCCGATCTGGTCGAAGGGTGTCTTGGTCAGATTGACGATTTCCTGCACCACGTTCTCGCAATCCTTGGGATTGACGAAATGGGTCATGCCGAACCGCTCGGCCATCGCCTTTTTCGCGGGGTTGATATCGACACCGATGATCATGTCGGCCCCCGCAAGCCGCAGCCCCTGAATGACGTTCAGCCCGATGCCACCCAGACCAAAGACCACCGCCTTGGCCCCGATCTCGACCTTGGCGGTATTGATGACCGCGCCGATGCCCGTGGTGACGCCGCAACCGATGTAACAGACCTTGTCGAAGGGCGCGTCGGGCCGGATCTTGGCCACCGCGATTTCCGGCAGGACAGTGTGGTTCGAGAATGTCGAACAGCCCATGTAATGCAGGATCGGATCGCCATCGAGCGTCGAGAACCGCGAGGTGCCATCAGGCATGACGCCTTGCCCCTGTGTGGCGCGGATCGAGGTGCAAAGGTTGGTCTTGCGGCTGAGGCAAGACGGGCAGGTGCGGCATTCGGGCGTATAAAGCGGGATGACGTGATCGCCCTTCTTGACCGAGGTCACACCGGCGCCGACATCGACCACAACGCCTGCACCCTCATGCCCGAGGATCGCCGGAAACAGCCCCTCGGGGTCCGCGCCCGACAGGGTGAATTCGTCAGTATGGCAAATGCCGGTGGCCTTGATCTCGATCAGCACCTCACCGGCGCGCGGGCCTTCAAGGTTTACGTCCATCACTTCAAGCGGCTTGCCCGCCGCCAGTGCCACCGCTGCTCTCGTCCGCATATGTCTCTCCCTCTTTGTGGTCAGGCTCGCGGAAGCGGGGCCCGATTTCAACCGTCTTGAGCCCTCGGCGGCGATTTGGGATGCTGCGCCCATGCGTCACTGGGTGATCATTGTCATTTTGGTCCTTGCGGCCTGTGCGGATGTGCCGCCAGCGGGACCCGCCTTTCCAACGGGCGCGGCCGATACCTGTCAGGCCGCCCAATATGGCTGGCTGGTGGGGCAACCCGACACGGCGTTGGAAAAGGTGCCAATCATGCGCCAGATCCGTATTCTGCGGTCCGGCATGGCCTATACGCAGGAGGTCGTGCCCGCGCGGATCAACTTTGCCATTGGTCCAGACAGCCAGATCACCCGCATTTTCTGCGGTTGACAGGCAGCGCACGGTGCTGCGCTTGATTTATAGGGAATTTGCGGCAAACTGGCGGGTATGAACCTGCAGACAATCGCCTTTCCCGGCCCTGCGCCCGAACAGGTGGCCTTTCACCGGACCGAGTTGGCGGTGATCTTGGGCGTCTATGGCCAGATGGTCGCCATGGGCGAATGGCGCGATTATGCGCTGGCTTGCCTGCGTGACGTGGCGGTTTTCTCGATCTTTCGCCGCACGGCCGAAACGCCGCTTTATCGCATTGAAAAACGCCCCGCGATGCGCGGACGGCAGGGGCAATATGCGCTGATCGGTGCCGAGGGGCAGGTTCTCAAACGCGGCAACGAACTGCGTCAGGTATTAGGGCCCTTGGAGCGTAAGCTGATCCGCGCCGTCAATTGACGTGCAAAAATCGCCGGAAGGCGGGCTGTCCGCTGCCCTCCGCGGCAATCCGGTCGATCGTCTCTTGCAGCGGCTCATGGGCCACGGCCATGGCGTAGGCATTGGCGTGGATGAAACGGCCCCCGTCCGCCACCATGGCCACATGCCCCGGCCAGAAAGCCAGATCACCCCGCATCGGCGCCTCGTCAGCCGCCAATGGGCGCCCGACCGCGCGAGATTGCTGATCGGCGTCACCCGGGCAGGCGAAACCGCAGGCATGAAGGGCTGCGTGGACCATGCCCGAACAATCGATTCCGGCGCTGGAATTGCCGCCCCAGTAGTAGGGCGTTCCCAAAAGGATCTCCGCCGCGGCGACCGGATCGCCCATCACCTGCCCCGCGGGCAACAGATGCGGCAGCGGGATCCAGCCTTGGGCGGTGCGTGCATAGCGCCCCTCGATCCTGTCGACCGTGACGCGCGCGCCAAATGATAGCATTGCATGGGGCTCGACGCGCACCTTGGGCTCGGTCCGCAAATGGGTCGCGCGGACCGCAACCCAATGGGTGGCGGCGACCGCCGCGCCCAGCGCCGCAGTTTCGATATAGCCGCAATAGCCGTCGCGGGTGGATTCGATCAGGCTCCAGCCTTGGTGGTCCTCATAGACCAGCACCTCGGCACCGAGCAAAAGCTGACGGTCGATTGCGCCATCCGGCGTGGCGCGCAGGGTGGTCAGTGGCACGCAGATGCAGCGCGCCTCGCCTTCGACATAACGGGCCGCCGTAACGACACCGCGCAATCGCGCTGCGGCAACGCGGGCATTGGCTGGTGTGCTACGACGATCCATCAAAGACCGAGGATGCGCGGCAGCGCCTCGACAAGTGCGCGGAAACCTTGACCGACGCCGCCCTTGGGCAGCGCGGGCGAAGAACTGCGCGCCCAAGCGAAAATGTCAAAATGCATGTAGGGCGCATCAACGAAGCGCCGCAGGAACAACGCCGCCGTCAGCGACCCCGCCATGCCAAAGCCCGGCGCGTTGTCGAGATCGGCAATGCCCGGTTCGATCACGCCCTCGTAGGGGTCATGGAATGGCATCCGCCAGACCGGATCATGGACCGCTCGCGCGCCAAGGCTCAGCGCCTCGGCAAAACGGTCTTCGGTGGCGAAGAACGGCGCGAGGTCCGGCCCGACCGCCACGCGGGCGGCACCGGTCAGGGTCGCCATGCTGATGACCAGATCGGGGTTCTCCTCATCCGCAAGCGCCAACGCATCCGCCAGAACCAGACGGCCTTCGGCGTCGGTATTGTTGATCTCGACCGTCAGGCCCTTGCGCGAAGTCAGGATGTCCTGCGGTCGGAATGCGTTGCCCGACACCGCGTTTTCCACGGCGGGGATCAGCACGCGCAGTTGCACAGGCCAGCCGAAAGACATGATCGCCCGCGCAAGGCCAAGAACGTTGGCGGCACCGCCCATGTCCTTTTTCATCAGCCCCATCGACGAGGCGGGTTTGATATCAAGCCCGCCCGTGTCGAAACACACACCCTTGCCCACCAAGGTCAACTTGGGGCCTTTGTCGCCCCAGCGCATGTCGATCAGGCGGGGGGCACGGTCAGAGGCGCGTCCGACCGTGTGGATCATGGGCAGATTGGCGGCCAGCAGGTCATCGCCGCGCGTCACGTTGAACCGCGCACCAAAGTCATGCGCCAACGTCGCGGCAGCGGCCTCCAGCTCGGCCGGACCCATATCGGCCGCGGGCGTGTTGACCAGATCGCGCACCAGTGCCTCGCAGGCCGCGATCGTTTCAATCCGCTTGGCGTCAATGCCCTCGGGCGCGGCCAGCAGCGCCTTGGCGGCGCCCTGTTTGCGATAGCGATCAAAGCGGTAGCTTTCCATCAACCAGCCCAGCGCCACCTCGGCCGCATCGCCGGGGCTGGCATCGGTCAGGCGATAGACGCCCTCAGGCAGTTTCGACGCCGCAACGGCGGCCTGAAAACGCCCGCGTTTGCGCGCGGCGGGCGAACCCAGACCGACAAGCGCCACGGCAGGCGTGCCATCGGCGGCAGGACAGGCCAGAACCTCGGACAGGCCACCGGAAAATCCCGCCGCACGCGCCCAGTTCGACTGGGCGGGTTCGAGCTTGGCCAGAGTTGCTTCGACAGCATCGGGTGCCACAAGGTAGAGCGGGATCGCAGTCGCGGAAGCGGGGGCAAATTTGGCGGTCATCGTATCGTCAGTCCTTGTTGCTGCGGGGGCGTCTTTGGTCACCATTGGCCACGACAGGCGACGCCATCGGGCAGATCATAGTAATCCCCACGGTCGTCACAGAATATGTGCAGTGTTTCGCGGATGCCCGTCGGCTTGTCCAGCGCGCCTGCCGCAACGGCGATGCGAGGCTCGTCATCCGGCTGCCAGAACAGGCTTGCACCGCAGTCGCCGCAGAAACCGCGGCGCGCGGTCTGGCTGGAACGAAACCAGCGCAGACCCCTGTCTGCGGTCAGATGAAATCTTTCGTGGGGCACCGATGTCGCCGACCAATAGTGTCCGGATGTCTTGCGGCATTGCGTGCAATGGCAGGCGATAGCCTCGCGCAGCGGCGCTACCAGTTCGAATTGAACCGCACCGCACAGGCAACTTCCCTTGACCATTTCGCAAGCCCTCTTATCTCCACCACGAGCCTACCGGACGGGATGATTGCCGCAAGGGCCGTCAGGCGGCGCCGCGTCAGATTGCCTATCGAAATTGGCGACGATGCACCCTAGAACGGACGGACAAGCAAGGAGGGACCATGACTGAAATTCGCCCGCTGCCCGAATACCTCGTGCGTCGCTTTCATGGCTGGAAGGCCACGAACTATGCCGAAAACCGCGCTTGGTACAAACGGCTTGCCGAAGATGGTCAGCGCCCGCGCGCGATGGTGATTTCGTGCTGCGACAGCCGCGTGCATGTCACCTCGATCTTTGGCGCCGATCAGGGCGAGTTCTTCATTCACCGCAACGTCGCCAATCTGGTTCCGCCCTACGAACCCGACGGCGAGCCGCACGGAACCTCGGCCACGGTCGAGTTCGCGGTGACGGGGCTCAAGGTCGCGCATATCATCGTGCTGGGCCACTCGGCCTGCGGCGGCGTGAACGGGTGTTATGATATGTGTTCGGGCCACGCGCCTGAATTGGAAAAAACCACCAGCTTCGTAGGCCGCTGGATGGATATCCTGCGCCCCGGTTTCGAGCGCCTGCCCGAGGGTGACGAAGCCACCCGCCGCACCGCCTTGGAAAAAGAAGCGGTCAAGGTGTCGCTCGAAAACCTGCTGACCTTTCCCTTTGTCCGCGAAGCCGTCGACAGCGACATGCTGACGTTGCACGGCCTTTGGAACGACATCGGCGAGGGTGGGCTAGAGTGCTACCACGGCGATCAGGGGGCATGGGTGCCGGTCTGACGCCAGATCAGTCCTGCGCCACGCGTTTGTGCCCCAAGGCCCCTGCGGTGACAAAGCTCAGCACAATCAGCGGCAGACCCACGGCATAGACGCTGCGGATGCCCCATGCCTCGGCCAGAAATCCCAACAGGGGCGGTCCGATCAGGAATGTCACAAAGGCCGTTTGGGCCAGCGCGGCGATATTGACCACCGCTGG
>JAHEBS010000081.1 GCA_024642145.1 Marivivens sp.
GGGCAGCGGACCGAACCGGTCAATCAACTCGGCGGCGAATCCTTCTAGTTCTACTTTGGTTTCCAGATGCGACAGGCGGCGATAAAGCCCCAGACGCACGTCCAGATCCGGCACATATTCCTCGGGGATCAAGACCGAGACCCCAAGGTTCAGGGTCGGCGCCCAATGATCGTCGGCGGCGGCCAAAACCGCATCGCCACCGGCACGCAGGCGCGCAATTTCGTCCTCAAGCATCTGCTGGTAAAGCTCGTAGCCCACTTCGCGCACGTGGCCCGACTGTTCCTCGCCCAGAATATTTCCCGCGCCGCGGATATCGAGATCCTGACTTGCCAGCGTAAAGCCCGCGCCCAGCGTATCGAGGCTGCCCAGCACGCGCAGGCGCCGTTCTGCCTGCGGCGTCAGTTTCAGCCGCGGCTTGGTGGTCAGATAGGCATAGGCGCGTTGCTTGGAACGACCCACGCGACCACGGATCTGATAAAGCTGGGCAAGACCGAACATATCGGCCCGATGCACGATCATCGTGTTCGCGGTCGGAATATCCAGACCGGATTCGACAATGGTCGTGGCCAAAAGCACGTCGAACTTGCCGTCGTAAAAGGCGTTCATCCGGTCGTCCAACTCGCCCGCCGCCATCTGGCCATGCGCCACGACATAGCTGACCTCGGGGACCTCGCGTTTCAGCCAATCCTCCATTTCGGGCAGATCGGAAAGACGCGGCACCACAAAGAACGATTGCCCGCCGCGATAATGTTCGCGCAGCAGGGCCTCGCGGATCGTGACCGTATCGAACTCGCTCACATAGGTGCGGATCGCCAGACGGTCGATGGGCGGGGTTGAAATGATGGACAGATCGCGCACGCCCGACAGCGACATCTGTAAGGTGCGCGGAATGGGTGTGGCGGTCAGCGTCAGGACGTGGATATCCGAACGCAGCTGTTTCAGCCGCTCTTTGTGCTGCACGCCGAAATGCTGTTCCTCGTCGATGATCAGAAGGCCGAGGTTCTTGAAACTGACGCCCTTGGCCAACAGCGCATGGGTGCCCACCGCAATATCGACGCGGCCATTGGACAGCCCCTCGCGCGTGAGGTTGGCGTCCCGCGCCGAGACAAAGCGTGACAGCGGCATGACGTTGATCGGAAAGCCGCGGAACCGTTCGGCAAAATTCTTGTAGTGCTGGCGGGCCAAAAGCGTTGTCGGCGCGATCACGGCCACCTGCACACCGGACATGGCCGCGACAAAGGCCGCGCGGATCGCCACCTCGGTTTTGCCAAAACCCACATCGCCGCAGATCAGCCGGTCCATGGGGCGGCCCGAGTCGAGATCGGCAATCACATCGCCAATGGCCTGCAACTGATCGTCGGTTTCTTGATAGGGAAAACGCGCCAGAAACTGGTCCCACATGCCATCGGGCGGGTTGAGTTCCGGCGCGGTGCGCAGCGTGCGTTCGGCGGCCACGCGGATCAGGCTTTCGGCCATCTGGCGGATACGCTCTTTCAGCCGCGCCTTCTTGGCCTGCCACGCGCCACCGCCCAGCTTGTCCAAGAGCCCTTCCTCGTGGCCGAACCGCGACAGCAACTCGACGTTTTCAACCGGCAGATAGAGCTTGGTGCCTTCGGCATATTCCAGCGTGATGCATTCATGCCGCGCACCCACGGCACTAATGACCTCAAGCCCCAGATAGCGGCCCACGCCATGTTCGACATGCACCACCAGATCACCGGGCGTCAGGCTTTGCGCCTCGGTCAGCACATCCTTGGCGGCTTTGCGTTTACGGCTCTGGCGGATCAGCCGTTCGCCCAGAACGTCCTGTTCGGCGATCACCGTCAGCCCGGGCGCCTCGAAGCCTGATTCCAGCGGCCAGACCGCCAGATGGATGCCGCGTTTGCCGACGCGGCTGAAATCGGTGACGGGGATGGTCTCGCCCAAGCCCTCGTCCTCCAGCAAGCCCTCGATCCGTTCGCGCGCGCCTTCTGAATAGCTGGCCACCAGCACCGGCCCTTCGGCCAGACGCTTGCGGATATGGCTCGCAAGCGCGGTAAACAGGTTCACGTCCTCCTGCTGGCGCTCGGGGGCAAAATTGCGCCCGATCCGCCCACCTGCATCAAGAACGCCCGGACCCGGCGCCTGTCGCAGCGGCGAGAAGAACAGCATCCGACGCCCTTCGATGGCGCTGTCCCAAGCGGCCTCGTCCAGATAGAGCCCCTGCGGCGGCGCGGGTTTATAGACCGTGTCCATCCGCGACTTTTGCGTCAGCGCCAGTTTGCGCGTTTCATACTGGTCCTCGACCGTGGTCCAGCGCGCATGGCGCGAGGGCTCGATCTGGTCGTCCAGCGTCACCGAGGCGCGCGGCAGATAGTCGAAAAGCGTTTCCAGCCGGTCGTGAAAGAACGCCAGCCAATGTTCCGCGCCCGCATGTTTGCGCCCAGCCGAGATCGCTTCGTAAAGCGGGTCGTCCGTGCCCGCCGCGCCAAATTCGATACGGTAATTCTGGCGAAACCGCGTCACGGCCTCATCGTCGAGGATCACCTCGGAGACGGGCGCAAGCTCGATCACATCAAGCTTTTCCGTGGTCCGCTGGCTGACGGGATCAAAGCGCCGCGCCCCGTCCAGCACGTCACCGAACAGATCCAGCCGGACCGGGCCACCCTCGCCCGGCGGATAGATGTCGATAATGCCGCCGCGCACCGCGTAATCACCGGGTTCCATGACCGTGGGCGCCTGAGAAAAGCCCATGCGCACCAGAAAGGCGCGCAGCGCGGCCTCGTCGATCCGGTCCCCGACCCGCGCCTTGAAAGCCGCATCCCGCAAAAGATCGCGCGCCGGAACCCGCTGCGTTGCTGCGTTGAGCGTGGTCAACAGCACGAAACGTTCGGGCATTCCATGGACCAAGGCGGCCAAGGTCGCCATGCGGGCCGCCGACACATCGGGGTTGGGCGAAACGCGGTCATAAGGCAGGCAGTCCCATGCCGGAAAGGTAAAGACCGGCATCGCGGGCGCGAAAAACGCAAGCGCTGACTGCATGGCGGCCAGCCGCTTGTCGTCACGGGCAATATGCATCACCGGCCCGCCGGATTTCTCGATCTCCGACAGGATCAGGCGCGCGTCAAAGCCCTCGGGTGCGCCGCCGAGGGTGATGTGGGACTGGTTCTTCATGCGACTGACCTACGGCAAGGGGCGAGCATGTCAATGCCACGCGGCTAGCGCACCAGCATATGCGCATTGACAAGGTTGTAGCCCATGCCGAAACCTGCGGTCAGGCACAGGCTGACCACACCGACGGCCTGCACCGAAACGCGATGCCGCCAGAGCCTGCGATAGAGCGCCGCCCCCTGCCCTTCGCCCGCACGGATGCGGCGCGCGGTGCGGACCGACAGCGCACCGACCGGCACCATCGGTGCTGCGATGAACAAAAGCGCCAGCGGAAATTCATAGTCATACCCGAAGGCCAAGGTCGCCAGCGAGGTCAGGATAAAGGCCACGGCACCCACCGCAACGGGCAGGCCCCGATCGATGTAATAAAGCAGCCTTTCGGCATTGATCCGCGCCAGTTGTTCGAGATCCGCCTCGACCTCGCCGCCCTGTCTGCGGGCGCGCACGACCAGATCATAGGGGATACCCAGAACGAAATGGCTCTGCATCGACCAAAGAACCGCAATGACGATCCAGAACCACAAGGTGGAAAAGGATCGCATGTCGATCGTGTCGTTTATGATGGAAAACCAGTCCTGCATTCTTGTCCTCGGTCGGGCCCGACCGCATTCCTAACGGGGCGGACCCGCTTTGCCCAGACTTGAGATGCCGCCAAATCCATGCGACGGAGTGTCAGCCACGAAAGGTTGATCCGATGACACCGATTGTCCCGCCCTTCCCCACCGCCCGTCTGCGCCGCCTGCGCGCCTCCGAGGCGTTGCGGTCGATGGTGCGCCAGACCGCACTCAGCCCCGCCGACTTCATCTGGCCCGTGTTCTTGATGGAAGGCCACGACGCCGAGACCCCCATCGCCTCGATGCCAGGCGTCAAGCGTCTGACGGTTGATCGCGTTGTTGCCGCCGCGCGCGAGGCGCATGGCCTTGGCATTCCCGCGATCTGTCTGTTCCCCTATACCGCCCTCGAACATCGCACCGAGGATTGCGCGATGGCATGGGACCCCGAAAACCTGACCAACCGCGCCATTCGCGCCATCAAGGACGCGGTGCCCGAAATCGCGGTGATGACCGACATCGCGCTCGACCCCTATAATATCAATGGCCATGACGGGTTTGTGCGTGACGGGCAGATCGTCAACGATGAAACCGTCGCGGCGCTGGTGCGCATGGCCTTGGCGCAGGCGCGCGCGGGGGCCGATATTCTGGGGCCTTCGGACATGATGGATGGCCGGATCGGCGCCATACGCGCCGCGCTGGAATCCGAAGGTCATCACAATGTGACGATCCTGTCCTATGCCGCCAAATACGCCTCGGCCTTTTACGGGCCTTTCCGCGATGCGGTTGGTGCATCAGGTGCGCTGAAAGGCGACAAGAAGACCTATCAGATGGACCCCGCCAATAGCGCCGAGGCGCTGCGGCTGGTCGCCCGTGATCTGGCCGAAGGGGCCGATATGGTCATGGTCAAGCCGGGGATGCCCTATCTGGATATCTGCAGGCAGGTCAAAGACGCCTTTGGCGCGCCCACTTTTGCCTATCAGGTGTCGGGTGAATACGCGATGCTGATGGCCGCGGCGCAAAACGGCTGGCTCGATGGCAAGAAGGTCATGATGGAAAGCCTGCTGGCCTTCAAGCGCGCGGGCTGTGACGGCGTTCTGACCTATTTCGCCCCCGAAGCCGCGCGTGTCCTGAACGACTGACCGGCCAAAGCCTGCCCATACGATGTCTAGCGGGTGACAGGTCCGCCAAAACTGCATATAGTTTACATGAACGGCCCATGAAGCGGCCGACCCTGTGACATGAGGCAAAACATGAGCAACTTGACCCGTCGTGGTTTCACTATCGGCGTGATCGGCCTGACCGGCCTTGCCGCCTGCGGCAACGGTATCGGCAGCAAGGGCGCGGATGCGATCGACGCCCGCGTCGATGAAACCCTGAATTACCTCTATCAGAACTACCCCGGCACCCGCGATCTGGCCGCGCGCGCGGCGGGTATTCTGGTCATGCCGCTCCTGACCGAGGTGGGGCTTGGCTGGGGTGGTTCCTATGGCCGAGGCGCGCTGCGCATTGCGGGCACCACGGTGGATTACTACGTCCTGACAGGGGCCAGCGCCGGCATCCAGATCGGCGCCCAGCAATATAGCCATGTGCTGTTCTTCATGACCTCCGAGGCGCTGGCAGATTTTCGTGGATCGACCGGTTGGACCGCTGGGGCCGACATGGAATATGCCGTCAGCAATCAGGCCGATATGCTGCGCACCGACACCCAGACCGCCCTGTCGCCGGTCATCGCGGTGGTCTTTGGACAGGCGGGCATCCGGATCGGCGCCACGCTGGAAGGCGCCAAATACACCCGCGTCATCCCCTGACGGTGCCATAGCCCGCGCGCGACGTTTCATGTCGCGCACTGGCAACCAATTCGGCAAAACCTGATCGATCCTCGCCTTAAACCTTGCGGGGAGGCGAGAGATGAAAACCACTACGCGCGTTGCGGTGATCGGCGGCGGTGTTGTCGGCTGTTCGGTTCTGTACCATCTGACCAAGCTTGGCTGGTCCGATGTCATGCTGATCGAGCGCAAGGAACTGACCTCTGGTTCCACTTGGCACGCGGCGGGCGGCTTTCACACGTTGAATGGCGACACCAATATGGCGGCGCTGCAGGGTTACACGATCCGGCTCTACAAGGAACTGGAAGCGATCACCGGCATGTCCTGCGGCTTGCATCACGTGGGCGGTGTGACACTGGCGGACAACAAGGACCGCTTTGACATGCTGGTCGCCGAACGCGCCAAGCATCGCTACATGGGGCTGGAAACCGAAATCGTCGGCCCCGAGGACATCGCCAAGCTCGCCCCCATCGTCAATCTCGACGGTATCGTTGGCGGGCTCTATGACCCGCTTGATGGCCACCTCGACCCCTCGGGCACCACCCACGCCTATGCCCGCGCCGCCAAAATGGGCGGCGCCACGATCGAGACGCAGTGCCGTGTGATCGAAACCAACCAGCGCGCAGACGGCACTTGGGATGTTGTGACCGAAAAGGGCACGATCCATGCCGAGCATGTGGTCAACGCGGGCGGTCTCTGGGCGCGCGAGGTCGGCGCCATGGCCGGCGTCTATTTCCCGCTGCACCCAATGGAACACCAATACCTCGTGACCGAGGATCTGCCCGAAATCTACAACCTCGGGCGCGAGCATCCGCATGTGATGGACCCCGCCGGCGAAAGCTATCTGCGGCAAGAGGGGCGTGGGTTGTGCATCGGCTTTTATGAAAAGAAATGCCGCCCATGGGCGGTTGACGGCACACCGTGGACCTTTGGCCATGAGCTTTTGGCCGATGATTTCGACAAAATCGAAGAGTCGATTGCCTTTGCCTACAAGCGTTTTCCCGTGCTGGAACGCGCAGGCGTCAAGAGCGTGATCCATGGCCCCTTTACCTTTGCCCCCGATGGCAACCCGCTGGTGGGTCCGGTGCCGGGGATGCGCAACTATTGGTCCGCCTGCGGCGTCATGGCGGGGTTCAGTCAGGGTGGCGGCGTCGGCCTGACGCTGGCGCAATGGATGATCGAAGGCGAGGCGGATCGCGACGTGACCGGATTGGACGTCGGTCGTTTCGGCAACTGGATCAGCCCCGGCTACACGCGGCCCAAGGTAATCGAGAATTATCAGACCCGCTTTTCCATCGCCTACCCCAATGAGGAAAAGCCCGCCGCCCGCCCGCATCGCACCACGCCGATGTATGACATTTTCGACAGCATGGGCGCCGTCTGGGGGCACCAGTTCGGCCTCGAGGTGGTCAACTACTTCGCCCAAGGCGATGAGCCGCGCTATGAAACCCCGTCTTTCCGCCGCTCGAACGCATGGGCGGCGACAGCGCGCGAGGTTCAGGCCGTGCGCGCGGGCGTGGGCATCAACGAGGTGCAGAACTTTGGCAAGTTCAGCGTCAAGGGCCCCAAGGCCCGCGACTGGCTGAACCGCATCATGGCGGGCCGCATCCCGCAAAAAGGCCGCATGAGCCTGACACCGATGCTGTCGCCCCGCGGGCGGCTCTGGGGGGATTTCACCGTATCCTGTCTGGGCGCGGAAGAATTCCAGCTGACCGCCAGCTATGGCGCGCAGGCGATCCACTATCGCTGGTTCCACAAGAACCTCGAGGATGGCGTCAGCGTCGAAAACATCTCGGACCGGCGCACCGGCTTCCAGATCGCGGGCCCCAAGGCGCGCGATGTATTGGCCGCTTGCACGCGGGACGACGTGGCGTCGATGCGGTTTCTGGATGTGCGGCGCATGGTCGTGGGGCAGGTCAACTGCATCGTTCAGCGCGTCAGCTACACCGGCGATCTGGGCTATGAAATCTTCTGCGACCCGATGGACCAGCGCCAGCTTTGGGCCACGCTCTGGGGTGCGGGACAGCCGCATGGCATGGTTCCCTTTGGCATGCGCGCGATGATGAGCCTGCGTCTGGACCGTTTCTTCGGGTCGTGGCTGCGCGAGTTTTCGCCCGACTATACCGCCGCAGAAACCGGTATCGACCGGTTCATCGACTGGAAAAAGAACGATGACTGGGTCGGCAAGGCTGCGGCGCTGGCCGAACGCGATAACCCGCCGAAACGGCAGCTGTTGAGTTTTGAAGTCGATGCGCTGGACGCCGATGTGACCGCCTATGAACCTGTTTTCATTGACGGAAAAGTGGTCGGCTTTTGCACATCCGGCGGCTATTCGCACCATGCGGGCAAGTCGATCGCCTATGCGCTGGTGCCCCGCGACAAGGCGCGGGACGGGCTTGAGATCGAGATCGAGATCTTGGGCAGTCGCCGCAAGGCGCGGGCCATTTCGACCCCGCTCTTTGACCCCGAGGGCGCGCAGTTGCGTGGCTGATGGCACAGGCCTAGGGTCGGGCGCATGAACTGCCCGATCCTGATCCTTGCCGCTGGCGGCTCGACCCGCATGGCGGGCCGCGACAAGCTCTTGGAAACCGTGGGCGGCGTGCCGCAACTGCGCCGCTTGTGTTTGGCCGCGCTGGCGCTGGGCGAGCCGGTCTTTGTGGCGCTGCCCCGCGCCGACCATCCGCGTGCGGCGGTGATTGCCGATCTGGGGGTCACGATCCTGGCGATCGCCGAGGCCGCCGAAGGCATGGGCGGCACCTTGCGAGTCGCGGTCGCGATGCTGCCGCCATGCCCGCGTTTCATGCTGGTCTTGGGTGATATGGCCGAGATCGGCGCGGCCGAGATGCGTGCGGTGCTGGATGCCGCCCGCGCGCATTCCGCCCCCGTCACACGCGGCGCCACGCAAGACGGCGCACATGGCCATCCGGTTGTGTTCGACGCCGGACTGCGACCGCAGTTTGCCAAACTGGGCGGCGATTCCGGCGGCGAGGACATCGTTCGCCCCCTGCGCGACCAGACACGGCTGGTGCGTCTGACCGGCCAGATTGCGCGCCTTGATCTGGATACGCCCCAAGACTGGGCCGCGTTCCGCGCCCGCACCGGACTGTGAACCAAAAAGGGGCCGGTCTTGCGACCGACCCCCTGTTGTCAGACGGTGCCTCCCCCCAGAGAGCGCCGCCTGCGCTGCATGTTAGCGAACCAGCAACCGCGCTTCGTGACGCTTGAGCGACTTGCGCGCGGCCTGGTAATTGTGGATGCCCGACGGGGTGGCCAACTCGGGGAAGAGTTCGAGGATTTCCCCGCGCTGGGCGTTACCCACGCCCTTGAGGCTATAATCGCCGGGCTGGAAGCTTTCGGTCCAAGACCCGTTGGCCAGAACAACCTCGTGGCGCTCGAACATGAAGTGGACATAGGTCGTGCCGATCACATCCACCTGTTCGATGCCCTGACTGCCCACCAGATGCTTGGCAGCAGCCAGAACCTCGCGCTCTTCGAAATAGAGCTGGGTCAGGTCGTTGGCCACCAGCATGCGGTGGTTTGGCGACACCATCATGTCACGCTCGGGCAACCCGTTGCCAAGCGAGCCTTTGCGGATCATCACCGGCCGCAAATGCGGGGCCGAGAGGAGCGCGCGGCTCGACAGGGCCTTATGGCCGACCCAGGCGATTTCCTGGATGCCGTTGTCACGGGTAATCACACGATCGCCGGGCTTGAGGTTTTCCACCGGCAGTTCGCCACGCGGGGTGGCAATCATGGTGCCGTAGGTAAAGCACGGAATGACCTGCTCGATTTCCGAGAACTGCATCGTCGTGCCGTCACCGAAGTGGACAATGCCCTCTTCGTGGTCGGACGAGGTATATTCGATGTAATCGACGTTCGAGCCGGTCAGATCGAGGACGTCCCAATCCTTGCCGTCTTCATCTTCGCCACCGATGACATTGTCGCCGCCGTTGCCGCCATGGAAGGTATCGCTGCCCTCCTCGCCAAAGAGCGTGTCGATGCCTTCGCCGCCGGTAATATCGTCATCGCCCGTGCCGCCACGAACAAGGTCATCACCGGCGCCTGCCACCACGATGTCATCGCCGCCATAGGCATAGATGATGTCGTTATCGCCATCAGGCCCGTCAACGTAATCGCAATCGGGGTCCTTATAGCCGGGCAGCATGACGTCGTCGCCCGAAGTGCCATCCACGATACCGTCGGGGTCACAATGGGTGCCACCCGTGCCGCCGGTTCCGCCCGTGCCGCCAGTGCCACCGCCAGTGCCGCCACCGCCTGTGCCGCCACCGCCTGTGCCGCCGGTGTGACCCGTGCCGCCGGTGCTACCCGTGCCGCCAGTGCTACCCGTGCCGCCGGTGCTACCCGTGCCGCCGGTGCTACCCGTGCCACTCGAGGTGCCTGTGGCACCCGTGTGGCCCGTCGCAGGGGTCGTGCCGGTGCCGCCGGACGAATAGGTCTTGGACCCTGTCCCCGTGTCGCTGTCACCGGTTGCATAATTGAATGTCGCGGTCCCTTTGGCGGTCCCCGACGTCGTTGTCGCGGTGCCCTTGGCAGTACCCGAAGTCTCTTTTGTTGAATCAGACATAGCAGCTTCCCATCAATCCGAAGGTCCGTAGACCCACCGGCCAGCCCCCCAGCATGTCCGGCAATCCATCGTATCCGGCATCGCCACCCCCATGGCCGCACCCGACATTCGATTTACCCCATACTTTTGTGAGAGAGGCCAAATGGCAAAGGAAACTGTGCTTTAACCATGACTTGGACAGAGTTACCCACAGAAAAGATTAACAATGACCTAAAGGTTGCGAGAATTACTCGCATTTCCGGCAACAATAATGTGGCAACCAAGGCATCGCTTGCCGAATCAAGTCAAAGTCTGTGGGCTGATCCGGACCAAGGGATTCGCCTCCACGCCGCCGTCGGATTTGCTGACGTTGCGCCGCCCAATCCGTCGAGGATTGCATATCACAACACGGGAGCCGCCGCTAAATGGCTGACAAGACACGCAAATTATCGCCCGAGCAGATCGCTGCCAAGGCAAGTGCCTTTCTGGGCGAGCGTGTCTTGCGGATCGCGGCCCCCGGCGGGCGCAGTCGTGGCAGCTTTCGCGCTGAAACCGCAAGCCGCAGTCTGATCATCTCTGTCAGGCCCGAATTGCGCCGCAATCAGCGCGAGGCCTTAGTGCTTGAGCGCCTGTCGCCACGCACCGACCTTTGCCCCGCCTTTATCGGCTTTGAAGACGGCATCCTGTATCAAGAGGCCATTGCGGGACAGCGACTGGGCGAGGCGATCCGCGCGGTCGAAGGCGCGGCAAAGCGCGCCCTTGCCGCCAAAACCGTCAGATCGTTATTCGAGCTGCAAGAGGCGGGCCAAGCGGATGCTACCCTTGCCGCCCTGCCGCCGATTGGCGTGTCGGATAACTGGTTGATCGGCGTCGCGGCCGGAATCGCGGAATTGGCCACGGCGCTGGCGTTGCCGCCCGCCCCCGTAGACGGCAGCGCGCTGATCGCGGCCATCACCGTCAAACCCGACCGGTTCATCCGCTGGGACGGCCGTTCCGGCAACGCCATTGTCAGCCCCGAAGGTCGCGTGCGCTGGTTCGATTTCGAATTTGCCGCCTGCCGGCATGGGGCTGAGGATTTTGCTTGGTTGATCGGCGATGAAACATGGCCCGTCGAGGCGGCAACCATGTTCGAACTGGTTGAGGAAAACTGGCCCGTAACGCGTGATCAGGACCGCGCGGCGTTCATGGACTACCTTGCACTCTACACGACGATGCATGCGATCCAGCGCCTGCTCTTGATCACGCGCGAGGCCAAGCGGCGCGGCTGGAACGCAACCGCCAAGATCATCAAACGCGATCTGGTGGGCGTGCGGCCGGACATGGCGGTCCGCGTGGCGCAGGTGGCGCAGTTCTGCGCCCAAAGGCACCCCCTGACCCAAGGATTCGATGCAACGCTAAAAGCCGCAGAGGCGCGGTTTCAATCGCTGCTCGATCAGGCCGGTGTGACTGATCAGCCGCAGTCGTGAACTTGCCGGAGGCCAAACGCCGCCCGAGTTTGATTTGGCCGCAAAAAGAGCGCAGCATCCGTCGCAACATATTTGCAATCGGAGTTCATCATGTCTTTGAAACTTTCCCTCGCCGCAGTTCTTGCCCTCGGCACTGCTTCTGTCGCACAGGCGCAAACCTCGGGTGGCTTTACCTATGATGGCTATGTCGTCGCCGCGACAGGTAGCGGCCTTGGCCCCTCCGATATAGCGTTGGCGGTTAATCTGAATTTCTCGACCGAGCCCGGCGCATTTTCCAACGGTCTGGGATTCGATGGGCGCATCTTTGGTGGCACAACCTTCGGCTCCGGCGGCGCGGTCTATGAAGCTGCCCTCACCTATTCGGGTAGCTTTGGCAAAATCAGCGTCGGCGTGCCTGCAGTGGCAACCGCGATCAGCGCAAACAAGCAGACATCTTACGCACCGCAGATGATGATGTTCGACGTCTTCAATACCGGCAATTTCATTGGATACGAGATTCTGTCGCTTGCAGCACAGGGTCGCGTCATCGGGGCACGCTATGATGGCCAAATCGGTGGTGGCGATCTGGCACTATCTTGGCATCTTATTGATGGCTCTGAAAGCGCTGTCGCCTTGGCCTACAGCACCGACATCGGCAACGGCCAGCTCGTCGCCAGCGCCCAACAAGTGATCAATGCATCTCCCTTTTTCTACCATATCGCCTATAGCGCAGACGCTGGGCGCTATTATTACGGCATCGGCACAGCCGGAGCGGCGGGTTCTGGCAACGCCTTTAACGGCTGGATCGGTTACCACGCCAACAGCAACCTGAGCGTCGAACTTGGCGCAGCGAGCGAAGGCAGCAACCCGTTCTATACGCTCACCGCAACCTATGCCACGGATGGCGGCCTGTTTGCACAGGCCTTGGTGCTGTCCGATCTGGTCGATATCGGTTGGGTTCTGTCTGTCGGCTACCAGTTC
>JAHEBS010000215.1 GCA_024642145.1 Marivivens sp.
GTAAACGTCAGGCGTCCACATATGGAACGGTGCGGCCGAAACCTTGAAGGCAAAGCCCGTCATCATGAAGACCAGACCGAACAGCAGCCCCAGCGAGGCCCCGCCTTGGGTTGCGGCGACAATGCCCGTGAACAGCGTCGTGCCAGCGAAACCATAGGTCAGCGAGGCGCCGTAAAGCATCAGACCCGACGACAACGCGCCAAGGACGAAGTATTTCAGACCCGCTTCGGTCGATTTCACGCTGTCACGGCGCAGGGCGGCCACGACATAAAGCGCCAGCGACTGAAGCTCGAGACCCATGTAGAGCGCCATCAGGTCGCCCGCCGAAACCATGACCATCATGCCGACAACCGCCAGCGTGATCAGGATGGGGTATTCAAACCGCAGCAGGCCGCGGCGCTTCATATAGGCCTCGCCCATCACCAGCACGGCGGCGGCAGAGAGCAGGATCGTGACCTGCGCGAAGGTCGAGAAACCGTCGGCCACGAACATGCCGCCAAAGGCGGTTGCCGTGACATCGCGGCCCGCGATCCAGAGCGCGGTCAGCGCAAAAACCGCGCCCGTGACCCATGTCAGCGCCGAGGCGAGACGGTCCTTGCTGGTATAGACGGCCACCAAGAGGGCTGCCATCGCATAGGCCGCAAGGATGACCTCGGGCAATACGGTCTGGATATCGGTCGAAATCATGCCCCGCTCCTCAGTGTTCGGCGGTTTCGGTCGTGGCGGCAGCACTCTGTGCGGCCGAGACCTGTGTGATAAGGGCGCTTACCGACGGGCTGAAATAGTCCGTGGCAAGGCGGGGATAGACGCCAAGGATCAGCGTCATCGCGATCAGCGGCGCGAAGATCAGCTTTTCACGGCGGGTCATGTCGGTGATGGACTTGAGCGCCTCTTTGACCAGCTCACCCATGACCACGCGGCGGTAAAGCCAGAGCGCATAGGCCGCCGAGAAGATCACGCCCGAGGTCGCAACAGCGGCAACCCAGGTATTGGCCTTGAACGCGCCCATGAGCGTCAGGAACTCGCCCACAAAGCCCGAGGTGCCGGGCAGGCCCACGTTGGCCATGGTGAAGAACATGAACACCAGCGCATAGGCGGGCATCCGGTTCACCAGTCCGCCATAGGCGTCAATGTCGCGGGTGTGCATCCGGTCATAGATCACGCCCACGCAGAGGAAGAGCGCGCCGGAAATGAAGCCGTGGCTCAACATCTGGAAGATTGCACCGTCGATGCCCTGCTGGTTGAGGGTAAAGATACCCATCGTCACATAGCCCATGTGGGCGACCGACGAATAGGCGATCAGCTTTTTCATATCGGTCTGCACCATCGCGACAAGCGAGGTGTAAACGATGGCGATGGCCGACATCCAGAACACCAGCGGCGTCATGACCTCGGTCCCGATCGGGAACATGGGCAGGCTGAAACGCAAGAAGCCGTAACCGCCCATCTTGAGCAAGATCGCAGCCAGCACCACCGAACCCGCCGTCGGCGCCTGAACGTGGGCGTCGGGCAACCATGTATGGACAGGCCACATCGGCATCTTGACCGCAAACGAGGCAAAGAAGGCCAAGAACAGGATCGTTTGCATGCCGCCCGCGATATGCAGGCCCAGCACGGTCAAGGGCGCGCTGTCAAAGGTAAAGCTCATCAGGGTCGGGATATCGGTGGTGCCCGCGGTGGCAAACATTGCCACCATGGCCACCAGCATCAGGACCGAGCCCAAAAAGGTGTAGAGGAAGAACTTGAACGAGGCATAGATGCGGTCCTTGCCGCCCCAGATGCCGATGATCAGGAACATCGGGATCAGGCCCGCCTCGAAGAAGAGGTAAAACAGCACCAGATCCAGCGCCATGAACACGCCAAGCATCAGCGTTTCAAGGATCAAGAAGGCGATCATGTATTCCTTGACGCGGGTGGTCACACCCCACGCCGACCAGATCACCAGCGGCATGAGGAAGGTCGTCAGCATGACAAACAGGATCGAGATCCCGTCAACGCCCATCTTGTAGTTCAGACCAGCCAGCCAAGGACGGCTCTCGACCAGTTGAAATCCGGTATCGGCCTTGTCGAAAGACGCCAGAATAAAGAGCGACATGACCAAGGTGGTCAGGGTCGCGGCCATGGCCACCCATTTGGCATTGCGCTGCGCGGTTTCATCATCGCCGCGCAGAAACAGCGCGAGGATCAGCGCCGCGAGGAGCGGGAAGAATGTGGTGAGCGAAAGAAGGTTGCTCATCAGTTAACCCCTCCGGTGAGCGTAACCCAGGTCAGAATAACGGCGATGCCGAGGACCATGGCGAAGGCATAGTGGAACACGTAACCCGACTGCAGACGCCCGGCAAAACGGGTCAGCGCGGGAATGATGCGCAGGGCGACACCGTTGATGGTGCCGTCAATCACCGCACCATCGCCGCGCTTCCACAGGAAGCGGCCGAGGGCCAGCGCAGGGCGCACAAAGATAAAGTCGTAGATCTCGTCGAAATACCACTTGTTCAGCAAGAACAGGTAGAGCGGACGCTGGTTGGCGGCCAGTTTCGCCGGCCAATCGGGACGACGGATATACATCTGGAAGGCCATCAGGAAGCCAAGCACCATGGCGACAAAGGGGCTGACCTTGACCCAATCGGGGCTTTCGTGGGCCAGTTCCATCACATGGTTGTCGGCACCCATATAGATCGCGCCACGGGCGGGCGATGTTGCAGGATGGGTCGCACCTTCGGCCATGGTCGCGGTTTCGGTCGCATGGGCATCGGCGGCGGCCTCGGCAGGCGCGGCCTCGGTCGCGGCGGCCTCGGTGGCATGCGCGTCGGTCGCGGCGGCATCGTGGCCACCCTCGGCCGCAACAGATTCTTCGGCATGGGGCAGCGCAAAGAAGTCGCTGACCGCGTGGTGGTCGCCAAAGAACTGGTTGTACCAGAGCATACCGGCAAAAATCGCGCCAAGGCTCAGCACGCCCAAGGGCACCAACATGACAGCGGGGCTTTCATGGGCATGGTCGTGGGTGTGGTGGTCGCCGCGCGGCTTGCCGTAGAAGGTCAGGAAGATCAGGCGCCACGAGTAGAAGCTGGTAAAGGCAGCTGCCACGACCAACAGCCAGAAGGCATAACCCGAACCCGAGGCATAGGCGCTCTCGATGATGGCGTCCTTGGACAGGAACCCTGCAAAGCCGATGTTGGTCAGCGGAATGCCGACACCGGTGATCGCCAGCGTGCCGATCATCATCGCCCAGAAGGTGACGGGGATCTTTTTCCGCAGGCCACCATAGTTGTTCATATCCTGCTCGTGGTGCATCGCATGGATGACCGAGCCGGC
>JAHEBS010000082.1 GCA_024642145.1 Marivivens sp.
CACCGGCCTCGGCACAGGTGCCTTCGGGATAGGCTGCGTTTTCGACGTTCACGCCGACAAAGACATTACCCGAGGTAGAGCGGATCGCCGCACCCACCTTGAACCGCGAATAGGGCGCATAGGCGTTGTGGCGAACCTTGCGGGCATCATCGACCAGAGACATTGGGACCTCTTTTGACCATTTGGTTAAGCCCTAGTGCCGCTGTCATGCCGTGACAAGTCCGGATTGGCTCAGGCAATGGGTTCGGTGGAGAACCGCCCCGGCAGCGTGACCTCCAACAGTTCGATATCATCCGTGGGCGCGCTGTAGCGCGTGGCCATGCCCGGCGGAATGACAAAGGCATCGCCGGGCGAGAGGCGGAAGGGATCCTTACCCTCCCCCTCAAGCGTCATCGCGCCCGCCATGACAAAGGTGAAATGGATGTCGGCATCGTGCCGCGTCCAGACTGGATCGCCCACGCCACGGCGCATGACCATGACCCCCGCCACGTCCTTGGTATTGGCCGCAATCGTCGTATCGCGCGCCTCGAAACCCTGTAGCCGCGCCGGCGCCCATGTCGCCTTGGCGGCGACGTTATGGACGAACCGCTGCCCCTGCCATTCGCGCGCGGGGCGCAGATCCGGCGTGGGCAGTTCCATCACATGATCGATCTCGGTCACATGCTCGGCCGGCACGCCGATCTCGATCACCTCGATCCCGTCGCTGGCATGCAGCACGCGGTGGCGGATTTCGGGCGGCTGGATAAAGCAATCGCCCGCGGTCAGACGGATTGCCGGACCCTGATCCTCGTAAACCACATCGACCCAGCCCTTGTAGCAAAAGATCAGTTGGAACCCGACTTTATGGAAATGCACCATATCAGGCACAGGGCCACCGTCAGGAATACGGATATGGCTGGCGATCATGGCCCCGCCCAGCCGCGAGGGCACCAGATCGCGATACATCATGCCCGCCCGCCCGATGACCCAAGGCGCCTGATCGGCCAAGCGACGCACAACAAAGGCATGTTCGGTCTGCGGCATGACCAGCGGCGGGTTCAATTCGTCCAAGGTGACCAGCGTGCCACCGGGCGAGGTGAGCGTCTTGGCGCCGCCCGCAAAATCGGGGTCGTCGGTCATAATGCGGATGCGGCCCGCGGCACCCTTGTCTTCCTGATCCAGACGCAGGCGCAGCCCATGGCCGGAAAACACCGCCACCTGCGGATTATCGGCGGGATAGATCATATCCAGCCGCATCTTCAGCAGGCGCGTGAAGAACGGGATATCCTCGCGCAGATCGGAGGTCGGCAGGCACATTTCTGCGCGGATTTCGGAAGGCTCTGTCATGATAGCCCGAGCCTGTCCGCAGGCGATTGGATTTGCAAGAACTACCTAAAAGTGCTTATTCCGGCACAGGGCTTCCCCAGCGGAAGCAAAGTTGTTTAGCATTAAACTATTATAGTCCCGGGGAGAGCAGAATGTCCGATACGGCCAAGGAAACGCTGAGACAGGCGGCGCTTGACTATCACCGCTACCCCAAGCCCGGCAAACTCGAGATCCGCGCCACCAAGCCCATGGCCAACGGCCGCGACCTGTCACGCGCCTATAGCCCCGGCGTGGCCGAGGCCTGTCTGGAAATCAAGGACAACCCCGATACCGCCCGCGACTATACCGCGCGCGGCAACCTTGTGGCGGTGGTGTCGAACGGGACTGCGGTTCTGGGTCTGGGCAATATCGGCGCGCTGGCGTCAAAGCCCGTGATGGAAGGAAAAGCCGTTCTTTTCAAGAAATTCGCCAATATCGACTGTTTCGACATCGAGTTGAACGAGCCCGATCCCGTCAAGCTGGCCGATATCGTCTGCGCGCTGGAACCCACCTTCGGCGCCATCAACCTCGAAGACATCAAGGCGCCCGACTGTTTCATCGTCGAGAAACTCTGCCGCGAGCGGATGAACATCCCCGTCTTCCACGACGACCAGCATGGCACCGCGATCGTCGTCGGTGCGGCGGCCACCAATGCGCTGCATGTGGCGGGCAAGGCCTTCGAAGATGTCAAAGTGGTCTCGACTGGCGGCGGCGCTGCGGGCATCGCCTGCCTGAACATGCTGCTTAAACTGGGCGTCAAGCGCGAGAACGTCTGGCTCTGCGACCTTGAAGGTCTGGTCTATAAGGGCCGCGAAAAGGACATGACCCCGCAAAAGGCGGATTATGCCCAAGGCACCACGCCCGCGACACTGGCCGAGGTCATCAAGGGCGCCGATCTGTTTCTTGGCCTGTCCGGACCAGGCGTGTTGAAACCCGCGATGGTGGCCAGCATGGCCGCCCGTCCGATCATCTTTGCGCTGGCCAACCCGACGCCCGAAATCGCCCCCGAAGAGGCGCGCGCCGCCGCCCCCGAGGCCATCATCGCCACAGGCCGCAGTGACTATCCCAATCAGGTGAACAACGTCCTCTGTTTCCCCTTCATCTTCCGCGGCGCGCTGGATGTCGGCGCGACCGAGATCAACGACGAGATGAAGATCGCCTGTGTCGAAGGTATCGCCGCCCTCGCCCGCGCCACCACCAGCGCCGAGGCTGCCGCCGCCTATCAGGGCGAAAAGCTGACCTTTGGCGCCGATTACCTGATCCCCAAGCCCTTTGACCCGCGCCTGATCGGTGTTGTCGCCTCGGCCGTGGCCAAGGCCGCGATGGAAACCGGCGTCGCCACGCGGCCCATCGAGGATATGAAGGCCTACCGCCAGAAACTTGACGGCTCGGTGTTCCGCTCGGCCATGGTCATGCGCCCCGTGTTCGAGGCCGCCCGCACCTCGGCCCGTCGCATCGTCTTTGCCGAGGGCGAGGATGAACGCGTGCTGCGCGCGGCGCAGGCCATCATGGAGGAAACCACCGAGACGCCGATCCTGATCGGCCGCCCCGAAGTGATCGAGCGGCGCTGCGAACGCGCGGGGCTCAAGATCCGCCCGCTGACCGATTTCCAGATCGTGAACCCCGAGAACGACCCCCGCTATCGCGACTATTGGGGCACCTATCACGAATTGATGGCGCGGCGTGGCGTCACGCCCGACCTCGCCCGCGCCATCATGCGCACCAACACCACCGCGATTGCCGCTGTCATGGTTCACCGCGGCGAGGCCGACAGCATGATCTGCGGCACGTTCGGCCAATATCTGTGGCACCTCAACTACATCACGCAGGTTCTGGGTAACGAGGCGCTCAAACCCATCGGCGCGCTCAGCATGATGATCCTCGAGGACGGCCCGTTGTTTGTGGCCGATACCCATGTCCATGCCGTGCCCTCACCCGAAGAGGTCGCCGAAGCCACCATCGCCGCCGCACGCCACGTGCGCCGTTTCGGCATCGAGCCCAAGATCGCGCTCTGCTCGAACTCGCAATTCGGGAACCTCGACACCTCTTCTGGGGCGCGGATGCGGCAGGCCATGGCGGTGCTTGACGCGCGGGGCAGCAATTTCATGTACGAAGGCGAAATGACCGCCGATCTGGCCTTTGACGCCGAGTTGCGCGACCGCATTTTCCCCAATGGCCGCCTCAAGGGGCAGGCCAATGTGCTGGTTTTCCCCTCGACCGACGCGGCAAGCGCGGTGCGCAACGTCCTCAAGGCCAAGGCGAACGGGCTCGAGGTCGGGCCGATCCTGATGGGCATGGGCAACCGCGCCCATATCGTCACGCCCTCGATCACCGCGCGGGGTCTTTTGAACATGTCGGCGCTGGCGGGCACGCCCGTCACGCATTACGGCTGACCCATTCTCCGCCCGAGGCAGGCGCCATCGGGCGGAATGTTCCCGCTAACATCAGTGAACGCTGGTAAATCCTGAAAACCAGCGGCGCGCAAATTCTGTAAAGTCTTTACAAAACCTCTAGCCCGCTATCGGCAAACCGCTTGCCCCGCGCGCGTTTCTGGCCCCTAACTCGTCGCAGATTGCGGCGAGGAGGGAGCCATGAGCTATCAGGACATCTACGCGGGCTGGCAACAGGACCCCGAAGGCTTCTGGATGGAGGCTGCCAAGGCCATCGATTGGGTCAAACCGCCGTCAAGGGCGCTCGATGATAGCAAGGCCCCGCTCTACACGTGGTTTGCCGACGCCGAAGTCAACACCTGCTGGAATGCCGTGGATCGCCATGTGGCGGGCGGGCGCGCCGATCAGGTGGCAATCTATTACGACAGCCCGATCACCGGCACCAAGGACCAGATCACCTACGCCGACCTCAAGGACCGCGTGGCCCTGTTGGCCGGCGCGCTGGCCGCGCGCGGTCTGAAGGCAGGCGACCGCGTGATCATCTACATGCCCATGGTCCCCGAGGCGCTGGTCGCGATGTTGGCCTGCGCGCGCATCGGTCTGGTGCATTCGGTGGTTTTTGGCGGATTTGCCAGCAATGAACTGGCCGTTCGGATCGATGACGCGACCCCCCGCGCCATCATCGCCGGATCATGCGGGATCGAACCCGGACGGGTGGTGCCCTATAAGCCCCTGCTTGACGGCGCCATTGCCATGGCCAAGCACAAACCCGATTTCTGTGTGGTCCTGCAGCGCAGCCAGCACCCCGCCGATCTGATCGAGGGCCGTGACTTTGACTGGAACGATTTCCAGTCCGGCGCCACGCCCGCCGACTGTGTCGCGGTCAAGGGCAGCGATCCGGCCTATATCCTTTACACCTCCGGCACGACCGGCGCGCCCAAGGGTGTGGTGCGCGATACCGCAGGGCATCTGGTGGCGCTGCACTGGACGATGAAGAACGTCTATAACGTCGATCCGGGCGAGGTTTTCTGGGCGGCATCGGACGTGGGCTGGGTCGTGGGCCACAGCTACATCTGTTACGGCCCGCTGATCCACGGCAACTCGACCATCGTGTTCGAGGGCAAACCCGTCGGCACGCCCGATGCTGGCACGTTCTGGCGGGTCATTCAGGACTACAAGGTCCGCTCGCTGTTCACCGCACCGACCGCCTTCCGCGCGATCAAGCGCGACGATCCCAAGGCCGAGTTGATCGGCGATTATGATATCTCGTCCTTGCGCATCCTTTATCTGGCGGGCGAACGCGCCGATCCGGACACCATTATCTGGGCGCAAAATGCGCTCAAGGTGCCAGTGATCGACCATTGGTGGCAGACCGAGTTGGGCTATCCGGCGGTCGCCAACCCCGTCGGGATCGAGCTTTTGCCCGTCAAGCTTGGCTCGCCCGCCGTACCGATGCCAGGCTATGCGATGAAAGTTGTCGATGACGAGGGCCGCGAATTGCCACCGGGCGAATTGGGCGCGATCGTCACCCCCCTGCCCCTGCCGCCCGGCACGCTGCCCACATTGTGGAATGCCGAAGACCGGTTCCGCAAATCCTACCTCTCAAAGTTCCCCGGCTATTATGAAACCGGCGATGCGGGGATGATCGACGAAGACGGCTATCTCTACATCATGGCGCGCACGGACGACGTGATCAACGTGGCGGGTCACCGCCTGTCAACCGGCGCCATGGAAGAGGTCTTGGCCGGCCACGCTGACGTTGCAGAATGCGCGGTGATCGGTGTCGCAGATGATCTCAAGGGGCAGTTGCCCATGGGGTTCTTGTGTCTCAACAAGGGCTGCAACCGACCGCATGACGAAATCGTCAAGGAATGCATCCGCTTGGTGCGCGACCGCATCGGCCCTGTCGCGGCCTTCAAGCTGGCGACCGTGGTGGACCGCCTGCCCAAGACCCGCTCGGGCAAGATCTTGCGCGCGACCATGGCCAAAATCGCCGACGGGCAGGACTACAAGATGCCCGCCACCATCGACGACCCCGCGATCCTCGACGAAATACGTGTGGCTTTGCAGGCCATGGGTTACGCTAAGTCATGATCATGCGCCCGCTTGCCCCAAAAGGGCGGCGGGCCTAGGCTCGCCGAAAATCAATTCGGGGAGACCTTCATGATCAAGATTCTTCTGGCCATCCATCTGTTCAGCTTTGCGGTGGCCGCAGGCGGCGGTGTGGCCAATATGCTGGCTGCCCGCAGCGCCAGAGGCGCGGCTGCCGAGGCGGCACGTGCGATTGGCGGGGTGCAGGCCAAGATCGGCCGCCTGTCATTTATCGCGCTGTTGATGTTGTGGCTGACGGGCGTCTGGATGGTGCTGCAACTGGGCGGGTTTGCTGCCATGCCCGCGTTGTTCTCGACCAAGATGGTGTTTGTGCTGATCGTCACGCTCGCCGCGCTTTATGCCCAGTTCCTCGGCCAGCGCGCGGCCAAATCCGGCACGCCGCCCAATGGCGCAACCATGGCGCGGCTGGGTATGGTTTCGGGCATCTCGGCACTTTGTGCCATGGTGCTGGCGGTCTGGGCCTTTAACTGATCCACAGCCAATAGACATAAAGGGCGGCCCATCAGGGCCGCCCTTTTTCATGTGAACTGTTCGCGCAAAAGCCGTTCGTCCAGACCATGGCCCGGATCAAAGAGAATGCGGTGCCGCACGCGGGGTTCCGAGGTAACCTCGACCACCGCCACATCGCGCACCGATTTACCATCGGCGTCTGCCATCACTGGGCGCTTGTCGGCCTCGATCACCTCGAACCGCACCACGGCCGATGTGGGCAGCAAAGCCCCGCGCCAACGCCGCGGCCGGAATGCCGCGACGGGCGTCAGCGCCAGCACTTCGGCACCGATTGGCAGGATCGGCCCGTGCGCCGAGTAATTATAGGCGGTCGAACCTGCGGGCGTCGCCAACAGCGCGCCATCGCAGACCAGTTCGTCCATGCGCACGCGTCCATCGACCGAGATCCGCAGCCGCGCCGCCTGCGGGCCCGCCCTGAGCAGGCTGACCTCGTTGATCGCAAGCCGGCGGTGTTGCAGGCCATCGACGGTTGTCGCCGTCATTCGCAAAGGGTGCAGGACGGCCTCTTCGGCAGCGGCCAGCCGCTCGATCAGCGTGTCCTCCTGATAGGCGTTCATCAAAAAGCCCACGGTGCCTCGGTTCATCCCGTAAACCGCCAGATCGCGATCCTCGGTTGCGTGCAGGGTCTGCAGCATGAAACCGTCACCCCCCAAGGCCACGATCACCTCGGCGCGGTCTGTATCGCTCTGCCCGTAGCGCGCGCTCAGCGCCGTCAGCGCGTCTTGCGCGGCGGCGGTTTCGCTGGCGACAAAGGCGATACGGGTCATGGGCACGGCTCCAAACGGGCTCTTGCGCCCAACTTGACGGATGGCGAACCGCAAGGCCAGTGGCAATGCGGGGTTTACGATCGGAACCGCGCGACCACTTTGCGGGGCACCGATTTCGGATTTGGCAGGGGAATGCCGCAATCGAGGGTTTCCAGCGTCGCAAAGCCCCCGTAGATATCGCCCCCAACATCCCTTTGTCCCCGAGGCATCCCATGACCATTTCGCATCGTGACAGCGGCTTTTTCACCGAAAGCCTTTCGACCCGCGACCCCGCGCTTTTTGGCGCCATCACTGGCGAACTTGGTCGCCAGCGCCATGAGATCGAGTTGATCGCCTCGGAAAACATCGTGAGCCGCGCCGTGATGGAGGCGCAGGGCTCGGTCATGACCAACAAATACGCCGAAGGCTATCCGGGCAAGCGCTACTACGGCGGCTGCGATTTCGTCGATGTGGCCGAAAACCTCGCCATTGACCGCGCGTGCCAGCTGTTCGGCTGCACCTATGCCAACGTCCAGCCCAACTCGGGCTCGCAGGCCAACCAAGGTGTGTTCAACGCGCTGTTGAAGCCAGGCGACACGATCCTTGGCATGAACCTCGCCTCGGGTGGCCACCTGACCCATGGCGCCGCCCCCAACCAGTCGGGCAAATGGTTCAATGCCGTGCAATACGGCGTGCGTCAGCAAGACAGCCTGATCGACTACGATCAGGTCGCGGCCCTCGCCGCCGAACATCAACCCAAGTTGATCATCGCTGGCGGCTCGGCCATTCCGCGCAAGATCGACTTTGCCCGTTTCCGCGAGATCGCCGACAGCGTGGGCGCGCTCTTGCTGGTCGATATGGCGCACTTTGCCGGTCTGGTGGCGGGTGGGCAGCACCCATCGCCCTTCCCCTATGCGGATGTGGCCACCACCACCACGCACAAGACCCTGCGCGGTCCGCGCGGCGGCATGATCCTGACCAACAGCGAAGAAATCGCCAAAAAGGTCAACTCGGCCATCTTCCCCGGCATTCAGGGTGGCCCCCTGATGCATGTGATCGCGGCCAAGGCCGTGGCCTTTGGCGAGGCGCTGCGCCCCGAGTTCAAGGCCTATACCGCGCAGGTGGTCAAGAACGCCCAAGCACTGGCCGACCAGTTGATGAAGGGCGGGCTCGATATCGTCACGGGCGGCACCGACACGCATCTGATGCTCGTCGATCTGCGCCCCAAGGGCGTCAAGGGCAACGCCACCGACAAGGCTTTGGGCCGCGCGCATATCACCTGCAACAAGAACGGCATCCCCTTTGACCCCGAAAAGCCCACCGTGACCTCGGGCGTGCGCCTTGGCACCCCCGCCGGCACGACGCGCGGCTTTGGCGAGGCCGAGTTCCGCCTGATTGCGGATTGGATCGTCGAGGTCGTTGACGGCTTGGCCGCAAATGGCGAGGACGGCAACGGCGAGGTCGAGGCCCGCGTGCGCGCCAAGGTCGAGGCGCTCTGCCTTCAGTTCCCGCTGTATCCGGGGCTTTGATTTTGGCGGGCCGCATCAGGCCCACCGCAGGACAAGAGCGCGCGCTCGGCGATTGGGCGCGCGCCCGTCTACCGACCGGACTGGTCGAATTTGCGATGTTCGTGCTGAAACAGGGCTGGGCCGCCCTGTTCGGCGGCCTGATGCTGGCGGCGATCATCCTGTCGCGTTTTCTGTGGCAGCCAGAATGGCCTGTTGCCCGTTATGACGCGCTTTTTGTCTTTGCCCTTGCCGTTCAGGCCCTGATGCTGGCCCTGCGGCTGGAAACATGGGCCGAGGCGCGGGTCATTCTTTTGTTCCACCTGACCGGCACGGCGATGGAATGGTTCAAGGTCGGGGCGGGATCATGGGCCTATCCTGAACCCGCGCTGTTCAAGATCATGTCGGTGCCGCTCTTTTCGGGGTTCATGTATGCCTCGGTCGGCAGCTACATTGCCCGCGTCATCCGCATTTTCGGCATGCGTTTCGCGCCTTGGCCACCGCAGGCGGCGGCGCTTGGGCTGGCGGTCGCCATCTATGTGAACTTTTTCGCGCATCACTATCTGCCGGACATGCGGCTCGCGCTTATGGCGGCGACAGTCCTGCTGTTTTGGCGTACGCAGGTCTGGTTTGTGACAGGTCAGCGCTACCGCGCCATGCCCATGCCCCTAGCGGGGCTCCTGTCGGCGCTGGCGCTTTGGGTGGCCGAGAATGTGGGGACGCTGACCGGCACTTGGATCTATGCCGGTCACTTGCCGCGCGCCTTTACCACGCCTGCCAAAATCGGGTCATGGTATCTGTTGTTATGGGTCGCGTTCATGACCGTGACGCTGGTCGAACGCAGCGCCCTGTCCCGCGCGGCCCTGCCACATGGGCCAGAGGTCAGATAAGCCCCTGCCAACGCAAGAAGGCCATCAAAGAGGCGCCCAGCAACGCCAGCCGCAACGCCGTCAGTCCGATCAGCCGGATCAGCGCATCGGCCCGCGCCTTGGCGGGGTCCACGCCCCTGAGCGCCCCGCGCAAATCGGTGAGCGCGCGCGCGGCCTCGTCCAGATCCACCAGCCGTGACATGCGCGGGTGGCGCAGCATCCGCGCCGTTTGTGCCAAAAGCCGCGCATCTTGCCGCGCGGCTGACGGCAATTGCGACAGCCCACGCGCCTGCTCGGCCAGATCGCGGCCGCGCAGACCGTAGCGTTGGCGCAGACGGGTGCTGAGGTCGGTCAGGGCTTGGTCAAGCTCGGCATGGGTCATGGCCTCAGGCTAAGCAACGGAAATTCTTGCGACAATGGCACTGGCTTGGGGGGCGCATGATTGTGTAGAACCGGTGCATGCTGAACACGATCCGCCAGCCTTCGACGGGCACCGCCACGCCGCTTTTGATTGTCCATGGGCTTTATGGTTCGGGGCGCAATTGGGGGGTTATCGCCAAGCGCCTTTCAGACCGTGGCCCCGTGATCGCGGTGGACCAGCGCAACCATGGCAATAGCCCATGGGCCGACAGCCACGACTATTTCGACATGGCCGCCGATCTTGCCGCAGTGATCGAGGCCGAGGGGCAAGCCATGGATATCGTTGGTCATTCCATGGGTGGCAAGGCGGCGATGGTGCTGGCGTTGACGCGGCCTGATCTGGTGCGGCGGCTTGTGGTGGCCGATATTGCGCCCGTGGCCTATACCCACAACCCCGTCAGCAACATCACCGCCATGCGCGGCGTTGATCTGGCCCATGTGACCAACCGCGCCGAGGCGGCGGCGCAGCTGGACGTGGAACCGGCGCTGCGGGATTTCTTTCTGCAAAGCCTTGATATGAAAGAGAAACGCTGGCGGCTGAACCTTGATGTGCTGGAGGCGTTCATGCCGCAGATCGTGGGCTGGCCCGATGTGCGGGGGCAGTTCCAAGGCAAGACGCTGTTTCTGTCGGGGGCGCTGTCGGACTATGTGCTGCCTGACCATCGCGCCGCGATCAAAGCCCATTTCCCCAATGCGATCTTCGCCAAGATCCCCGGCGCGGGCCATTGGCTGCATGCCGACAAGCCGCGCGAGTTCGAGGCGGCGGTCAGGGCGTTTCTTGGCGCCTGAATGATCCGGCAAAGGCGGCGCGGCGTATCCTTGGCAAAGGAGACCCATACAATGCGCCTGCCCCTGATCCTTGCCCTGACCCTGCTGGCCACGCCTGCCTTGGCCCATGCGCCTGTTCTGAGCCTCGAGCCCAAGACGCAGGACGCGCCCTATGTGATCGACGAGGCCGAACATTCCAAGGCGATCTACGCCATCCTCGACGGCCAGCCCGACTGGTACCGGATCGAGGAAACCACGCCCTTTGATTTCTACGTGGGCCTGACCGCGCCCAAGCTGGAAAGCTGCGATCTGCAAAAGACCTTCAGCTTTGACGTCTATGACGCCCAGTTCAACCGCATCGACGGGCGCGACGGGACCACGTTTGAATGGTGGCCGTGGTTCGAAGAGTTCGGCAAAGAGTGGTATTGGGTCGGGCCCGAAATCGGGGCCACGTTCGCCTCGACCACCGTCTACCCCGCTGGCACCTATTACATCCGTGTCCACAACCAGACCGACAGCGGCAAATACGTGCTGGCCGTGGGCGATCAGGAACGCTTTGGCCTCGGCACGATCCTGACCATGTTCGGCACCGTGCGCGAGACAGAACGGCTGTTCTGGGACGAGGCGGATTGTGAGTGAGGGGGAGCCCCGCTGAGCCGCTAGGTCCTAGCGTTTCACCCAAGCGGTATGGGCGGCGCCTGACCCAAGAGGTGGAAGCGAAACGCCCCCGCTCCTAGGGGGCGGGTCGGGCGCTGCCCGTGCTGGGTGGGGGCAAATACTTACTAGATACCGACCAACCTAAGCGCGCGACTATAGTGAGTAAAAATATCACAACAGTCACCAGCGTAGAGATGAATATCTTCGCCAATTACACCGAAAGATCTAGATATCTCTGACTTAATAGATGCCTGATCAAAATCCGAAAGCCCACGCGCTGTTCCAAAAACCTTAGCTGAATTGACGTTTTTCGCGCTAAGAAAATTCATGTTCTGTTCATGATAGGCAAATCCAAGGAACATCACCATCGAGGCTTTTCCCATTGCCTCCTTAGCTCTAGCTTGTGCGCCTTCCAGCGCACTTTCATTGAAGGTCAAGATGCGACCTGCGATTTCGGCGAGCCGCGCACCTTTGAGTTCACCACCATACTGCAAACCAATTCGACCGTCTTGCCAGTCTAGCTTCCCAAGCGAACCATATGGGTGGATCACATCAAGTGCGTTCAACAGCGAGGCAATATCAATCTCTCGTCCTGGATAGTAATTGGCTAGAGCGTGATAAAGGTAATGGAGAAAGGCTCGATCATAGTTGAATGAAATGATACGAATCTTTTTTAGTCGATCTGCAAGCGCCTCAAAGTCTTTGCAGCCGTCAATTAAGAGAAAGAACAGCTTATGAAGCCAGGTGTCAGCTACCCGCCAGTCGCTGAATTTCTTGCGACGCCCAGAGTAAGGGTCACCAATATCAACAGCCAGCTTCGACTTTCTTTCGGCCTTCTGAATTGCCCGCGCGATGGCAATCTTCCCAACAGTGGCGGTGTCTATATTGCCGCTTCTATTGAAGATAAATTGGTCAATTGAAGGGGCTTGATGGAGCGAGCTTCTTATTTCGTTGCCTGCGGTGAGCAGGGCATTTATTTTTTCTACCCGCCTTGGGAACTCAGGTTCGTAGGAACACAAAGCTAACCATACAACTTCATCGCCCCCACTAAATGAACCAAATTCAAACTTAAATTTCAAGAGACCTG
>JAHEBS010000083.1 GCA_024642145.1 Marivivens sp.
CGGGATCGACACAACACCGGCCAGCAGAAACGAGAGCGGCGCCCAGACACCGGCCTGACCGGCGGCGGCGCCAACCAGCACGTAAATGCCCGCGCCGACCATGATGCCCACGCCGTAAAGGGTCAAAAGTCCCAGCCCCAGCCGGCGCTTGAGCCCCGGTTCGGCCATCAGCCCATCAGCCTCGTGGGCAGGCCGTTGGCCCAGGCGCTGATCGTGCCCGCCCCGAGACAAACCACGATATCACCAGACTTGGCCTCGGCGCGCACCAGCGCCTCAAGATCGTCTTCGCCCGCAATCGGCACGGCATGACGATGCCCGTGGCGGATCAGACCGGCAACCAGATCGTCTCGGCTGGCACCGGCAATTGGGTCTTCACCGGCGGCATAGACATCGGCGATGCCCACCACGTCGGCATCGTTGAAGCAGGCGCAGAAATCCTCGAAGAGGTTTGACAGGCGGGTATAGCGATGCGGTTGATGCACCGCGATCACGCGGCCCTCCGAGGCCTGACGCGCCGCCTTCAACACGGCGGCGATCTCGACGGGATGGTGCCCGTAATCGTCGATGATCGTGACGCCGTTGACTTCCCCCACCTTGGTAAAGCGGCGGTTGACACCCCCGAATGCCGCCAGCGCCGCGCGGATCTCGTCCTTGCGCATGCCCAGATGACGCGCCACCGCAACCGCGGCCAGCGCGTTCGATACATTGTGGTTGCCCGGCATGGGCAGGCTGCAACCCTCGATGACCAGACCCTCGGCCTGCAGCGCGATGTCGAACTTGGCTACGCCCTTGACGTAATGCAGGTTCACCGCACGCACATCGGCCTGCGTATTGAACCCGAAAGTCACGACACGGCGGTCGGTGATGCGTCCCACCAGCGCCTGCACCTCGGGATGGTCCGTGCAGCATACGGCCACGCCGTAAAAGGGGATGTTCGACACAAAGTCATAAAATCCCTGCCGCAAATTCTCGATCGATCCCCAGTGTTCCATATGCTCGGGGTCGATATTGGTGACAATGGCAATGGTGGCGGGCAGCCGGTTGAAGGTGCCGTCGCTTTCATCCGCCTCGACCACCATCCATTCGCCCTGCCCGACCCGCGCGTTGGATCCATAGGCATGGATGATGCCGCCGTTGACCACGGTCGGATCGAAATGGCCTGCGTCCAACAGCGCCGCAACCATGGTGGTGGTGGTGGTCTTGCCATGCGTTCCGGCGATGGCCACGTTCGAACGCAGCCGCATCAACTCGGCCAGCATCTCGGCCCGCCGCACCACGGGCAAACCGCGCCGACGCGCTTCGTCCAGTTCGGGGTTGCCGCGTTTGATGGCCGAAGAAATCACCACGACCTCGGCCCCTTCAAGGTTTTCGGCCCGCTGTCCTTCGAACACGGTCACACCCATGCCGGCCAGACGCTCGGTGATCTTGCTCGCCTTCAGATCCGACCCTTGCACGCGGTAACCGATGTTCGCCAGAACCTCGGCAATGCCGGACATGCCGATCCCGCCGATACCCACGAAATGGATCGGGCCAACATCAAGCGGCAATTTGGTAGCGGCGGCGTTCATCGGTCATTGGTCCTTTGTTGTCCAAGGCAGCGCACCTGCCCCATCAGGATCAAAAGGGCAAGCCCCGGCCCTCGTCGGTCTCAAAATATCCCGGGGTGAATGGCCGCAGGCCAGAGGGGCAGCGCCCCTCCCCCTTTCTTACTTTCGCGCCGCGCCCAATTGCTCGACCAGCGCCGCCAGATGCTCGGCCGCATCCGGCATGCCCAGCTTGAGCGA
This sequence comes from Marivivens sp., assembly GCA_024642145.1. GTDB lineage: Bacteria > Pseudomonadota > Alphaproteobacteria > Rhodobacterales > Rhodobacteraceae > JAHEBS01. The sequence continues at coordinate 1,785 of JAHEBS010000083.1, forward strand.
TCCGGCCGCCATTTTTACCGCAGCCTTGGGCTGGCCAAGGATCAGGCGGATCTGCTCGGTCATATTCGCCACATCCGCGCGACTCTCGGGGACCAGCGTCGCCGCACCGGCATCGACCATGCCGCGCGCATTGGCCGTCTGATGGTCGCCGGCGGCTGCCGCAAAGGGGATCAGGATCGCGGGCCGTCCGATGACCGTCAGATCGGCAATCGACGAGGCACCCGCGCGGCTGATCACCAGTTGCGCCTCGGCCATGCGGGCGGGCACGTCGTTGAAGAAGGGCAACACCTCGGCCGGAATACCGGCTTGGCCATAGGCGCGGATAACACGGGGCAAATCTTCGATGCGGGCCTGATGGCTCACGCGGATATTGGCGCGCATTTTTTCGGGAAGGGCCGCGATGGCTGCGGGCACCACATCGGACAGCACCCGCGCGCCCTGACTGCCGCCGATCACAAGGATCGCCATCGGATAGTCACCCGGCGGAATATAAGGCGCACCTGCACGCGCCAGAACCGAGGCGCGCACGGGGTTGCCGGTATGGCTCGCCTCGATGCCATTGGGCAGTTTCGTGGGCCATGTCCCGCAGGCGATCTTGCTGACCATGCGGGCAAAGACACTGTTCACGCGGCCCAGCACACCGTTTTGCTCATGGATCATGCGCGGCACGCGCAGGGCCCAAGCCGCCGCCATCGCAGGAATGGCCGGATAGCCGCCAAAGCCCACCACCACGGTGGGACGGTCGCGCAGCATCCGCCATTTGGCAGCGCCGATGCCGCCGATCAAGCGGAACGGGACGCCCAGTTTGGCCAGAACACCGCCGCGTGCGAATGTGGCGCTGGCCACCTGTCGCACGTCGACCTCGGGTGGAAAGCCGCCCGCATAACGCGCGCCGCGGTCATCGGTTGACAGCTCGACCCGCCATCCACGCGCCAGCATGACCTCGGCCAAGGCCTGCGCGGGGAACATATGCCCGCCCGTGCCGCCTGCCGCGATGACCAGATAGGGCTTTTCCATCAGCGTCCCCGCCGCAGCAAGATCTCGCCAATGCCGCCTTGCGGGCGCGAACGTGTCATGGCCAAGAGCATGCCGATCATGATCCCGCCCGCGATCAGCGACGAACCGCCGTAGCTGACAAAGGGCAGGGTCATGCCCTTGGCGGGCAAAAGCCGCGCGGCCACGCCCATATTGATAAAGGCCTGAACGCCAAAGGTGCAAACAAGGCCCGCACCCGCCAGCCGGATAAAGGGATCACGTTCCTCGCGCAGCCGCCAGATCGAGCGCAGCACGATCGCGCAGTAAACCGCGATGATCGCCAATACGCAGATCACGCCATATTCCTCGGCGGCGACCGCGATGATGAAATCCGTATGCGCATCGGGCAGCGACCATTTCACCTGACCCTCACCCGCGCCCACACCAAAAAAGCCACCCTCACGGATCGCGTTCGCGGCATAGCCGATCTGGGTGGTGGGGCTGATCTCCTCGCTCAGGAAACCGTCGATGCGGCGCGCAAGGTGTTCGGAATGGTTGTAGGCAAAGACCCCTGCCACCCCGATAAACCCGCCGATCACCACCAGAAAGGGGATAGAGGCTCCGGCCACGAAATACATGACGCCCCACGCAAAGAGCAAAAGCGCCGCCTGACCAAAATCCGGCTGCAGCGCCAGAACCAAGGCCAGAACCGCCGCCATCACGAAGGAATAGAACTTGCCCGGAGGCCCGCCAAGCTCCTGACTGGCGGCCATCATCCAGGCCACGACCACCACGAACATGGGCTTGAGAAACTCGGATGGCTGCAACGAGCCAAAACCCAGCGAATACCAACGTATCGCGCCCTTGCCAAAATCGGTGCCAAGGAAGGGCAGCGCGAACAACGCCGCAACCGTTATCGCCAGACCGATCACGGCCCAGCGGCGCACACGTTGCGGGCTTTGCATCGACACAAACAGCATGGCGGCAAATGCCAGCCCGCCGAAAAATGCTTGCCTTGTTACGTAGTAGAAGGGCTCAAGGCCATTGCGCGCGGCCAAAGGCGGCGATGCGGCAAGGCCCAGCAGCATGCCGATACCAAAAAGGATCAGCATCAGCGACAGCGTCCAACGGTCGACCGTCCGCCACCACCGCGGCAGAACCGGGTCGGCGACCCGCTCTGGCACGCTGCCATAAACCATTTCCGTCATGGAATTCCGCCTTCTGCCCGTGTTCGTCCGTTTTCCGGATCTCGCGTTCAGACTATCGCCATTCCGCCGCGCTTTCCAGAAAAATGGCATCGGCGCGGCGGCGGCGGCGGACCCTTGCGTATCGGGTCATTTCATGGGCAGTTCAGGCATGGGCTTTGAGACAATCATCCTCGGCGCCGGCGCTGCCGGCCTTTACTGCGCGGGCGATACCGGCGCGGGCACGCTGGTCATCGACCATGCCGCCAAACCGGGCGAAAAGATCCGCATCTCGGGTGGCGGGCGGTGCAATTTCACCAATACCCGCACCACAGCGGCGCATTTTCTTTCGCAAAATCGCCATTTCGCCAAATCCGCGCTTGGACGGCACACGCCAGCGGATTTTATCAAGCTGGTGCGCGACCGTGGCATCGCCTTTCACGAAAAGACATTGGGCCAGCTGTTTTGCGACGATACCGCCAAGGATATCGTGGCGCTGCTGGTGGACCGCGCGACCCGTGCAGGGGCAGAAATCCGGCTGGGCACCGCGGTCGTTGCGGTTGAACGGGCCGAGGGCGGCTTTGCCGTGACGCTTGAACGCGACGGGCGGCAATATCGCGAAACCGCGCGGCGGCTGGTCGTGGCGACCGGCGGCAAATCGATCCCCAAGATGGGCGCCACGGGACTTGCCTATCGCATCGCCGCCGACTTCGGCCTCGAGGTTACCGAAACACGTCCGGGGCTTGTGCCCTTTACCTTTGACGCAGGCCGCTTCGCCGCCCTTGCAGGCATCGCGCTGCCGGTCCGCGCCAGCGCGGGCGGCGTCAGCTTTGACGAGGCGCTGCTTTTCACACATCGCGGGCTATCAGGCCCAGCCATGCTGCAAATCTCGTCCTTCTGGCGCGAGGGCGAAGCCATCGCGATCGACCTGTTGCCGGGTATCGATGCGCTGGCCGCGCTCAGGACCGAGCGCGCCGCGACCCCGAAACGCGCCATCACCACGGTCTTGGCGCGTCTCTTGCCCGCGCGTCTGGCCGATCACCTTGCCGCCGAAGGTTTTGACACCGAGGGCCAGATCGGCACCGCCTCGGACAAGCGGCTGACCGCGCTGGCCGACAGGCTGCATGACTGGCGGCTCACGCCCACAGGGACCGAAGGCTACCGCACCGCCGAGGTCACGCTGGGCGGTGTTTCGACCAAGGACCTCGATTCCAAGACCATGCAGGCCAAAGCCGTCCCCGGCCTTTATTTCATTGGCGAATGCGTCGATGTGACGGGTTGGCTCGGTGGCTATAATTTCCAATGGGCCTGGGCCTCGGCCCATGCGGCAGCGCAGGCGATCAAGGCCGCCTAACCCAACCGCTTGCGCACCTCTGCGGCGAAATCGTCGCCGCGTTCTTCAAAGTTGTTATACTGGTCAAAGCTCGCACAGGCGGGCGCCAGCAACACAACATCGCCTGCCTCGGCCTCGGCTGTGGCACGTTCGACCGCTTGGGCCATGGTGGTGCAGACCTCGGCCTCGACCCCGGTCAGCTTGCGGGCAAAGGCTTCGGCCTCGCGCCCGATGACATAGGCCTTGGCGACCGACCCCACAAAGGGCATCAGACCTTGCAGCCCGCCCTCTTTTTCCAAGCCCCCGCAGATCCAGCGAATACGGTCAAAGGCCTGTAGCGCCTTGGCGGCGGCATCCACATTGGTGGCCTTGCTGTCGTTGACAAACCGCACGCCACCCGCCTCGCCCACCATCTGGCTGCGATGGGGCAGGCCGGGATAGCTGTGCAATGCGGCTTCGATGACCTTGGGCCCCACACCCAACGCGCGCACCGCCGCATAGGCGGCACAGGCGTTCTGGTGGTTATGCCCGCCAGGCAGCCCGCGCACCGCGCGCAGGTCGATCGAGGCCACCTGCCGCCCCTTGCGGTATTCGGCCAAAAACCCCTTGCGCGCAAAAACCGTCCAGCCCTCGCCCGTCAGTTTTTGCCCCGACGAGATACGGATCACGCGGTCATCCGCAGGCCCCATCGCCAGTTGCCCCGCCAAGAACAGTCCCTCGACCTCATCCACACCGATCACGGCCCGATCCGGCCCGCCCTCGGCAAAAAGCCTGCGTTTGGCCGCGAAATAGCCGCCAAGGCCAGCATGGCGATCCAGATGATCCGGCGAGAGATTGGTGAAAACCGCCACATCGGGGGTCAGCGCACGGGCAAGCTCGGTCTGGTATGAGGATAGCTCGATCACCACCACCTCGCCGTCGCGGGGCGGGTCGATGTCCAGCACCCCCCGTCCGATATTGCCAGCAAGCTGCGTGGGCCGCCCCGCCTCGGCCAGAATGTGGTGGATCAGGGCCGATGTCGTTGATTTGCCGTTCGATCCCGTGACGCAGACCACACGCGGCACGGTTTCGAATGCGTCCCAGCCCTCGTCGGCCCAAGACTGAAAGAAAACGCCAATGTCGTTATCGACCGGCACGCCGCGGGCATAGGCCATGGCGATCACCGGATGCGGCGCGGGGTAAAGATGCGGAATGCCGGGCGATGTCACCAGACAGGCCAGACCGTCCCACACGGCCTCGCGCGTCAGATCGGCCACCACAAAGCCTTCGGCCTCTGCCGCCGCGCGGGCGGGGGCGCTATCGTCCCAGCAGACCACGTAGCCACCACCGGCCAACACCGCCTTGGCCGTGGCGCGACCGGAACGGCCCAGACCCAGAATGCCGATCGTTTTGCCTTCGTAACCCTTGACCGCAATCATGGTTCTTTCTCCACGCAGGGACCGCAGCCCCTCACTTTTCTTCTGGCCCCAAATACCCCGGGGAGCGCGAGGGGCTGGCCCCTCGCCTTATCTGACCTTCAGCGTGGCCAGACCCACCATCGCGAGGATGAGGGCGATGATCCAGAACCGGATCACGATCTGCGGTTCCGACCAGCCCTTTTTCTCGTAGTGATGATGGATCGGCGCCATCAGGAACACGCGCTTGCCGGTGCGCTTGAAGTAAAGCACCTGAATGATGACCGAGAGCGTCTCGACCACGAATAGCCCGCCCACGACCGCCAGCACGATCTCGTGTTTGATCGCAACCGCGATCGCCCCCAGCGCCCCGCCCAGTGCAAGGCTGCCGGTGTCGCCCATGAACACCGCCGCAGGCGGTGCGTTATACCACAAGAACCCCAGACCGCCGCCGATCAGCGCCATGCAGAAGATCAGCAATTCGCCCGTGTCGGGCACGTAATGCACATCCAGATAGGCGGAAAAGTCGATGCGGCCCACGGCATAGGAAATGATGCCGAAAGTGCCGGCCGCGATCATCACCGGCACGATCGCCAGACCGTCGAGGCCATCGGTAAAGTTGACGGCATTGGCCGCGCCGACGATGACGAAAATCGCGAAGGGCACAAAGAGGATGCCCAGATTGATCAGCGTGTCCTTGAACACCGGCACGGCAAGCTGGTTGGTCAGATCCGCCGGATGCAGCGTCGAGGCCCAATAACCCGCGATGCCAGCCACGATCAGGCCGATCACGATGCGCAAACGACCGGAAACGCCCGCCGTGTTCTGCTTGCGCACCTTGGCGTAGTCATCGGCAAAGCCCAAAGCCGCAAAGGACAATGTTACAAACAGCACCATCCAGACATAGGCCGTATCCAGTCGCGCCCAAAGAAGCGTCGAGGTCGTCAGCGCGCCCACGATCAACAGCCCACCCATGGTGGGGGTGCCCACCTTGGCAAAATGCCCCTCGGGCCCGTCGGAACGGATCGGCTGTCCCTTGCCCTGTTTGCGGCGCAAGACATTGATCAGCGGTTTGCCGAACATGAAGCCAAAGATCAGCGCGGTCAGAAACGCCCCGCCAGCGCGGAAAGTGATGTAGCGAAAGAGGTTAAAAAAGTCGCCGCCATCAGAGAGGCTCGTGAGCCAGTAAAACATGCTATTCCTCTCGGTTGGACGCCTGCGCCCGTTGCCCCATTTTGCGGATCGCGTCAACGACAAGGCTGACGCGGCTCCCCTTTGATCCTTTGACCATGACTACATCGCCCGCGTCTACAAGGCGCGAGATTTCGGCGGCCATGGGTTCGGGCGTTTCAGACCATCGTCCGCGCTGCGCCTCGGGCAACGCCTCGTACAGCGCGCGCATCCGTGGGCCCACGCAATGGACAACATGGGTTGCGGCCATCCCTGGCAAATGGGCCAGCGCCGCATGCAATTCGATCTCGCGGGGACCCAGTTCCAGCATATCGCCCAGAACCGCGATCCGCCGCCCGCGCCCGATCCGCCCGACGCCCGCGCGCGGCGTGGCGGCGGCCAAGACCTCGAACCCTGCCGCCATGGACGAGGGGTTGGCGTTGAACGCGTCGTCGATCAGTTCGAACGATGCGCCCGCGCGCGCGACATCGGTGATGATCTCTTCATGCGTGCCGCGACCTGACGGCGGGACCCAATCGGCAAGGCCCAGCATGCTCTGCGCCAGATCGCCGCCCAGCGCCTGCGCGGCCGCGATCACAGCCAGACCGTTCATCGCAAAATGCCGCCCCGGCACCGATAGTTTGAACAGGATCGGTCGGCGCCATGCGCGGGCCTGCGCCACGGTCACGCCCTGCGCCAGTGAAACCTGCAGCAGCCGATGATGGCAGGCGGGCTTTGTGCCGAATGTGATGATCCTTGCGCCGGCCTTGGTGGCGGCGGCGGTCAGGATCGGACTGACCTCCAGATCACCGTTCAGGACCGCAACGCCGCTTGGCTCCAGCCCTTCGCAGATCGCCCCCTTTTCGGCGGCGATGCCGGCAAGCCCGTCAAAGGCCGCCAGATGCGCCTCGGCCACGGTGGTGACAATCGCCACATGCGGTCGCGCCAGTCGCGCGAGCGGCGCGATTTCGCCAGGGTGGTTCATACCGATCTCGATTACCGCGAAATCTGCTTCGCGCGGCAGACGCGCCAGCGTCAGCGGCACGCCCCAGTGGTTGTTATAGCTGGCCTCGGCGGCATGGACATGCCCTTGGCCGGCAAGAGCCGCGCGCAACATTTCCTTGGTCGAGGTCTTGCCCGCCGATCCGGTGACCGCAACGACGCGCGCCTTGGCGCGGGCACGTCCGGCACGCCCCAGCGCCTCTAGCGCCACCAGCACATCGGGCACGATCAGCAGCGGCGCATCGGGGGCGACACCATCGGGAATGCGGCTGACCAGCGCGGCTGCGGCCCCCTTGGCCAGCGCCTGCGCGACGAATTCGTGACCGTCCCGCTGGTCCTTGAGCGCCACGAAAAGATCACCCGCAGCGAGCGTGCGCGTGTCGATCGACACGCCACCCGCAACCCAGTCGCGCGGGCTGCGCCCACCTGTGGCGGCGACCGCCTCGGCTGATGTCCACAACGTGTTCATGCCCGCCCCTCCAGCGCCGCAACGGCAATCGACGCCTGTTCCACATCGTCAAAGGGTAACACGGTCGCCCCGACGGTCTGGCCACTTTCATGGCCCTTGCCCGCCACCAAAAGCGCATCGCCCGCCTGCAACAACGCCACGCCGCGCAAGATCGCCTCGGCGCGGTCGCCGATGTCGACCGCACGCGCGGCACCGCCCGCCTCGACCACGCCGGCCATCACGGCGGCGCGGATCGACGCGGGGTCTTCGCTGCGGGGGTTGTCGTCGGTCACGATCACCACATCGGCCCCACGCGCGGCGGCGGCGCCCATCAACGGGCGCTTGGTCCGGTCACGGTCGCCGCCCGCCCCGACGATGGCGATAATCCGTCCCATCACATGCGGGCGGATCGCTGCGAGCGCGGTTTCCACGGCGTCGGGGGTATGGGCATAGTCCACATAGACCGCCGCCCCGTTGGCCCGCGTCGCCGCCAGCTGCATCCGGCCCCGCACGGTGGTCAGTTCGGGCAAAACGGCAAAGACCTCTTCGGGATCAGCGCCTGCGCCGATCACGAGACCCGCCGCGACCAACACGTTTTCCGCCTGAAACCCGCCCACGAGGTTCAGATGCACCGTCCGCGCCGCGCCTTGCCAAGCGAACCGGAGGTCCTGCCCCGTGGCATCGAACCGCTGCGACAAAAGCCGCAGGCGCGCGCCCTCGGCGCGGCCCGTGCCGATGACCTCTTGCCCCCGCGCGGCGGCAAGGGCCGCAATCGCTGCCCCTTTGGGGTCGTCCAGATTGACCACGGCCACCGCATCGGGCGGCAACACACGGGTGAATAGACCCGCCTTGGCCGCGAAATAGGCGTCAAAGGTTCCGTGATAATCCAGATGGTCTTGGGTAAAATTGGTAAACCCTGCGGCGGCCAGCGTCACACCATCAAGCCGGAACTGGTCCAACCCATGGGACGACGCTTCCATCGAGACATGGGTGACCCCCTCGGCCCGCGCGCGGGCCAAGGCGCGGTGCAGCGTCACCGGATCGGGGGTTGTGTGGCGCAGGGGATAGGCCCAAGCCCCTTCGATACCCGTGGTGCCAAGGTTCACCGCCTGCAGCCCCATCGCCATCCAGATCTGGCGGGCGAAGGTCGAAACCGAGGTCTTGCCGTTGGTGCCCGTCACCGCGACCATGGTTTCAGGCGCAGGCCCGAACCACAGCGCGGCCGCACGGGCCAGTGTCTGGCGCGGCTCTTGCGCCAGAATCACGGGAATGTCCGTGATCCCCGCCGCCGCGATCCGGCGCCCGCCTTCGGGGTCCGTCAAGATTGCCGCCGCACCGGCCTCGACCGCCTTGGCGGCGAAATCCGCCCCGTGCGAGGCACTGCCGGGAAGGGCCGCAAATATCATGCCCTTGGCGATTTCACGGCTATCGGCGGTCAGGCCCGTGACCATGACACCGCTGCCACCCGGCGCGGTCAGTCCGAGTTCTGCAAGCGTCTTGGGCGCCGCGGGTGATGTCTGGTTCTGCGTCATGGGCCACCTTTGTTGGCGGCGAGAGTTAGCCGCCCGACCCGTCCAATGCAATCGCGGGGCGCATGCCAAGGATAGGGGCGATACGGCGGATCATTTCGGCCGCCACCGGAACCGAGGTCCAGCCCGCGGTGCGTCGCGGCTCGCTACCGGCGTCTTCTTCGGGTTCGTCCATCGTGACCACCAAGACATAGCGCGGGTTATCGGCGGGGAAGATCGAGGCAAAGGTGGCAATCACCTTGTCGGTATAATAGCCGCCGCCGGTCTCGATGGGTTTGTCGGCGGTGCCGGTTTTACCGCCCACCTCATAACCCGGCACGTCCGCAAAGGTCGCGGTGCCGTCCTCGACGACCTGCCGCAAGATGCTGCGCATCGTGGCCGAAGTCTGTTCGCTGACCACGCGCACGCCCTCTTGGGGGTGATCGGTCTTGACGATGGTCGGCGTCACATGCGTGCCGCCGTTCAACAGCGAGGCATAGGCCGCCGCCAGATGCAGGGGCGAGGCCGCGGTGCCGTGGCCGTAGCCGATCGTCATGGTCGAGATTTCCGACCATTGGCTGGGCACCAAGGGCTTGATGCCGGACGCCTCGGCCAGTTCGATTGTGGTCGGCGCCAAAAGCCCCAGACTATCGAGGAATGACTTTTGCCGTTCGCCGCCGATCATCAGCGCGATACGTGCCGCGCCGATGTTTGATGATTCCACGATCACGTCAGTGACCGACAGTTCCGGCCCGTAGTTGTGGAAGTCATGGATGCGGTAGCGCCCCCAGACCATCGGCCCGCGGGTGTCGATCATGGTCTGCGGCGTGACTAGACCCAGATCCAGCGCCTGCGCGGCAGCGAAAACCTTGTAGGTCGAGCCCAGTTCATAAACGCCCTGCACCGCGCGGTTGAAAAGCGGGCTGTCCGAGGCCTGCCCCTTGGCCGGCGGCGCAGGGCGGGTGTTGGGGTCGAAATCGGGCAACGAGACCATCGCGATCACTTCGCCCGTATGTATGTCCATCAGGACCGAGGCCGCACCCTTGGCGCCCAGCAATGTCATGCCCGATTGCAGCACATCCTCGGAGACCGCTTGGACCGTCAGGTCCAAGGAAAGCTGCAGCGGGCGGCCCTCGTTGGCCGGATCGCGCAGGAAATTGTCAAATTGCCGTTCGACACCGGCGACGCCGATGACCTCTGCCGCATCAACGCCTTCGCGCCCGAAACTGGCCCCGCCCAGAACCTGCGCGGCAATCGGACCATTGGGGTAAAGGCGCATCTCGCGCGGGCCAAACAGCAGCCCAGGTTCACCGATGTCATGAACGGCTTGCATCTGTTCGGGGCTGATACGGCGACGGATCCAGACGAATTTGCGCGCACCCGTAAGATCGGCCTGCAGCCGCGCTTCGTCCAGTTCCGGAAATATCCGCGCCAATTCCTCGGCCGCTGTGACGGGGTCAACCATTTCCTGCGGTTGG
>JAHEBS010000084.1:0-7232 GCA_024642145.1 Marivivens sp.
AATCTCGGGGATCGACTCGGCCCGCTGGCGAAACCGCTTCATCCACTGGCTGTCATGGTTGCGGGTGCGGATCATGACAAAGACCGTCAGGTCCAGACCCAAGGCGCGCGGATCGATCCGCGCGGTTGAACCCAAGATCACTCCTGCCTCGGCCAGTTTCTGCAATCGCCGGTTGGCGGCGTTCTGGCTTAACCCGACCTTTTCCGCCAAGGCCCGCTGCGACAGAGTCGCGTCCTGCTGCAACGCCGCGATGATTGCGTTGTCATTTGCATCAATCTTGGCTTCTTTAGTCATCATTTGACCCAAACTTGCATTAGAAATTCGCTCATTTATGCGCATTTATTGCATGATTCTGCGCATAATACCACCAACGCAGTTCAGGAGCCGTTCACATGATCGATCACAGCGCCTTTTTCGCCGATTTCCGCGCCAGCATTGCCGAGGGTGATGCCTTCGAAAACCTGCGCGGCGGGTTGATTGGCAAGAACGCCCTGATCCCTGGCCCCAAGGGCCCGCAAAAGATGCTTTATGCCGATTACGTGGCCTCGGGCCGCGCCATCGTGCAGATCGAGGATGCGATCCGCGACTACGTGCTGCCCTTCTACGCCAACAGCCACACAGAGGCATCCTTTGTCGGCGCCTATATCACCACGCTGCGCCATCAGGCGCGTGCCGAGATCGCCAAGCTTTGCAACATGACCGAAAAAGATCACGCGGTGATCTTTACCGGATCGGGCGCCACCGCGGCGCTGAACCGGATTGTGCATCTCTTGGGTGTGGACGAAGCCGTGCGCAGTGGCCGTGGCGCGACCATCATCCACGGGCCCTATGAACATCACTCGAACATCCTGCCGTGGCGCGAAAGCGGCGCCATGGTGATCGAGATCCCCGAGGCCGCGCATGGCGGGCCGGATATGGCAGCACTCGACCGCGCTCTGGCCAATGCCCAAGGCCTGATCGTCGGGTCCTTCTCGGCCGCCTCGAACGTCTCTGGCATTCTGACCGACGTCCTCGCCGTGACCCGCAAGCTCAGGGCCGCGGGCGCCAAGGTGGTTTGGGACTACGCCGGTGGTGGCCCCTACCTGCCCATCGACATGATGCCCGCAGCCGATGCGGCGATCGACGCCATCGCCGTGTCGCCGCACAAATTCGTGGGCGGTCCGGCCTCTTCTGGCCTTTTGCTGATCCGGCGCGACGCTGTGACCACGATGGTGCCGACCTTCCCCGGTGGTGGCACGGTGCGTTACGTGTCGCGCAAGGGGCATGACTATCTGGCCGACGTGACCGAACGTGAAGAAGCCGGCACCCCCAATGCGCTGGCCGATATCCGCGTGGCGCTGACCATGATCGCCAAGGATGCCGCAACGCAGGCGCGCATTGATGCCGCCAACGCCGATTTTGCCGCCCGCATGATCGCGGCCTTCGCCAAAATGCCGCGTCTGCGCCTGTTGGGCCGGACCGATTGCGCACGTTTGCCGATCTTTTCCTTCTTGATCCGAGAAGGCGCGCAAGGCCCGATCAACCCGCAGCTTGCGACCCGCATCATGTCCGACGAATTCGGCATCCAGATGCGCGGCGGCTGCGCCTGCGCCGGCCCCTATGGTCACACGCTGCTCGATATTGACGACGACACGTCGGAAATGTTGCGCCAGCGCATTCTCAAGGGCGATCTGACCGAAAAGCCTGGCTTTGTGCGGTTCAACCTCAGCTATCTGGCGACCGAGACCGAGGTCGCCAAGATCCTGAGTGCGCTGGAAGCCCTGCCCGCGCTTTGCGACGCCAAGCTTGCCGACTATGGTTATGACGCCGAGACCGGCACCTTTACGGCCAAGGCGGCGGAATAACCGCCGCCGAGCCGATCAGGCATTGACATCGACCACCACGCGGCCGCGGACCTGACCTTTCAGGATCGCGGCCCCGAGGCGCGGCAGGTCGGTCAGTGTCGCGGGCTCGATCATCGTTTCGAGCTTGTCCAAGGGCAGATCGCGCGCGATGCGCGTCCATGCACGTTGGCGGTTTTCAAAGGGCTGCATCACGCTGTCGATACCCAAAAGGTTCACACCGCGCAAAATGAAGGGCGTAATCAGCGCGCCTTCGATCGCCGCACCTGCCGCCAGACCCACGCAGGCAACCGACGCGCCGTAATTCATCTGCTTGAGGACACGGCCAAGGATCGGACCCGACACGGTATCGACGCAGCCGGCCCATGCCTCGGCTTCCAATGGTTTGCGTGTGACCTCGGTCAACTCTTCGCGCGGCACCACGCGGGCAGCGCCAAGACCCGTCAGATAGGCGGCCTGTTCGGGTCGGCCGGTAACGGCGGCGACCCGATAGCCAAGCTTGGCCAGAATCGCGGTCGCGACCGAACCCACGCCCCCAGCGGCGCCCGTCACAAGAACCTCGCCTTTTTCGGGGGTTAGGCCATGATCCTCAAGCGCCATGATCGCCAGCATGGCGGTCAGCCCTGCCGTGCCCACAGCCATTGCGGCGCGCGTGCTGAGACCCGCGGGCAGCGGCACCAGCCAGTCGGCCTTGACCCGCGCCTTTTGCGCATAGCCGCCCCACCAGACCTCGCCCACACGCCAGCCCGTCAAGACGACCTTGTCACCAGCGCTATAGCGCGGATCGTCAGAGGCCTCGACGGTGCCCGCAAAATCGATGCCAGGCACATGGGGGTAGTTGCGCACCAAGCCACCGCCCGGACCGATGCAGAGCCCGTCCTTGTAGTTCACCGTCGAATAGTCGACCGCAACCGTGACATCGCCCGCAGGCAGGCTATCGTCGGCCAGCGATTGAACAGTGGCCGATGTTTTACCTTCGGCGTCCTTTTCAACTACCAGTGCGTTGAACATATTGGCTCTCCTTCAAATCCAGAATTTATCTTGCACAACGGCGTTGCGCATACCGTCCTGTGTTTCCACTTCGATCTTGCTACCTGCGTCCCAATGGCTGCGGGCGACCATGCCAATGGCGGCATTGACGCCAAAGTCGGGGCTATAAGCGGCGCTGGTCACCTGCCCCACCCTCGCACCACCGGCATAGACATGCCAGAGCCGGTCACATGGCGGAATTTCACCGTCGATGGCAATCGCGCGGATCGACTTGCGCGCGGGGCGCGCGGCAAGGCCCGCTTTGCCAAGGTAATCGGCGCTGGAATTGACGAAACGGGTCAGACCGGCCTCATACGGCGTGTTTTCCCGCGTCATGTCGTTGCCAAAGCTCAAGAGCCCGCCTTCGACCCGTTCGATCAGATTGGGGCAGCCTGCCCGCACATGCAGATCCTCGCCCGCCGCAAAAAGACGGTTCCAAAGCGGCATGCCCAGTTGCGGATCATCAAGGTAGATCTCGAAACCGCCCTGCTTGGACCAGCCTGACCGCGCGACGATCAGCGGACGCCCTTCGAAAACCAGTTTCTTATAGCGGAAGAATTTGATCTCGCGCACGGCGTCGCCAAAGACCCGCGCCATCAGGTCATCGGCCTTTGGCCCCTGCACTGCCAGCGGCGAAACCTCGGGTTCGTCTATGGTGACATCCAGCCCGAGCGCATCGGCAACCCCGAGCGCATATTGCAGAAAATCGCCATCGGCGAGCGAGAGCCAATAGTGGTTGGCGTCATGGCGCACCGCTACAGGGTCGTTCAGCATGCCACCGTCGCGGTCAATGAGCGGGATGTAATAGCACTGGTCGTCGGCCATGCGGCTGAGATCGCGCGGTGACAGCATCGTCATCAGCCGCGCGGTGTCCGGCCCCTTGATGCTGACCTGACGCTCGCATGACACGTCCCAGACCTGAACGTGGCGCTTGAGATGATGGTAGTCATCGACAAAATCATGCCCGAACCGCGTGGGCAGCAGCATGTGGTTATAGACGGTATAGCCCTTGACGCCCGCCGCCTCGACGCCGGCCGTAAAAGGGGTCCGGCGCACCCGCCGCGAGGCCGTGATCGAATACATGCGGGCGGGCCTTAGCGGGGCCCGTGCCAGTCGATCTGGCAGATCTCGGCGGAACGGCCGTCGAAATCCCAGACGCGACCAAAGGCGCGCACGCGGCCCTTGTTGGCCTTGGCCACGGTGATGTCGGGACCCATCCAGTATCCGGTGTTGGTCACCACGATATCCTTGCCGCCATGGCCCTCGACCGGAACCACCTCGCCTTGGATTTTCTTGCCGACCATCAGGCGGCGCAGATTGCCTTCGTTTTCGAACACGACCGGCGCACGCTCGGCTCCAAGGAATTCCGAGACCAGAACCGCAAACAGCCCCGTGGTGCCGCGTGCCGCCCCTGAAAATATCTGCACCAGACCGTCATAGGCGGCCTCGGACGCGCGGTCGTCGATATAGGCGGCGGCCTTCCAGTTGCCGCGCCCCATCAGACCGGGGATTTCCAGCACCAAGCCCACGTTAAGACCGCTCAGATCCTCGCCATCATAGTGACCACTGTCGATGCGGACACCGGCCCACGCCTGACAATAGCCCTCGGTCGGCGGATGCTGGCCTAGGCTGATGACGCAGGGGCAAAACACCGTGCAGTTACAGTTGAGGATCAACTCGCCCTTGATGGCCCATTCCGGCAGGTCTTTGGACATGTGGTCTCCCTTCAAATCAGTTGTGCCGCCTGCAGCGCCGAATAGCCCGCAGCCGCGATCAGGCCCCAACCGGCGGGCCGCGTCAGCGGGCGGCCCAGATCGGGGAGTTTCTCAAGCACCATGAACAGGGTTGCCGCCCCCATCCAAAGCAAATTCATCGTGCCGCCCACGAAACCTAACGTCATCAGCGCCCAGCAGCAGCCGAAACAGACCAGCCCCAACTCGACGCCCATACGCAGGGCGCGCGGCACACCAGGCTTCCAGCGTTCCATGAAATAGGTCAGCGGCATCCGGCATTTTGACAGGCAGGCGGCTTTGAGCAGGCTGAACTGATAGAGCCCCGCCACCAGCAGCAGCGCGGCGGTCAACCAGCCAGAGAGGCTTTGGCCCAATGGCGAAACAAGCCCGTTCTGGCTTAGCCACCACTGGGCACCCGCGCCAAGGGCCGCGCCCACCAGCCAGACCACGCCATAACCCGCGACCAATGCGGCGGCAGATGCAGGGCTGGCCGCGCCCGTGAAACGCAGGTTGAGATAGGTGCGGAACGTCGGCACGAAAGTCGGCAACATCATCGCCGCCGCCATCAGCGCCCACATGGCATAAAGAGGCCAGAACGCGGCCTGCCCCGCCGCGATACAGAGCGAGGCCCAGAACCCCTCGGGCACGTCAGTTGGCAGGGTTGCGGTGGCATCACGGATCATCATGATCAGACCCGCCCACGCCGCAAGCACCGCAGCGAAAAAGCCGCTCCATGCCCAGAACCGTGCCGGTATTGTCGTCAATCGCAAACGTGATCTCCCTGTCTTGGCACAGGGATAGCGCGAAACAAAAAGGGGGACACCCTTGAAAGGCGTCCCCCTTGGTTCTTTTTCCGACAGCGCGGACCCTTAGCCGAGAATACCCGGCAGGCGCAGGCCCATGGCCTTGGCGTGATCCACAGCGATGTCATAGCCCGCATCCGCATGGCGCATGACGCCCGACGCGGGGTCGTTCCACAGCACGCGTTCCAGCCGCTTGGCGGCCTCGGGCGTGCCGTCGGCGACGATCACGACGCCAGAGTGCTGCGAAAAGCCCATGCCCACACCGCCGCCATGGTGCAGCGACACCCAAGTCGCGCCCGAGGCCACGTTGGTCATGGCGTTCAACAGCGGCCAGTCCGAAACGGCATCCGAGCCATCCTTCATCGCTTCGGTCTCGCGGTTGGGCGAGGCGACCGAGCCGCTGTCAAGGTGGTCACGGCCGATCACGATGGGCGCCTTCAACTCGCCCGAGGCAACCATTTCGTTGAACATCAGGCCAGCGCGGTGACGATCGCCAAGGCCGATCCAGCAGATACGCGCGGGCAGGCCTTGGAACGCGATGCGGTCAGCGGCCATGTCCAGCCAGCGGTGCAGGTGCTTGTTCTCGGGGAACAGCTTCTTCATCGCCGCGTCGGTCTTGGCGATATCCTCGGGATCACCAGACAGGGCCACCCAACGGAAGGGGCCGATGCCCTTGCAGAACAGCGGACGGATATAGGCCGGCACGAAACCGGGGAAGGCAAAGGCGTTCTCCAGCCCCTCTTCCAGCGCCATCTGGCGGATGTTGTTGCCATAATCGACGGTGGGCACGCCCATGTCGTGGAAACCGACCATCGCTTCGACCTGCACCTTCATCGAGGCGCGCGCGGCCTTGTCCACCGCCTTGGGGTCGGTTTCTTGCTTGGCGCGCCATTCCGCCACGGTCCAGCCCTGTGGCAGATAGCCATGAATAGGGTCGTGGGCCGAGGTCTGGTCGGTCACGATATCGGGGCACATGCCGCCAGCCTTGGCACGGGCGAGCAATTCGGGGAACACGTCGGCCGCGTTGCCGATCAGGGCCACCGACTTGGCCTCGCCAGCCTTGGTCCACTGGTCGATCAGCGCCAGCGCCTCGTCCAGCGTATGTGCCTTGGCATCGCAATAGCGGGTGCGGATGCGGAAATCGGCGCGGGTTTCATCGCATTCGACAGCCAGACAGCAAGCGCCGGCCATCACCGCGGCCAAGGGCTGGGCGCCGCCCATGCCACCAAGGCCACCGGTCAGAACCCACTTGCCCTTGAGATCGCCGTTGTAATGCTGACGGCCTGCCTCGGCGAAGGTTTCATAGGTGCCCTGCACGATGCCTTGGGTGCCAATGTAGATCCACGAGCCAGCGGTCATCTGGCCGTACATCATCAGGCCCTTTTTATCGAGCTCGTTGAAATGCTCCCACGTTGCCCAATGCGGCACGAGGTTGGAGTTGGCGATCAGCACGCGCGGCGCGTCCGCATGGGTGCGGATAATCGACACGGGCTTGCCCGACTGCACAAGCAGGGTTTCGTCGGCCTCGAGGTCGTTCAGCGCCTCGACGATCTTGTCGAAATCAGCCCAAGTGCGGGCGGCGCGGCCGATACCGCCGTAAACCACCAGCTCATGGGGGTTTTCGGCAACGTCGGGGTGCAGGTTGTTCATCAACATGCGCACGGCGGCCTCGGTCAGCCACGATTTCGCGGTGATTTCGGTGCCGGTGGCAGGGTAGATGTCACGGTTGTTATGGCGGGGATCGGTCATAGCGGTATCCATTCGGTCAGCGATTGAAGGATGTCTTTGAGGTGGACGCGCAGCTTGGCGGCGCGTTCGGCCCCGTA
>JAHEBS010000084.1:7242-12240 GCA_024642145.1 Marivivens sp.
CACCGACCGGTAACCGGTCGCGGCCGCGCAGCGGTCATGGACCGCCTTTTCGATCGAGGGCGCACAGGTCGCGCCGCCGTCGGTGCCGGTGTTGAAGTCCGGCAGTTTGCCTTCGAAAAGGAAGGGGATCTCGGAGCGGATCGAGTGGCAATCATAGAGGATTGCAAAACCGTGGATCGCCTTGACGCGTTCCAGTTCTGCCGCCAGCGCGGCGTGATAGGGCGCATGATAGGCCAGACGGCGGCGTTCGACCTCGGCCGCATCGGGCGCGCGGCCCTCGCGGTAAAGGCTGACACCGTCGAAATCCGTCAAGGGGCAAAGCGTGGTGGTGTTCTGCCCCGGATAAAGGCTCACGCCCGCCGGATCGCGGTTGCAGTCGATCGCATAGCGATGGACATCGGTCCGCACTGTAGTCACGCCATGGACGAGCCCGTCATAGAGCGTCTCGATATGCCAGTCGGTGTCGGCCAGCGACCGGCCGTTGTCATTGAGATCGTCAATGATCTCTTGCGGCAGCCATGTGCCGGTGTGGGGAAACCCCAACACCAGCGGGCTGTCACCGCGTTTGACGGTCACATGGTTCATGCCGCAATCGCGAGCTTGCACTCGCCCAAAAGCGTGCCGTCAAGCGCGAGCTTGGCCGCCGCCTCGAGGTCGGGCGCCATGAAGCGGTCATCGCCAAGCGCGGCCACAACCTTGCGGAACCGCGCCATCACGGCGGTCAGCGCAGGCGACGTCACCAGCGGCGCGCGCGCCTCGATGCCCTGAGCGGCGCAAAGCGCCTCGACACCGACGATGACTGAAAGGTTCTGCACCATGCGGCGCAGACGGCGGGCCCCATGGGCGGCCATCGACACGTGGTCTTCTTGGTTGGCCGAAGTCGGGGTCGAGTCGGTCGAGCATGGATTGGCGAGGTGCTTGTTCTCGCTCATCAGCGCGGCCGAGGTCACTTCCGCGATCATCAGACCCGAATTCAAGCCCGGCGCGGGCGTCAGAAACGCAGGCAGGCCAAAGCTGAGCGCGGGGTCAACCAGCAGCGCGATGCGGCGCTGCGAAATCGCACCGATTTCCGAAACGGCAAGCGCGATCTGGTCGGCGGCAAAGGCGACCGGTTCGGCATGGAAGTTGCCGCCCGAAATGATTTCGCCGTCCGAGATGACAACCAACGGGTTATCCGTGACCGCGTTGGCCTCGATCTGCAGCGTGCGGGCAGCAAAGCGCAGCACATCGAGGGCCGCGCCCGTCACCTGCGGCTGACAGCGCAGGCAATAGGGGTCTTGGACGCGGGTATCGCCCTCAAGGTGGCTTTCACGGATGACCGAACCCTCAAGCAAACCGCGCATGGCGGCGGCCACGTCGATCTGGCCCTGATGTCCGCGCAAGGCGTGGATTTCGGCGCGCAAAGGCGCGGTCGAACCCATCGCCGCGTCGGTCGACATGGACGAGGTGACCACAGCTGCCTGCGCCAGACGCCAGGCGTCAAAGAGGCCCGCCAGCGCGTTGGCGGTCGAGAACTGGGTGCCGTTGATCAGCGCCAGACCCTCTTTCGCACCCAGAACCACGGGCGTCAGACCGGCTTTGGCCAAAGCCTCGGCACCGGACATCTCGACGCCGTGGTAAAAGGCGCGACCGTGGCCGATCATGACAGCAGCCATATGGGCCAGCGGCGCAAGGTCACCAGAAGCCCCGACCGAACCCTGCGCGGGGATCACGGGCGTAACGCCGGTGGCCAGCATGCCTTCGAGGATCGCGCAGATATCCCAACGCACGCCCGAAGCGCCGCCACCCAGCGAAAGAAGCTTGAGCGCCATCATCAGACGGGTCGTGTTGATCTCGAGCGCCTCGCCCACGCCACAGCAGTGGCTGAGGATCAGGTTACGCTGGAGCGTGGCGGTATCCTTGGCCGGGATCTTGATCGAGGCCAATTTGCCGAAACCGGTGTTCACGCCATAGACTGGGCGTTCGCCTTGCGAGGCGGCAGCGACGATACCGGCTGCGACCTCGATGCCCGGACGGGCGGCAGGGTCGAGGGTCACGGCGTCATTGCCGCGCCAGATCGCTTCCAGTTGGGCCAGATCGGCCGAACCGGGGGTGAGAACGATGGTCATGCTTCCTCCGAGAAGAACCTGCTGTGCAGGGGATTGATACCGATGCCGTAGCTAAGCTCGGCGGGTTCCTTGACGTTCCAGACGGCCAGATCGGCGCGCAGTCCTGCGCGGATCACGCCCGTGTCGTTCAGACCCAGCGCGCGGGCCGCATTGCGGTTCGTGCCCGCAAGCGCCTCGGCGGGGGTCAGGCGGAACAGGGTGCAGGCCATGTTCATCGCCAAAAGCAGCGACCCAAGCGGCGACGAGCCGGGGTTCCAGTCGGTGGCCACGGCCATCGGCACGCCATGGGTGCGAAAGGCCGCGACGGGCGGGGCCTTGGTTTCGCGGATCGTGTAGAAGGCGCCGGGCAGGATCACGGCAACGGTGCCCGATGCAGCCAAGGCGGCGGCGTCATCGTCGTTGGCATATTCGACGTGATCGGCCGACAGGGCGCCATAGCGCGCGGCCAGCTTGGTGCCACCGATGTTCGAGAGCTGCTCGGCATGCAACTTGACCGGCAGGCCCAGTTCGACGGCCCGATCAAAGACGCGCCCGATCTGGGCCGTGTCAAAGGCGATGCCCTCGCAGAACCCGTCAACCGCATCGACCAGACCTTCGGCATGGGCGGCATTCAGCGTGGGGATGCAGACCTCGTCGATATAGGCGTCGCGGTCCATGCCCTTGGGTGTGGCATGAGCACCAAGATAGGTGGTCCGCACACGTACCGGACGCATCTGGCCGATACGCCGCGCCACACGCAGCATCTTGAGTTCGCTTGCGCGGTCCAGCCCGTAGCCGGACTTGATCTCGATGGTCGAGGCGCCCTCGGCGATCAGCGCATCAGCCCGCGTCAGCGCCGCCGCCAAAAGACCGTCTTCGTCAGTCTCGCGCGTGGCGCCGACGGTCGACACGATACCGCCCCCTGCCCGCGCGACCTCCTCATAGCTGGCGCCATTGAGCCGCATTTCGAATTCACGCGCACGGTTGCCGCCGAAAACGATATGGGTGTGACAGTCGATCAGGGCCGGCGTCACAAGGCGGCCACCCAGCGACTGGCGCGGGGCTGTGGCATGCGCCGCGGGGCATTCGCCCGCAGGACCAACCCAAAGGATGCGACCGGCCTCAAGCAGGATCGAGGCGTTCTCGATCAGCCCATAGCCTTCGGCTGCATCCATCGTCGCGACCGTCAGATCGGTCAGCAGAACTTTGGTCATGGCCCTCTCCCCCGGCGCGACTCGCCTCTTGTTTTGTAGTCGCTTTCAATGTTAATGTATGCACATATTCTTTGTCAACGGAGGGACGAAGTGACGATCATCCATGCAAAAACGGCTTTGACTCCTGCGGGTTGGGCCACGGATCTGGCAATCGATGTCGGTGCGGACGGGCGAATCCGCGCGGTCGGCCCGCTTGCGGGCAAGGCCGACCACGTCATGGACCTCGTGCTTCCTGCGCCGTTGAACCTGCACAGCCACGCCTTTCAGCGTGCCATGGCGGGCCTGACCGAGTTCCGCGGCCCCGATCCGCGCGACAGTTTCTGGACTTGGCGACGGCTGATGTATTCGTTCCTCGACAAGATCGGACCGGACGAGGTCGAGGCGATTGCGGCTTTTGTGTTTATGGAAATGGCCGAAGCAGGCTATGGCGCCGTGGCCGAGTTCCACTATCTGCACCATGCCGCCAATGGCGTGGCCTATGATGATCGGGCCGAACTGTCGGCGCGGATCATCGCCGCGGCGGAAACCGCAGGGATCGGTTTGACCCACCTGCCCGTCTATTACGAATTCGGCGGCTGCGACCGCCGCGCGCTGGCCGGTGGTCAGTTGCGCTTTGGCAACGACTTTGACGGCTACGCCGCGATCCACCAAGGCGCGGCCAAGCGTCTGGCCATGGCCCCTGCCGACTATGCGCTGGGCGTGGCCCCGCATTCGCTGCGCGCGGTGGATGTCACGGGTCTGGCGCGGATCGAAACGCTTGCCGGTTCGAACCCCATTCACATCCACATCGCCGAACAGGTGGCCGAGGTGGACGAGGTGCTGGCCCATCGCGGGGCGCGTCCGGTTGAGTGGCTCTTGGCCAACGCGCCGGTCGACCAGCGCTGGTGCCTGATCCACGCCACGCAGATGACCGAGGCCGAAACCTTGGGCGTTGCCAAGGCGGGCGCTGTTGCGGGTCTTTGCCCCATCACGGAATCAAACCTTGGCGACGGCATCTTTGACGGGGTGCGGTTCCTTGGGGCCCAAGGCGCCTTTGGCGTGGGGTCGGACAGCAACGTGCATATCTCGCTCTGGGCCGAGCTTTCGACGCTGGAATATTCGCAACGCCTGCGGGACCGCAGCCGCGCGGCGCTGGCGACTGCCGACAAATCCACGGGTCGGGTTCTCTTTGAGGGCGCGGTGGCCGGTGGCGCCCAAGCCGGTCAGCGCGCGGCGCGCGGCATCGCCGCAGGTGAATGGGCCGACCTGATCGGTATTTCGACCGACAACGCATGGCTTGACGGGCGCAAAGGTGACCGGCTTTTGGACAGTCTGATTTTCGGCGGCCACGGCCAGCGCGCGATCACCGATGTCTGGAGCGCGGGTCGCCATATGGTGACGAACGGCGCGCATGTGCAGGCCGAGACGATTACCCGCAATTTCCGCCGCGCCATCGCCAAGCTGGAGGCCAACTGATGCAACTAGCCGAGACCGCCGATCGCGTTTCATGGACCGATATCCGCGACCAGATCCACGCGCGTATCCTTGATTTCACCTATGCGCCGGGCGACCGCCTGCCGCGGGACGAAGATCTGGCGGTCGAATTCGGATGTGCGCGGTCCACGGTCCACCGCGCGATGCGTGCGCTGGCCGACAATGGTCTGGTCGAAAGGCGTCGCAAGGGCGGCACCACCGTGCATGTCGAACCTGTCACCCGT
>JAHEBS010000085.1 GCA_024642145.1 Marivivens sp.
ATTGTTCGCCAGTCTGCGCTGATCAAGGAACGCGTGGGTTACATGACCCAGAAGTTCTCGCTCTACGAGGATCTCACCATCGGCGAGAACCTTGATTTCGTCGCGCAGATGTATCGGCTGCCGAACCGCAAACAGCGCGTCAAAGAAGCGTTGGAAAAGCTGGGGCTGGCCGACCGCGCCAAGCAATTGGCTGGCACATTATCGGGTGGCTGGAAGCAAAGATTGGCGCTGGCCGCCTGCATGATCCACGATCCGCAGCTTTTATTGTTGGACGAGCCCACCGCCGGCGTTGACCCCAAGGCGCGGCGTGATTTCTGGGACGAGATCCGCGAGCTTGCGGCCGCCGGCGTCACGGTGCTGGTTTCGACCCATTACATGGACGAGGCGGTCCAATGCGACCACATCGCCTATATCGCCTATGGCAAGAAACTGATCGACGGGCCTGCGCTGAAGATCCCGCAGATGATCGGGCTTTGCACATGGCGGGTCGAAGGCCCGGAAATCGGTGCCTTGGAGGCGCGGCTCAAGACGACCGCAGGCGTGGGTCAGGTGGCGCGTTTCGGGCAGGTCTTGCACGTGTCGGGCACCGATGCGGCGGCGCTGGCCCAAGTGGCCAAGACCGAAAAGGCCAAGGGCATCCACCATTGGGAAGAACGCAAGGCGGGGCTTGAAGAGGCCTTTATCTATCTCATGGCCGGATCGACCGATAATTTCGCGAACGGGGGCGCCAAATGAGCCGCTTTTCCTTCGCCCGTTTTCGCGCGGTCCTGACCAAGGAATTCGTGCAGATGCGCCGCGACCGCATCACTTTTGCCATGATGATCGGCGTGCCGATCATGCAATTGCTGTTGTTCGGCTATGCCATCAACACCGATCCCCGCAACCTGCCCACGCTGATCGAAATGGTGGACGAAAGCCCCATGGCGCGCGCCGTTGTCATGGGAATGGAAAGCTCTGGCTACTTCGATGTGACCGGCGTGGTGTCGAGTCAGGCAGAGGGTGATTTTGCGCTGCGCGCGGGAACCGCCAATTTCGTGCTGGTTATCCCCGAGGGGTTCGAGCGCGACCTGATCCGCGGCCGCAGCCCGCAGATATTGCTGGATGCCGATGCCTCGGATCCGGCGGCGGCGGCGGGGGCGATGGGTTCGCTCAGCGGCATCGTGCAGACCGCCATCAACCAGACTTTGACCGGTGCGGTGCGTCAGGCCCCGCCCGCTCCGCCGGCCTTCTCGGTTGTGGTGCATAAGCAGTTCAACCCCGAGGGCGACACCAACACCAACGTCATTCCCGGTCTGCTCGCGATCATCCTGTCGATGACGATGGTGCTGATCACGGCCGTCGCCATCGTGCGCGAACGCGAGAAAGGCACCATGGAATCGCTCTTGGCGACGCCGGTGCGTCCCGCCGAGGTCATGTTGGGCAAGATCTTGCCCTATGTGCTGGTGGGCTATGTGCAGACGGTGGTTTTCCTGATCGCGGCCAAGCTTTTGTTCAACGTGCCGTTCCTTGGCGACAAGTTTGCCTTTTTTGCGGGGTTCAACCTCTACATCATCGTCAATCTGGCTCTGGGATTCATGATATCGACCGTGGCGCGCAGCCAGATGCAGGCCATGCAACTGTCGTTCTTCACGCTCTTGCCCACGATCCTCCTGTCGGGGTTCATGTTCCCCTTTGCCGCCATGCCGCAATGGGCGCAGACCTTGGGATCAGCGATGCCGGCCACACATTTCCTGCGGCTGGTGCGCAAGGTAATGCTCAAAGGCGCGGGCTTTGCCGAGATCGCGCCCGACATGATGGCGATCGGCCTGATCATGCTGGTCATCACCGCGATTGCGCTCAGGCGCTACAGGCAGACGCTGGACTAAGAAGAAGGGGCCCCGCAGGGCCCCTTCGACATTTCTATTCCTCAGGCACGACCCTGACCGCGCCCGTTGCGGCCGACGTTGCCATCAACGCATAGGCGCGCAGCGCGTCGGTGATCTTGCGGGCGCGCGGGCCTGCAGGTTTCCAGCCCTTGGCGTCCTGCGCGGCGCGGCGGGTCGCCAATTCGGCATCGCCGACACGCAGGCTGATGCTGCGGCTGGGGATGTCGATGTCGATCATGTCGCCTTCGTTGACCAGACCGATGGTGCCGCCAGCCGCCGCTTCGGGGCTGACGTGGCCGATGGAAAGGCCCGAGGTGCCGCCCGAGAAACGCCCGTCGGTGATAAGCGCGCAGGCTTTGCCCAGACCTTTGGATTTCAGGTAGGAGGTCGGGTAAAGCATTTCTTGCATACCCGGGCCGCCCTTGGGGCCTTCGTAGCGGATCACCACCACGTCGCCTGCCACGATCCTGTTCGACAAGATCGCCTCGACAGCGGCGTTCTGGCTTTCGAACACGCGGGCAGGGCCGGAAAAGACGAGGATCGATTCGTCCACACCCGCCGTTTTCACGATGCAGCCATCAAGGGCGACGTTGCCCGACAGCACTGCAAGACCACCGTCCTTGGAAAACGGCGTCTTGGCGGAACGGATCACGCCCTTTTCACGGTCGAGGTCCAGATCCGGCCAGCGGCGGTCTTGGCTGAACGCAACCTGCGTCGGCACGCCGCCCGGCGCGGCGAGGAAGAACTTGCGCACCTCGTCATGGTTGGTGCGGCTGATGTCCCATTGGTCGATGGCGGCGCCGATCGAGCGGCTGTGGACGGTGGGCACCTCGCGGTGCAGCAGACCTGCGGCATCCAGCTGGCCAAGGATTGCCATGATGCCGCCCGCGCGGTGGACGTCCTCCATATGCACGTCTTGTTTGGCAGGGGCGACCTTGCACAGGCACGGCACCTTGCGGCTGAGCCGGTCGATGTCGTCCATGGTGAAATCCACGCCGCCCTCATGCGCCGCAGCAAGGATATGCAGCACCGTGTTGGTCGACCCGCCCATGGCGATATCCAGGGCCATGGCGTTTTCGAACGCCTGCTTGTTGGCGATATTGCGCGGCAGAACGCTGGCGTCGTTGCCCTCGTAATAACGTTTGGTGATATCGACGATCAGACGGCCAGCCTCGAGGAACAGCCGTTTGCGGTCGGCATGGGTCGCGAGCGTCGAGCCGTTGCCGGGCAGCGACAGGCCCAAGGCCTCGGTCAGGCAGTTCATCGAGTTTGCGGTGAACATGCCGGAGCAGGAACCGCAGGTGGGGCAGGCGGCCTGTTCGATCGCCTGCACGTCGGCGTCCGATACGCTGTCGTCAGCGGCCACGACCATGGCGTCAACCAGATCAAGCGCCACTTCCTTGCCGCCCAGCACGACCTTGCCGGCTTCCATCGGGCCGCCCGAAACAAAGACGACGGGAATGTTGAGCCGCATCGAGGCCATCAACATGCCGGGGGTGATCTTGTCGCAGTTCGAAATGCAGACCATGGCGTCGGCGCAATGGGCGTTAACCATGTATTCCACGCTATCGGCGATCAACTCGCGCGAGGGCAGCGAATACAGCATCCCGTCATGGCCCATGGCGATGCCATCGTCCACGGCAATGGTGTTGAATTCCTTGGCGACGCCGCCAGCGGCCTCGACCTCGCGCGCGACCATCTGACCCAGATCCTTGAGGTGGACGTGGCCCGGCACGAACTGCGTGAACGAGTTGACGATGGCGATGATCGGCTTGCCGAAGTCGCCATCTTTCATACCGGTGGCACGCCAAAGGCCACGGGCGCCGGCCATGTTACGGCCATGGGTGGTGGTGCGGGAACGATAGGCGGGCATGTCTCACCTTTGAAATTGATCGCTAGGGACGTTGCAGTCTGCGCGCGCGACGTCAAGCCCAAGGGGGGTATTTGGTGCGAAAACAGCCGCCCTTGGCCTAGGCCGCGGGGCAGATTAGGGTCGGACCATGGAATCTCAGGCAGACTATTGGCGCGATCTTGCGGCGCTCGACTGGATGGTCGAGCTGGGGGCGGACGAGGCGATCTCGGAAACGCCGGTCTGTCACTATGACCTGCCCGCGCCCGCCGCGCGGGGCGAGGTCAGGGGAAACGCCGCCGCGGGGCAAGAGCCCGCGGCCCCCGCGACCGTCGCCGCGCCGCAGGTCGATGCGGTCGCGGCCGCCCGTATTGCGGCGCGCGCTGCCTTTGATCTTGGGCAACTGGCCGAGGCCTTGGCGCTCTTTCCCCATTGCGAGGCGCGTCAAGGCGCACGCAACACCGTCTTTGCCGACGGCAACCCCAAGGCGCGCGTGATGGTTATCGGCGAGGCGCCGGACCGCGATGGCGATCTTGAGGGTCGGCCCTTTGTCGGGCGGGCGGGGCAGCTTTTGGACCGGATGTTTCTGGCCATCGGCCTGTCGCGCACCAGTCCCGACCCGTTGCAGGCACTCTATATCACCAATGTCATGCCGTGGCGGCCACCGGCCAATCGCGATCCCTCGGTCGAGGAAATCGCCATGATGCGGCCCTTTGTGGAACGCCACATCGCCTTGGCTGACCCCGACCTGATCGTTTTGATGGGCAATACGCCCTGCAAGGCTTTGCTCGACAAGTCCGGCATCAGCCGCTTTCGCGGCAACTGGACCGAGGCGTTGGGCAAGCCGGTCCTGCCGATGCTTCCCCCGACATTCCTGTTGCGAAATCCCGCCAGCAAGGCCGAGGCATGGGCGGATCTCTTGTCGTTGAAAGCGCGGCTCGGGGGCGGGGCTTGATCGTCTCGGGCGCGACCCTTGCGGCCTATATTCCGGCGGCGCTGGCGCTGAACCTGCTGCCTGGCTCTGACATGACCTTTTGCCTTGCCCAAGGGCTGCGTGGCGGCCCGCGCGCCGGCATTGCCGCGGCAGCTGGCGTGGCGCTGGGCTGTGTCATTGCCGCGCTTGTCGCGGGCGCGGGGATCGGTCTGATCGTCGCGGGGGGTGCCATGCTGGCCGATCTGATCCGCGGGGCGGGCGCGGTCTATCTGCTTTGGCTGGCGTGGAAATCGTGGCGGGGCGACAATGGCGAGGGCGCCTTGCCACCCGCCTTGCCCGCCGCCACCGCATTCAGGGACGGGATGATCGTCAATCTGACCAACCCCAAGGTATTGCTGTTCATTCTGGCCTTCGTGCCGCAGTTCGTCGATTTTGCCGCAGGGCAGGTTCTGGCGCAGTTTGCTATCTTCGGGGTCATCATCTCGGCGGGTGGTATGCTGGTCAACGGCGCGGTCGGCAGTTTCGCAGGCGGGCTCGGGCGCAGCCTGCTCAATTCGCCCAAGGCGCGGCTTTATCTGGCGCGCGGCACCGCCCTGATCTTTGCAGCGCTGGCGCTGCGCCTGTTTGTGGAGTTTCTGCCCTTATGAGCCGCATCGACGAAACCAAACCATTCGTCCCCGTCCGCATCGCGGTTCTGACCGTCAGCGACACGCGCGGTCTGTCCGAGGACAAGTCTGGCGATACGCTGGTGCAGCGGCTGACAGACGCGGGCCACAGGCTGGCCGATCGCAAGATCATCCGTGACGAACGCGCCGAAATTGCCGCACAACTACGCGCATGGTGCGCCGATCCCGCGATCGACGTGGTCATCTCGACCGGTGGGACGGGCCTGACGGGGCGCGATGTCACGGTCGAGGCGCACCGCGATGTCTATGAAAAGGAAATCGAGGCATTTGCCACGGTTTTCACGATTGTCTCGATGCAAAAGATCGGCACCAGCGCGGTGCAAAGCCGCGCCACGGGCGGGGTGGCCAATGGCACTTATCTGTTCGCACTGCCTGGCAGTCCGGGGGCTTGCAAGGACGCTTGGGACGAGATCCTTGCCGCGCAATTTGACTATCGACACCGGCCCTGCAATTTCGTGGAAATCATGCCGCGGCTAGACGAGCATCTGCGGCGCAAGTGATCAGCCCGCAGGGCAGCCCTGAATATCGATCGCGCGCGGCCCGCCAAGGATCGTCAGACGCAGGGCAGAACGGTCAAGCACCAGTCCCGCGCCATCTTCGCGTGACAGCGTGGCAACGGCGCTCAGCGTGTCGCCGTTGCGTGTCAGCTGAGGCTCTGACACCCATATCGCCGGATCGCCCGCCTCGATCACCATATCTTCGGACCCGCCCGATGGGGGCAAGGTGACGGTGGCGTGCAGCGTTAGCCCGTTGTCGTCGGGATCGACCTTGCAGCTGACCGATGTGACGCCAGCCTTTTGCGCATCCACGGGCTGGTCGATCAGCGCGGCGACGATTTCGGGGTCGCGGCGACCTTCGGGGTCAAGCGTGGCGGTGACACGCACCAGCGCCGGCACGCAGATTTCATCGCAGACGCCCATTTCGATCACGCCTTCGGCCCGCGCAGGGCCGGTCCCCGTCAGTGTAAAGGTGACGGGTATCACCACGCCGCCCACATAACCGACGCTGCGCATGCCGCTGACATGAAAAACCTGCGGTTCGGGCCAGTGATAGGTCACAGCCTCGATTCCTTGCGAGGCAGTCCAGTCAAAAGACGGCGGAATCCCCGCGTCGCCCGGCGCGCGCCAATAGGTTTTCCAACCGTCGGCCAGCGTGATTTTCAGCCCCGCCATCTGCTGATCGGGGGCAATGCGCCAACCGGGCAATAGCTCGATCCGCACGACGCCGTCGGGCACGTTGACACCTTCGGCATCAACAGCGGCGGCGGAAATTGCGATCAGGGCGGAAAGGCATATGGCGCGAAACATGGGCAGAGCCTTCCCATGATCGACCTGTAATGTGAAGTCACTTTGGTGCGACGGGACCGTGACTCTGGCCTTATGGGCATCCCTTGCCGAACGCCGCGCAAACGCCGATTATCAAGGCATGATACCGAAGGCTGATGACCTGACTGGCAAGATTTTGATTGCCATGCCCGGCATGGGTGACCCGCGATTTGAGCGGTCGGTTGTCTATCTTTGCCAACATTCGCCCGAGGGTGCCTTGGGCCTGATCGTCAACAAGCCCGCGCCCAAACTGTTCATGACCGAAGTTCTCGAGCAACTGGGCATCGAGGTCGGCGCGGAACTGGGTGAACTGCCGGTCTATTTCGGCGGGCCGGTTGAAACGGGGCGTGGCTTTGTGCTGCACTCGACCGATTACGCCGGTGACGACGGCTCGCTTCGCGTCAGCGACGAGGTGGCCATGACTGCCAGCCGCACGATTCTGTCCGATATCGCAGCGGGCCGCGGGCCTGCGCATGCGATGATGGCCGTCGGATATTCCGGCTGGGGGCCGGGCCAACTCGAGGCGGAAATCGCCGCCAATGGCTGGCTGACAGGCGACCCTGACGAGGCCATCATTTTCGGCGAGGATTTCCGCGACAAATGGAAACGCGCCCTCGCCAAGCTCGGGATCGATCCGCCGATGTTATCCGGCACCGCAGGCCACGCCTGAAAGACTTACGTTCCCCAATTTCGACAAGACAGGTAAATTATGACCAACGAACTGATTGCCGGTGTGTCCCGCGCACGCATCGAGGCTTTGGCCCTGCGCGAAGCCAAGACCTACACCGCCGCCCGCCCCAAGACCCAAGCCGCGCTTGACGCGGGTGCCGCGAACTACCTCGACGGCGTGCCGATGCACTGGATGAAGGACTGGCCGCAGCCCTTCCCGATGCTTGTAGCCGAGGCCAAGGGCGCCACCATCACCGATCTCGACGGCAACAGCTTTGACGACTTCTGTCTTGGCGATACCGGTTCGATGTTCGGCCATTCGCCCGCGCCCGTGACCCGCGCCATCCGTGCGCAGGCGTCCAAGGGCCTGACCTATATGCTGCCCACCGAGGATGCGCTGGCGGTTGGCGCGCTATTGACCGAAAAATTCGGTGCCATGCGCTGGCAGATCGCCACCACGGCGACCGACGCCAACCGTTTTGCCCTGCGCGTGGCGCGGGCGGTGACGGGCCGCAACAAGGTCATGGTGTTCAATGGCTGCTATCATGGCACCATCGACGAGGCGATGGTCACGCTGATCGACGGCAAGACGGTAACCCGTCCGGGTCTTTTGGGGCAGGCCGCCGATCTGGCGCTGACCGGCGTCTGTTGCGAATTCAACGATCTCAAGGGCATCGAGGCCGCGCTTGCCACGGGCGAGGTTGCGGCGATCCTGACCGAACCCGTGATGACCAATTCCTGCATGGTCTTGCCGAAAAAGGGTTTTCACGAAGGTCTGCGCGAACTGGCCACCAAATACGGCGCGCTGTTGATCATCGACGAAACCCACACGATTTCGTCAGGTCTGGGCGGCTATACCCGCGTTCACAACCTGCAGCCCGACATGTTCGTGGTGGGTAAATGCGTGGCGGGCGGCATGCCGACATCGGTCTGGGGTATGACCGAGGCGGTCGCGCAACGCTATTACACGGCCAATGCCGGCCGCGCCTCTGGCCATTCTGGCATGGGCACAACGCTGTCGGCCAACCCGATGCAATTCGCCTGCCTGCGCGCGAATCTGTCCGAGGTGATGACCGAAAAGAACTACAAAAAGATGGAACGCGGCGCTGGCCGTTTGCAGCGCGGTTTGAGCAATTCGATCAAGAAACACGGGCTTCCTTGGCATGTTGCCCGTGTCGGCGCGCGTGTCGAGTTCATCTGTCACCCACGCCCCTTGAAGAACGGCGCGGAAGCTGCCACGGCGCATCATTATGAGGTGGAAGCTGCGGTTCACGCCTCGCTTTTGAACAAGGGCGTGCTGATCGCGCCCTTCCATAACATGATGCTGATCTCGCCGGTCACGACCACCGCGCAGATCGACCGATTGATTGCCGCCTTCGAGGAAACGCTCGACTGGCTGGTTGCAGGAGACGCAAAATGACGACGAGCCCCTCTGGTTCGACCCTCAAGGAAGCCGAAGATTTCCTTGCCGCCAACCCCGATATCGAGGCGTTCGATATCCTTCTGCACGACAGCAACGGCATCGGCCGTGGCAAGATCATCCGCCGCCATGAATTGATGAGCGTCTACAAGGGCGGGCGGCATCTGCCGATTTCGATCCTTGGCCTCGATATCGTGGGCGAGGACGTCCATGAAACCGGTCTGATCTGGGATCAGGGCGATGGCGATTTGCGTGCCTGGCCCATCCCCGGCACGCTCAAGCGGCTGCACAACACCACGCCCCCGCGGGGCGAGATGTTCATGTCGATGTACGAGCTTGACGGCACGCCCATGACATCCGACCCGCGCCACGCGCTGGTGCGTCAGGTCGAGGCGCTGGCCGCCGAAGGTCTATATGCCTCGGCCGCTTTCGAGTTGGAGTTCTTCCTTCTGTCGAACGACCGTGATGGCAACGGCAAGGTGACGCCCGCCGCGGATGTGGTCGATGGCCGCCATTCGGCCAAGACCGAGGTCTATTCGGTCGACCAGTTGCACGGGATGCTGCCGCTGTTCAACGACATCTACAAAGGTGCCGAGGTCGCGGGCATCACCGCCGAAACCATGATTTCGGAATATGCGCCGGGTCAGTATGAACTGACGTTGCATTACCGCAACGACCCTCTGCAGGCCGCCGACGACCTGATGCGGCTCAAGCGTATCGTGCGGGCACAGGCGCGGGCGCATGGCGTGACCGCCTGTTTCATGGCCAAGCCGATCGAGGACTACGCAGGCTCTGGCATGCATTTCCACGTTTCGCTGCGCGACAAGGACGACAACAACGTCTTTACCGAAGAGGTCGAGGGGCAGTGGACCGACAACATCAAGCACGCGCTGGGTGGTCTGCGCGAGACTATGGGCGAATGCATGCTGGTCTGGGCACCGCATGCCAACTCTTGGCGTCGCTTCTCCAGCCAGAGCTACGCGCCCGTGTCACCCACTTGGGGCGTCAATAACCGCTCGGTCGCGCTGCGGATCCCCGCAGGGTCCAAGGTAGCGCGCCGGATCGAACACCGCCCGTCGGGCGTGGATGCCAACCCCTATCTGGTGGCCGCGACGATCCTTGCGGGCATTCGCCACGGGTTGAACAACAAGATCGACCCCGGCGCGGAAACAACCGGTAACGGCTATGACGAAGGCGCGGATGCGCCCGCCATTCCGGTTGACTGGCGTTCGGCCATCGCGGCGGCCAAATCGTCCGCCTTCCTCAAGGACGCGCTGGGCGAGGACCTGCACCGCACCTTTACGGCCATCAAGGCGGCCGAATTCGCGCGTGTGAACCGCACCGTGACCGAGGTCGAATACGACCTCTACATGCACCGCGTCTAATGGGCCTCTTGGCCGTCCTCGGCGACGAGGGCGGCCATGATCGCCAGCGCGCTGTCGGAATGCCAATCGGCGTCACCGATCAATCGCGCGACCTCGCGGCCCTGCCGGTCGAGGATCACCGTCACCGGCAGCCCCAGAACCCCCATCTCGCGCGCGAGCCGCTGATTGGGGTCGGCCATGCGGGTCAGGTTGGTGACACCGATTTCATCGAAAAAGCGGTCGACTGCGCCTTGCGGGTTACGCCCCGTGGCGATGGTCATGACCACCAGATCGTCGGTCGAGAACGCCTCTTGCAGCGCCGAAAGCGTGGGCATTTCCGCGCGGCAGGGCGCGCACCATGTGGCCCAGAAATTGACCACCACGACCTTGCCCTGCCAGTCGGCCAATGTCACCGGATTGCCGGCCTCGTCCTGAAACGCCATCTCGGGGGCCATCATCGGGTCGTGGCCAAAGCCCAGCTTCATCATATCGCCCGCGCGCAGCTCTGCCGCGACGTTGGGCGCGGCATTGCCTGCGTTTGCAACAAACGCCAAGCATGTATAAACCAGCGCGAGCTTTAGTCCTGTCCTGACCAAAATGAGTTCCTTCCGATGAGCAAGTCCGCAAACCAGATGTGGGGTGGCCGTTTCGCCGCCGGTCCCGACGCGATCATGGAGGCAATCAATGCCTCGATCGGCTTCGACAAGCGACTCGCGGGCCAAGACATCGCCGGGTCACGGGCCCATGCGGCGATGCTCGCCGCGACAGGCATCCTGACGGATAGCGATGCCGAGGCCATTCGTGAAGGCCTGCTCACGGTGTTGTCAGAAATCGACGCTGGCAAGTTCGCGTTCAAAACCGCGCTCGAAGACATCCATATGAACGTCGAGGCGCGGCTCAAGGACCTGATCGGCGCGCCCGCAGGCCGTCTGCACACTGCCCGCAGCCGCAACGATCAGGTCGCGGTCGATTTCCGGCTCTGGGTGCGTGACCAGTGCGATGCGGTGGATCAAGCCCTTGGCGGGCTGATGGCGGCCTTTGTGGCGCAGGCCGAGGCAGGCGCGGATTGGGTGATGCCCGGTTTCACCCATCTGCAGACCGCACAGCCCGTCACATGGGGCCACCACATGCTGGCCTATGTGGAAATGCTGGCCCGCGACCGGTCGCGTTTTGCCGACGCGCGCAAGCGGATGAACGAATGCCCGTTGGGCGCCGCGGCACTGGCCGGAACCTCATTCCCGATTGACCGGCATATGACCGCCGCTGCGCTTGGCTTTGACCGGCCCACGGCCAACAGCCTCGATTCGGTTTCTGATCGTGATTTCGCGCTCGAGTTTCTTGCCGCGGCCTCGATCTGCGCCATGCATCTCAGCCGCTTTGCCGAAGAACTGGTAATCTGGTCCTCGGCCCAGTTCCGTTTTGTGGTCATGTCGGACCAGTGGTCGACGGGTTCCTCGATCATGCCGCAGAAAAAGAATCCGGATGCGGCGGAACTGATCCGCGCCAAGATCGGGCGCATCTTTGGGGCCAATGCCGCCTTGATGATGGTGATGAAGGGTCTTGCCCTGACCTATTCCAAGGACATGCAAGAGGACAAGGAACAGGTCTTTGACGCCGCCGACAGCCTGATGCTGGCGCTGGCGGCGATGACGGGCATGGTGGAAACCATGGCCCCACAGATCGCAAACCTGCGCCGCGCCGCAGCCAGCGGGTTCTCGACCGCGACCGATCTGGCCGATTGGCTGGTGCGCACGCTGAACCTGCCCTTCCGCGACGCCCACCACGTCACCGGCACGCTGGTGGCCATGGCCGAAAAGCGCGGCTGCGATCTGCCTGAGTTGACCTTGGCCGATATGCAATCTGTCCATGCCGATATCACCGAGGCGGTGTTCGAGGTTCTGGGCGTGGAAAACTCGGTCATGTCACGCCAGAGCTA
>JAHEBS010000086.1 GCA_024642145.1 Marivivens sp.
GCATCGGCCTCGGCCAGCATGTCGTCCAGCGATTGCGGTTCGTTCTTGTCGTCTGCCATGTCTTCTCTCTTCGTGGTCAGGCCCGTTCGGACAGGATGCGTCCGACGAGCTGCGCGGTGTAATCGACGATCGGCACGATGCGCCCGTAATTGAGCCGCGTCGGTCCGATGACGCCCACTGCGCCGATGATCTTTCGGTCGGCGTTCATATAAGGGGAAATGACGAGAGAGGAACCCGTCAAAGAGAACAACTTGTTCTCCGAGCCGATGAAAATGCGCACGCCCTCGCCCGTTTCGGCCAGTTCGAGGAATTGCGCGATGTCGCGTTTGCGTTCGAGATCGTCAAAGAGGCTGCGGATCCGGTCCAGATCCTCTTCGCCCTCGGCCCTGTCGATGAGGTTACCGCGTCCGCGCACAATCAGCCGTTCGGTGGATTCGCCGCGATTTTCCCAAATCGCCAGCCCGCTTTCGACCATTTCGCGGGCGAGGCCATCAATTTCCTGTCGCCTTGCGGCGATTTCACGGGCCAGCGCGGAGCCAAGCTCGGACAGCGTGCGCCCCTCGGCCACGGCATTCACGAAATTCGCGGCTTCGCGCATGGAAGATGCCGTTTGGCCGCGCGGCGGCGTGAAAATGCGGTTTTCCACCTGCCCGTCGGCAAAAACCAGAACCACAAGCGCGCGGTCGGGTGCCAAAGAGACGAATTCGATATGGCGAATGGGTGATTCGCGCTTGGGGGTCAGCACCAGACTGGCACCACGCGTTACGCCTGATAGGGCCTCGGACACGCTATCGAGCAGCGTTGTTACATCGGTGCCGCGATCGGATACCGTTTCCTCGATCCGCTGACGGTCTTCTTTGGCCAGATCGCCGACCTCCAAAAGCCCGTCCACAAAGATCCGCAGGCCCGTCTGCGTCGGCACGCGGCCAGCACTGATATGGGGGCTGCCCAAGAGGCCAAGGTATTCCAGATCCTGCATCACGTTGCGGATGGTCGCCGCGCTCAGCTTTTCCGACATGCTGCGGGTCAGCGTCCGCGAGCCTACGGGCGCGCCGCTTTCCAGATAGCTTTCGACCACCCGGCGAAAGACCTCGCGCGAGCGTTCGTTCATATCGTCCAGAAGTTTGGCCTTGTCGGACATGGATCCCATCAACCCTTGGGGCGGTCCAATTAGAACCATGGTGGCGGTGGCGTCAATGAGGGTTGGATTTTCGGCCCCTTCTGGCGTATCTGCGCCCCTGACCAGAAAAAGGATAGTGCTATGCGGCCCTCGGGACGGAAACTTGACCAGATGCGTGCGGTAACGATCGAAACCGGCGTGACCAAACACGCCGAGGGATCATGCCTGATCCGCATGGGTGATACCCATGTTCTTTGCACCGCGTCGGTGGACGAACGCGTTCCGCCCTTTATGCGCAATTCCGGCCTTGGCTGGGTGACCGCGGAATACGGGATGCTGCCCCGCGCCACCAACACACGGATGAAGCGCGAGGCCAAGGATGGCCAGTCGGGCCGCACGCAGGAAATCCAGCGCCTGATCGGCCGCTCGTTGCGCGCAGGCGTGAACCGCGTGGCCTTGGGCGAGCGTCAGATCGTGGTGGACTGTGATGTCATTCAGGCCGATGGCGGCACGCGCTGTGCGGCGATCACGGGCGGCTGGGTCGCGTTGCGTATCGCGATCAACAAGCTGATGAAGGCCGGCCTTGTCACCGCTGATCCGCTGGGCGCGCCGGTTTCGGCGGTGTCTTGCGGCATCTATGCCGGTCAGGCGGTTCTGGATCTGGACTATGCCGAAGACAGCGAGGCCGGCACCGACGGTAACTTTGTGATGACGGGCGGCCAACTGATCGAAGTGCAAATGTCGGCCGAGGGCGCCACCTTTAGCCGTGAGGAGATGATCCGGCTTTTGGATCTGGCCGAAGCGGGTTCGCAGGCGCTTGCGGCAGCACAGTTGGCCGCGGTCGGCTGATGGCGCGGCGGTTTCAGGGCGATACGCTGGTCATTGCCACGCATAACCGTGGCAAGCTGGACGAGTTCGCGGCGCTGCTGGCGCCCTATGGTGTTACGGTAAAATCAAACACCGATTTCGCCTTGCCAGAGCCTGATGAAACCGAAACGACCTTTGTCGGCAACGCCCGCATCAAGGCCCTTGCCGCCGTTGCCGCAACCGGCCTGCCCGCGCTGGCCGACGACAGCGGGATCGAGGTTGATGGTCTTGGTGGTGCGCCCGGCATTCACACTGCCGATTGGGCCGAAGGCCCCGGCGGGCGCGATTTTCACCGTGCCATGACGCGGACATGGAACGCGCTCGAGGCGGCGAATGCGCCTTATCCGCGCGGCGCGCGGTTCTGCTGCACATTGGTCCTTGCGTGGCCTGATGGCCATGAAGAGGTGTTCGAAGGCGTCATGCCCGGCGAGGTCGTCTGGCCCATGCGCGGCGTCGAGGGCCATGGATATGACCCGATCTTTCAGCCGCAGGGCTATGACGTGACCTTTGGCGAAATGGCTGCCGAGGAAAAGAACCGTATCAGCCACCGCGCCCGCGCGGTTGCCAAACTGGTCGAGGGTTGCTTTGGCTGAGGATTGGCAGGCGGGCGGTTTCGGGCTCTATGTGCACTGGCCTTTCTGCCTGTCGAAATGCCCCTATTGCGATTTTAACAGCCATGTCGCCGCGACCATCGATCAGGCCGCGTGGGGCCGCGCCTATCTGGCCGAGATCGACCGCGTTGGCGCGCTGACCAAGGGTCGCCTGCTGCAATCCATCTTTTTCGGTGGCGGCACGCCCAGCCTGATGGACGCCGAACTGGTCGCCGCCATCATCGACCGCGCGCGCCGCTGGTGGCCAACGGTCAATGACGTGGAAATCACGCTCGAGGCCAATCCGACTTCGGTCGAGGCGGGCCGGTTCCGTGGCTATCGCGACGGCGGCGTCACGCGGGTGTCGATGGGGATTCAGGCGCTGAATGACGCAGACCTGCGCGCGCTTGGCCGCCTGCACAGCGCCGATGAGGCGATGCGTGCCTTCGATGTGGCGCGGGGGGTGTTCGACCGCGTGAGCTTTGACCTGATCTATGCGCGCCAGAACCAGACGCTGGAGGCTTGGCGGGCCGAATTGAAACAGGCGCTTGGCTTGGCCATTGATCACCTGTCGCTCTACCAGCTGACAATCGAAGAAGGCACGGCCTTTGGCGATCGCTACAACGCAGGCAAGCTGCGCGGTCTGCCGGATCAGGATCTGGCGGCGGATATGTATGAGGCCACTCAGGACATTTGCGAGGCCGCAGGCATGCCGGCCTACGAGGTGTCAAACCACGCCCGCCTTGGCGCCGAAAGCCGCCATAACCAGATTTACTGGCGTTACGGCGACTATGTCGGCATCGGTCCTGGCGCGCATGGGCGCTTGACCCTTGGCGGCACACGCCACGCCACCGAGGCCGAACGGTCGCCCGCACGCTGGATGCAACTGGTCGATCAGCGGGGCCACGGCGATATCGTCTATGAACCGCTGACGGATACAGACGCCCTGACCGAGTTTCTGTTGATGGGTTTGCGCCTGCGCGAAGGTGTCGATCTGGGGCGGCTTGATGCGCTGGGCGGTGGTGTTTTTGACAACAATATCAATGGCTTGATCGATATTGAGATGTTAGAGCGCGCCGATGGACGGCTGCGGCTGACGCCGGCGGGACGGCCTGTGTTGAACGCGGTGTTGCGGGGCGTGCTGGGGGGTTAACCGCCCGACAGCACCCGCAGCAAATCATCCAACTGCGCCAGATCGCTGTAGCGCAGGGTCAAACGCCCCGATTCCTTGCCGTGGTCGTGGTCGATGGAAACGCCCATCCGCAGGGTCGCGGCCAGTTCCTTTTCGATGAGCACGGTATCGGCGTCTTTCATCCGACCGCCACTCGCAGGCGCGCGGCGCGGCGTGGTGGATTTCTCTTGCACCAGTTTTTCGACGGCGCGGACCGAAAGCCCGTCCTTGACGATCTTGCGCGCAAGCTCAACCGCGTCGGCGCGGCCAACCAGTGCGCGGGCGTGGCCAGCGGTCAGTTCGCCCTCGGCGACCATGGTCTGCACAGCCTGCGGCAAATTCATCAGGCGCAGCAGGTTGGCGATATGGCTGCGGCTTTTGCCCAGCGCCTGCGCCATCTGTTCCTGCGTATGGCCAAAACGGTCCATCAACTGCTGATAGCCCGCGGCCTCGTCTATCGCGTTCAGGTCGGCGCGCTGGATGTTCTCGATAATCGCGATTTCCAACACTTCGATATCGCTGAATTCGCGCACCAGAACCGGCAATTGGTGCAAACGCGCCCGTTGGGCGGCGCGCCAGCGGCGTTCGCCCGCAACGATCTGATATTCGCCCTGACGATCCGGCAACGGCCGCACGATCAGCGGTTGGATAACGCCCTTTTCGCGGATCGATTCGGCCAACTCGCTGAGCGCGCTATCATCAAAGCTGCGGCGCGGTTGGTCGGGATTGGGGTGGATCCGCTCGATGGCAACCAGTTGATCGGCGCGGCGCGGGCGGTCCTCTGCGCCCTGCCCCGCCTGCGAATTAACATCTGCCATCAGCGCCGAGAGGCCACGACCCAGGCCACGGTTGCGTTTGTCGCTCATCTCGGACTCCTTATTTCTCGCGCGCGATCAATTCGCGGGCCAGATCACGGTAGGCGGCGCTGCCCTTGGAGGCAGGATCATACTCTAGCACCGGCTTGGCGAAAGAGGGGGCCTCGCTCAGGCGGACATTGCGCGGAATGACGGTCTTGAACACCAGATCACCCAGATTGTCGCGGGCGTCGGCCTCGACCTGTTGTGACAGGTTGTTGCGGCTATCGTACATGGTCAGAACCACGCCTTCGATCCGCAGGCCAGCGTTGGCGGTTTGCCGCACTTCGCGCAGGGTCAGCATCAGTTGGGACAGGCCCTCGAGCGCGAAGAACTCGCTCTGCAACGGCACGACGACGGAATTGGCAGCGACCATCGCGTTGATCGTCAGGATGTTCAGCGAAGGCGGGCAATCGATCAGCACATAA
The DNA here is from genome assembly GCA_024642145.1 of Marivivens sp. Lineage (GTDB taxonomy): Bacteria > Pseudomonadota > Alphaproteobacteria > Rhodobacterales > Rhodobacteraceae > JAHEBS01. Next base: position 5,031 of record JAHEBS010000086.1, read on the forward strand.
TCAAAGCCGAACCGCTCGATCGCGGGCTGGCGCAAGGCGTCATGCAGCAGAAAGCTGCGTTTTTCGTTGGAAATCAGTTCGATATCGGCAGAGCTGAGGTCTGTGGTTGCCGGAATGATCGACAGGTTTGCAACGTCCGTCGTCTGAATCGCCTCTTGCAGCGTCACGTCGCCCGCCAAGAGGTCATAGGTCGTCACATCCCGCTGCCGCGCCTCGACGCCCAGACCCGTCGACGCGTTGCCCTGCGGATCAAGGTCCACCAACAGCACCTTGCGCCCTTGCTCGGCCAGCGCCGCACCAAGGTTGATCGCGGTCGTGGTCTTACCCACCCCGCCCTTCTGGTTGGCGACGGCGATAATCTTGGGCAGGCGGATGAGGGCGGCGTCAGACACGTCGGATCCTTTCAAGGCGCAGAATACTGGCGGTCGGGTCGGTGATAGACGGCGTTTGCGTCAGGTTGAAGTCCCAACGCACGCGCGCCTCGGTTATTTCTTCATGCGCACGGCGCCCTTTGGGAAATATCGCCACGCCACCCTCGGCCAGATGCGGCAGAGCAAGCCCGATCAGGTCCGACAGCGCGCTCAGCGCGCGCGCCGAAACCACATCGCCGCCCTGTGGTGGTGCTTGTTCGATACGGGCGGCAATCACCGCACCCTGCAACCCCAGTTCCCGCAGCGCCGTTCGCAGAAAGGTTGCCTTGCGCTGATCGCTTTCAATCATGGTCACGCGCGCATCGGGGGCCCGCTCGGCCAAAAGGGCCGCAATAACTACGCCGGGAAAGCCGCCGCCGCTGCCGATATCCACCCAGTGACGGGGGTTTTCTGGCGCAAGCGGCAGAATCTGCACGGAATCAACGATGTGGCGGTCCCATATTTCGGCGACCGAGCTGGACGCGATCAGATTGATACGCGGTGTCCACTTTGCCACCAGCGCGGCAAAGCGCCTTAGCCGGTCGGCTGTTTCACGTGAAACATCGACGCCACCGATGATTTCTCGATCGGTCATGCGGACTTGGCCTGATCCTGTCGGCGCAACCGCGCCAGAATCAGCATCAGCGCCGCCGGCGTCATGCCCTCTATCCGCGAGGCCTGTGCAATTGTCGCGGGCCGCGTCTTGCCCAGTTTGAGCGTCAGTTCCGCCGAAAGCCCCTGAATCGATGCAAAATCAAGGTCCTGCGGTATCTGGTGCTGTTCATCACGCTGCATGGCCGCGATATCGCGGGCCTGACGGTTGATGTAATGCGCATATAGCGCGTCGCGCTTGACCTGTGCCCGCACCTCTGGGTCGGTATCGGCCAGATCCGGCGCTGCGCCCAGCAGATGCTCAAATTCGATATCCACCAACGACAACGCGTCAAGCCCGCTGCGCCGCTCGCCATCGGGGTTCAGGTTGGCGCCCAGAGCGGCCAATTCGCGCGCCGTGACGGAAACCCCCTCCAGACGCGCTTTAGCGGCCTCGATCCGCTCCATCTTGTCCGAAAACGCGGCCCAGCGCGCGTCATGGACCAAGCCAAGGTCGCGGCCCATCGGGGTTAGCCGTTGGTCGGCATTATCAGCGCGCAGCGACAGCCGGAACTCGGCGCGCGAGGTAAACATGCGATAGGGCTCTGACACACCTCGCGTGATCAGGTCGTCAATCATCACACCGATATAGCTATTGATCCGGCTAAAGCTGACCGGCCCCTCACCCGCGGCCTGACGCGCCGCGTTAAGTCCCGCGACCAACCCCTGCGCAGCGGCCTCTTCATAGCCGGTGGTGCCGTTGATCTGGCCAGCCAGATAGAGCCCGCCAACATCACGCAACTCAAGGGTCGGCTTCAGCGCGCGCGGATCGACGTAGTCGTATTCAATTGCATAGGCAGGCTGCAGAATGACTGCGTTTTCAAGGCCGTGGATCGAATGCACATAGGCGTGTTGCACATCTTCGGGCAGCGAGGACGAGATTCCGTTCGGATATACCGTGTGGTCGTTCAGGCCCTCGGGTTCCAGAAACACCTGATGCGCGGTCTTGTCGGCAAAGCGAACAACCTTGTCTTCGATCGAGGGGCAATAACGGGGACCGACGCCTTCGATATGGCCGCCATACATGGCCGAGCGGCCAAGGTTTTCACGGATAATGTCGTGAGTGCGTTCGTTGGTGTGGGTAATGCCACAGGATATCTGGCGGGCCGTTGGCCTGCGGTTGAGGAACGAAAACATCGCCGGCTCGTCGTCGCCCGGCTGTTTTTCCAACACGTCCCAATTGATCGTCCGGCCATCCAGTCGCGGCGGCGTTCCCGTTTTCAAACGCCCCAATGGCAAACCGAATCCGTCCAGACGCTGCGCCAACCGGACCGACGGCTTGTCCCCCATCCGCCCGCCTTCGCGACGGACATCGCCAATATGGATGATGCCGCGCAGAAAGGTGCCCGTGGTCAGGATCACGGCGCCAGCGGTCAGCGTGCTGCCATCCGCCATTTCGACGCCCGTAACCTCCGTGCCCTGCATCAACAGATCGACAACCTCGCCCTCGACAATGCTCAGCCCGCTACGGGCGGCTGTCTCGGCGCGCATACCCGCACGATAAAGCGCGCGATCCGCTTGCGCGCGCGGGCCCTGCACGGCGGGGCCCTTTTTGCGGTTCAGCAGCCGAAACTGGATGCCCGCTGCGTCAGCGATGCGGCCCATAACGCCATCCAAGGCGTCGATCTCGCGCACCAGATGTCCCTTGCCCAGACCGCCGATTGCGGGGTTGCACGACATCACGCCAAGGTTCGATTCCGACAGGGTCACCAGCGCGGTGCGCGCACCGGCGCGGGCCGCGGCATGGGCAGCCTCGGCACCGGCGTGACCGCCGCCGATCACCACAACATCGAAATCACGTTGTTTCACGTGAAACACTCCTATTTGCCGATGCAGAAACTGGCAAAAATTTCGTCCAAAATCTGCTCCACATCTATCCGGCCGACCAAAGAGTCAACTGCCCGCTGCGCGGAACGCAGATCCTCGGCCACCAGATCGGCCAGCGCCGCGCCGCTTTCAAGGGCGCGGGCGGCATCGTCCAGATAGCTGACGCCACGCAACAACGCCACGCGATGCCGTTCACGCATGGCCACGCCCACGCCCGCAGCGCGGTTCCGCAACTCTGCGGCAACGGCCTCGACCAGTGCATCGACCCCTGCCCCTGTCCTGCCGGAAATGCTCAGCCCTTCGCCCGTGGCGATGTCACCCTTTGCGGCGGCCACCACATCGCCAGGCTGCACCCCAATCTGTGGCGCCTCACCAGGCAGTAGCAGGTGGATTCGCAAATCGGCCGCTTCGGCGCGGGCTTTGCCGCGCGCGATGCCTATGCCCTCGACATGGTCCTCGGACTCGCGCAGGCCCGCGGTGTCCAGCATGGTCACCGGCAAACCATCCAGCTCCATCCGCACCTCGATCACATCGCGCGTTGTGCCCGCATATTCCGAGGTTATCGCAGCCTCTCGACCAGCCAACCTATTGAGAAGTGTAGATTTTCCAACGTTCGGGCTGCCGACGATGGCGACCTCGAACCCCTCGCGAATGCGTTCGGCAATACGCACGCCCTCGGCCTCGGTCCGCATTTCAGCAGATACCACGCCAATCAGCGACAAAACCTCGGGCGTCACATCGACAGGCACATCCTCATCGGCAAAGTCGATGGTGGCCTCAATCAACGCCGCCGCACGGATCAAACCGCGACGCCAGCCCTCGGCCTTGTCGCCCAACGCGCCAGACAGCACGCGCAAGGCTTGCCGCCGCTGGCTCTCTGTTTCCGCGTCGATCAGGTCTGCCAGACCTTCGACCTGCGCCAGATCCAGACGCCCAGCCTCCATCGCGCGACGCGTAAACTCACCTGCTTCGGCCTGACGCAGACCTTGCACGCCCGACAGCAGCGATAGCACGTGCCGCACGACCACGGTCGACCCGTGCAGATGCAGTTCAACCACCTCGTCGCCGGTAAAGCTTGCGCCGGCGGCGAAGGTCAGCACCAAGGCCTCGTCGATCAGGGCGCCGTCAGGGTCACAGAGCCGCCGCAGGGACCGCCCCGCGACCGGCAAGGGTCCAGCCAACCCTTCGGCAGCAGCGACCGCCAGCGGCCCTGAAATACGGACCACCGCCAGACCAGCCTTGCCTTGGGCCGTGGCCAGCGCGAAAATCGTGTCCATTCCGCCCCCCGTGTCGCCCTATCAGGCGTTCATCGAGTCGAAGAAGTCCGAGTTTGTCTTGGTCTGTTTCAGCTTGGACAGCAGGAATTCGATCGCGTCCGTGGTGCCCATCGGGTTCAGGATGCGGCGCAAGACATAGGTTTTCTGCAAATCGACCTTGTCGACCAACAGATCCTCTTTGCGGGTGCCGGACTTGAGAATGTCCATCGCCGGGAACACGCGCTTGTCGGCAACCTTGCGGTCCAGCACGATTTCCGAGTTACCGGTGCCCTTGAATTCTTCAAAGATCACTTCGTCCATACGGCTGCCGGTATCGATCAGCGCGGTGGCGACAATCGTCAACGACCCGCCCTCTTCGATGTTGCGCGCCGCGCCGAAGAACCGCTTGGGGCGCTGCAGGGCGTTGGCGTCAACACCACCGGTCAGCACCTTACCCGATGAGGGGACGGTGGTGTTATAGGCGCGGCCAAGTCGGGTGATCGAGTCGAGCAAAATCACCACGTCGCGCTTGTGTTCGACCAGACGCTTGGCCTTTTCAATGACCATTTCTGCCACCGCGACGTGACGCGACGCCGGTTCGTCGAAGGTCGAGGAAATAACCTCACCCCTCACAGACCGCTGCATGTCGGTGACTTCCTCGGGGCGTTCGTCGATCAAAAGAACGATCAGATACACCTCGGGGTGGTTCTGCTCGATCGAATGCGCGATGTTTTGCAGCAGAACGGTTTTACCCGTGCGCGGCGGCGCCACGATCAAGCTGCGCTGGCCTTTGCCGATCGGCGCTACAAGATCGATGATCCGCGCGGATTTGTCCTTGATGGTCGGATCATCCTCGATCTCCATCTTCAGGCGTTCGTCAGGGTAAAGCGGGGTCAGGTTCTCGAACGCGATCTTGTGACGGGCGCGGTCGGGGTTTTCAAAATTGATGCGCTCCACGCTCACCAGCGCGAAATAGCGTTCATTATCATTGGGTTCCTGAATGACGCCCTCAACGGTGTCCCCAGTCCGCAGCGAATATTGGCGGATCATGTCGGGGCTGACGTAGATATCATCAGGGCCGGGCAGATAGTTGGCCTCGGGTGAGCGCAGGAAACCAAAACCGTCCTGCAGAACCTCTAGCACACCGTCACCGCCGATGATCCATTCTTCGTCCGCGCGTTCCTTGAGGATGGCGAACATCATGTCGCCCTTGCGCATGGTCGAGGCGTTCTCGATCTCCAGCTCTTCGGCCATGGCCAGAAGGTCCTTGGGGCTTTGCGCCTTGAGGTCGGCAAGGTTCAGACGGTTGATGGACATGCAAATGCTCCGCGCGACCACATAGGGCCGCTCAAACTGTAAATATCGCTAAGGTTCTATCCCGGACGGGTAGCGCTGACTGCTTAGGAACAAACCCAGCCCAAGTCAACGGTGGCGTCAGAACGGCTTGACGATGACCATGACAACAATGACCAGCAACAGCACGGTCGGCACCTCGTTCATCATCCGGTAGGTGCGGCCAGTGTGCGTGTTCTTGCCCGCCGCAAAGTCCTTGCGGCGCAGCGCCAGCCAATGGTGCAACCAAGTCATCCCCAGCACACTGCCCGCTTTGAACCACGGCCAGAAATCATGCCAGTCGATATGCCCGGGGGTCAGCACCATCGCCAAACCAAAGACCCAAGCGGCCGTCATCGCGGGGTTCATGATCGCCCGCAGCAATTTGCGTTCCATCACCTGAAAGGTTTCATCCAACTCGGATCCTGGTTGGGCGCGTTCAGCGTGATAGACGAAAAGGCGGGGCAGATAGAAAATGCCCGCCATCCATGCGATGACCGAGATCACATGAAAAGCCTTGATCCACATGTACCATGGCTGAAGGAAGTCAAACATGTGCGGCATCTCCTCGCGCGCATCTCTTATAAAAGAATTAGAGAAAGAAAAAGTAGTTGATGTATTTGTACTGTGGACAACCGGCACTTCTTGGCTTTTCCACAGCTCGACCCACAGGCTTGGCAGATGAATGCCGCGAAATCCGGCGTCAAATTTCTTGCGTTTCTATTCTAAATCAATAAGTTAAATGATATTGACTCGAAATTATTTTGGCTATCGGGACCAAGGGCCCGATTCCTCCACAAGAGGCGGCTTATTCTTACCCCCCGTGGATAAGCTGTCGGTGAATCCGGTGGTCTGCCACTTGCGTCCACAGGGTCACGGCCACTAGGAATTCTCCACGGGGAGCCCCCCTTTCCCATCACGGATTTATCCACAAGGTTATCATGTCCGAACCCCTGATCCTCGCTTCTGGTTCCAAAACGCGCGCCATGCTGTTGCGTAACGCAGGCCTCAGCTTTGTGGTCGAAACACCGCGCATCGACGAAGAGGCGGTGCGTGCCTCGCTGCAGGCCGAAGGCGCGAACCCGCGTGACATCGCCGACGCACTGGCCGAGATGAAGGCCCGCCGTATATCCGAGCGCCATCCAGGCGCTTTGGTCATCGGCTGTGATCAGGTGCTGAGCATCGGCAAGGCGGTGCTTGGCAAGGCCGAAACCCCGACCGAGGCGCGCGCCCAGTTGGCGCGTCTGGTCGGGCAGACGCATCACCTGTTGTCGGCAATTGTCGTCTATCAGCACGGCCAGCCGCTATGGCGGCATGTTGGCGAGGTGCGCCTGACAATGCGTGACCCATCGTCGCAGTGGCTGGATAGCTATGTCGCCAGAAACTGGGACAGTATTCGTCATTCGGTGGGTTGCTATAAGCTGGAAGAAGAAGGCGTGCGGCTTTTCACGAAAATCGAGGGCGACTATTTCAC
>JAHEBS010000216.1 GCA_024642145.1 Marivivens sp.
GAACGCAGCGCCGTCAGCGTCGAGACGGCGCGCTTTATTTCGCGCAATATTCCCAATCTCGAGGTGTTGAACGAAGAGGCGCTGCAGATCATCGAGCATAACGCCGAGACGGTGCTTGAGGAAATCGGCGTCAATTTCGTCGAAAATCCAGGCGCGTTGGAACTTTGGCGCGCCGCGGGTGCCGATGTGCAGGGCGAGCGTGTGCATATTCCGCGCGGTCTGGCCCGCGCGCTGTGCAAGACCGCGCCCGCGACCTTTACCCAATACGCGCGCAATCCGGCCCGTAACGTCGAGATCGGCGGCAAGAATCTGGTGCTGGCACCCGTCTATGGCCCGCCCTTTGTCCGCGACGCCCAAGGCGGCCGCCGTTATGCCACGCTGGCCGATTTCCAGAAATTCGTGAAGCTGGGCTATATGTCGAAATGGCTGCACCATTCGGGCGGCACCGTCTGCGAGCCGACCGATATTGCGGTGAACAAGCGCCATCTGGATATGCTGCTTGCCCATATGACACTGAGCGACAAGCCGTTCATGGGCTCTGTCACCGCGCCGGAACGGGCGCAGGATTCGGTCGATATGGCGGGCATCCTGTTTGGTCACGATTTCGTCCAGCAAAATACCGTGATGACCTCGCTGGTGAACATCAACTCGCCCATGACCTTTGACGGCATCATGATGGGTGCGCTCGAGGTTTACGCGCGCAACAACCAAGCCGCGATCGTGTCGCCCTTTATCGTCGGCGGCGCCATGGCGCCGGTTTCGGTCGCGGGCACCTTGACGCAGGTTCTGGCCGAAGTTCTGGCCGGCGTCGCCTATAGCCAGTTGGTGCGCGCAGGCGCGCCGGTGATTGCGGGCGCCTTTGTGACCTCGATCGACATGAACTCGGGCGCGCCGACCTTTGGCACACCCGAGGCCTCGCTGATCACCTATGGCGCGGGCCAATTGGTGCGCCGTCTGGGGCTGCCCTACCGCTCGGCGGGGGCCTTCTGCGGCTCGAAACTGCCCGACGCGCAGGCGGCCTACGAATCTGCCAACAGCCTGAACATGGGGCTTCTGGCGGGCGTGAATTTCATGCTGCACGCCTGCGGCTGGCTGGAAGGCGGTCTGGTGGCGAGTTTCGAGAAATTTGTCATGGACGCGGACCAGTTGGGCATCTTGCACAGCGTCGCAGGCGGCATCGACATGAGCGAGAATTCCCTTGCGATGGATGCGATCCGCGAGGTCGGGCCGGGTGGTCACTATCTGGGCTGCGCCCATACCCAAGCCAATTTCAAATCCGCCTTCTGGCGTTCGGACCTGTTGGACTACAAGCCCTTTGAACAATGGGATCAGGAAGGCGCGCGCGATACGCAGGCTCTGGCCTCGATCCGCGTGCAGCGGATGCTGGACACCTATCAAAAGCCAGAGCTTGATCCCGCCATCGAAGAGGCGCTTGACGCCTATGTGGCCGAGAAAAAGGCCTCGATGCCCGACGCCTTCATGTGATGTGCGGGGCGTTGGCCGCGCGCAATGCGCGGACCTCGCCCAAAAGCGCAATCAGGATTTCCACATGTTCGGCCACCCCATAGGTGGCCGAACCCGTTTCGCGCAGCGCGTTGATTTCACTCTCCCGCTCGATAAGGCGCATGGCGGCCTCGCCCGGACGCGGCTCGACCGCGCAACGCAATAGCCGTGGCAAATGCAGTTTGCGGTTATAGGCATCAACCCCGCAGCGCGCGGCCTGCACCAACAGACGGGGACGCTTGAGGCTGGATACGAGGTTGGCGATGTCTTGCATGGCGGTCTCCTTTGGTGAATGCCGCAAGTTTACTCAACCTAAGGTGGTGTTGCGCAGGGCGGACGACCGTGCGGTTCTGTTAGCGATTGGTGATGTTTACGAAACAATGATGATGTTGAGACCCCACTGTTAAGAAACCGGTAATAACACAACCATAGGTTGAGTCGCGCCATGCCAGACAACGGAACCTAGATCGTGCCACCACAGCAAAGCCCCCATCCGGCGGCCGCGCCGCGGGCCTTGGTTTTGCCCGGCTGGGTTCCGGCCGCTGCCTATAACTATCTGGCCCACACCACACATGGCATCGGCGTGCGTGCCTTGGCGCGGCGCGCGGATTGCCACGCATCGACCATCTCGCGCCAGATCCGCCGTTTCGAGAACCGCCGCGACGATCCTTTGGTCGATAGCGCCCTGTCGAAATTGGCGGGGTCGGGCGCAGATGACATTTCAACCGAGAGGCAGGCCATGACCCAGACCCGACCGATCAGCGAAACCACTCTGCGCGCCGAAGCGCCCGCCGTGCTGCGGGCCCTTTCAGAACCGCGCGCGGTTCTGGCCGTGGCCGATGGTCTGGAAACCGCTCTCATCGTGATCGACGGGGCCGAAACCCGCACGCGTGGCCGCCCCGTTCCGCGCGCGCTGGCCGAGGCGATGGCGCTGAAGGACTGGATCAGCTGCGCCGACGCCGGACGCCGCCTGTCGCGCTATGTCATTGCGCCTGCGGGGCGGGCGTTGTTGCGCCAGACAACCGGCGCCACAACAGGTTTGGCCGAGGTGCAATCGGGCTTTGCCATGGACCTTGATGATGGCGACGACCCGCGACGGTTGCGGCACTTGCGCTCGACCTTGGCCGAAAGCCCCTTGGCGGGGCTTGCGCGGCGGCGGGAAAAGGATGGGGCGCCGTTTCTGGCGCGCGATCTGGTGCGGGCCGGTGAACGCCTGCGCGAGGATTTCGAACTGGCGCAGACGGGTCAACGCAGCACGATGAATTGGGATGGTTTTCTGACGGCGGGTTGCACCGGCGGGCAGGGTGCGGCGGGTGGTAATGCCGCCGAGGCGCGGGTTGCGGCGGCACTGGCCGCTCTGGGGCCGGGGCTTGCGGATGTGGCGCTGAGGTGCTGCTGCTATCTGGAGGGGATGGAAGAAACCGAGCGGCGTTTCAACTGGGCGGCACGATCCGGCAAGATTGTGTTGCGCATCGCGCTGCACCATTTGCGCCGCCACTATGAGACGCAGCGCGGTGCGGGCGACATGATTGGCTAGGAAACCTTGCATGGCTGCCATGCGGCCAGATTGATTGAATCTTCGCGCGCTCTGGGCTACTTCGGGGGCAATTGCCCATGGCGGAGAGCTTGATGCGCGACTTGAAGATTCCCGGCGAACGTCACCCCGAAAAGGCGCACCGCCC
>JAHEBS010000087.1 GCA_024642145.1 Marivivens sp.
TGGAAAACCGTTGGGTGCGATCAGGTTGCCCGAGGTCTGGTCGACCGCGACGGTTTTCCAGTCCGGATTGTTGTCCTCGCCCAGCTTGTCGTCGAAATCCGCAGCCCGCAGGAAGGCGCCCGGCACATAGCGGCCGTCTTTTTCCTCAAGCTTCACCAGCATCGGGAAGTCGCTGTACTGGCGGCAATAGTCCTCGAAATACTCGGCCTGACGGTCGAGGTGGAATTCGCGCAAGATGACATGACCCATGGCCATGGCCAGCGCGGCATCGGTGCCCTGCTTGGCGTTAAGCCAGATGTCGCCGAACTTGGCGGCCTCGGAATAGTCGGGCGAGATGACGGCGGATTTGGTGCCGCGATAGCGCGCCTCGGTATAGAAATGCGCGTCCGGCGTGCGGGTCTGCGGCACGTTCGAGCCCCAGATCAAAAGGAAGCCCGCGTTATACCAGTCCGCCGATTCCGGCACGTCCGTCTGCTCGCCCCAAGTCATGGGCGAGGCCGGCGGCAGGTCGCAGTACCAATCGTAGAACGACATGCAGACGCCGCCCAAGAGCGACAGGTAGCGCGAGCCAGCGGCATAGCTGACCATCGACATCGCGGGGATGGGCGAAAAGCCGATCACGCGGTCGGGGCCATATTTCTTGGCGGTATAGGCATTGGCGGTGGCGACGATCTCGGTCGCTTCATCCCAATTGGCGCGGACGAAACCGCCCTTGCCGCGAATCTTGGTATAAGAGGCGCGCAGAACGGGGTCTTCTTGCAGCTTGGTCCATGCCTCGACCGGCCCCATGGTTTCGCGCATCCGGCGCCATGTCTTGAGCAGGCGACCGCGGATCAGCGGGGTTTTCACACGGTTGGCGGAGTAGAGATACCAGCTATAGCTTGCCCCACGCGCACAGCCGCGCGGCTCGTGGTTGGGCAGGCCCGCGCGGGTGCGGGGGTAATCGGTTTGTTGGGTTTCCCATGTCACGATCCCCGACTTGACGTAGATCTTCCAGCTGCACGACCCTGTGCAGTTCACGCCGTGGGTCGAGCGCACGATTTTGTCGTGGCGCCAGCGGTTGCGATAGGTGTCTTCCCAAGCGCGGTCTTCGCGGGTGACCTGACCATGACCATTAGAGAACTGTTCCAGTTCCTTGGTCTGGAAGAAGTTCAGTCTGTCGAGCAGGTGGCTCATAACTCTCTCCTTGAGGATGTCCCCGCGCCGCGAAACCGGCGCGGGGGATTGTTCAGTGGCTCAGCAAGACACGGGTGCGTTCTTGCGGGCGTAGAAGACCCAGGTGATGACCAGGCAAACCATGTAGAAGATCAGGAAGCCCCAGAGTGCTGCATCGGGTGCGCCCGTGGCCTTGATCGACGAGCCGAAGGATTTGGGGATGAAGAAGGCTCCATAGGCGGCGATGGCCGAGGTAAAGGCCACGATCGCAGCGCTTTCACGCTCGATCGCACGCTGCATGGCGTCAGCCGAAAGGCCCTTTTCCACACGCGGCAGCTCTTTCTTCATGATCGCGGGGATCATCTGGAAGGTCGAGGCGTTGCCCACGCCCGTCAGGAAGAACAGCGCCATGAAGCTGTAGAAGAAGCCCCAGAAGTTGCCGGCGGGGTTGGCCTCGGAGGGCAGGAACTGCAGCACCGACCAGACAGCGATGATCATGCCGAGGAAGGTCCAGAGCGTCACACGCCCGCCACCAAACTTATCCGAAACCCAGCCCGTCGCTGCGCGGCTCAGCGCACCGACCAGCGGGCCGAGGAAGGCGTATTTCAGCACGTTCACGTCGGGGTATTGGGTCTTGATCAAGAGCGTAAAGCCCGCGGAATAGCCGATGAAGCTACCGAAGGTGCCGGTGTAGAGGATGCACATCACCCAGTTGTGGAACCGCTTGAGGATCGCAAGCTGGGTCCCGACCGAGGCCTTGGCGTCGGCGATGTCATTCATGCCGAACCAAGCTGCAATGGTGCCGACCAATAGGAAAGGCACCCAGATAAAGCCTGCGTTCTGGATCCAGAGTTGCGAGCCATCGGCCAGCGTCTGGGCCTCGCCGCCCATGGCGCCGAAGACCGAAATGACGATCACTTGCGGCACGACGAACTGCATGACCGAAACGCCGAGGTTACCCAGACCGGCATTCAGCGCCAGCGCGTTGCCCTTGGACTTCTTGGGGTAGAAGTAGGCGATGTTGGCCATCGACGAGGCAAAGTTGCCGCCGCCAAAGCCACACATCAGCGCAAGGAGCAGAAAGATCGTGTAAGACGTATCGGGGTTCTGCACCGCATAGCCGATGCCGATTGCCGGCAACAAAAGCGAGGCGGTCGAAAGCGTGGTCCACAGGCGACCACCAAAGACAGGGATCATGAAGCTGTAGAAGATACGCAGCGTCGCGCCCGAAAGGCCGGGCATCGAGGCCAGCCAGAACAACTGGTTAGTGGTAAAGTCAAAGCCGATCGCGGGCAGTTTCACCACCACGACCGACCAGACCATCCAGACCGAAAAGGCCATCAGCAGGTTGGGGATCGAGATCCACAGGTTGCGCGTTGCAACGGCCTTGCCGCGGCTTTCCCAGAACTTGGGATCGTCGGGGCGCCAGTCGATCAGGGTGTGACCCTGCTGCGCTGCATTCGAAGGATTTGCCATTTGAAGTTCCTCGTTGCGAGAGTGTGCCCCAGCGACCACTGCCGCCGGGGCGAAGGGTTGTTGGATTAGGCCGGATTGGCGTTGTGCGACTCGGCGGCCTCGATTGCGGCCTCCAGTTCGGCATTGGCGCGGTCAGCACGGCGGCGAAGCGTATCGAGGTTGGCGTGGGCAAAGGCCGCGCGCTGTTCATCCTCTTGCTTGGTCGAGAAGCGGACAAAGAAGGCGAGAACCGAAGAACAGGTCACCACGATGCCTAGGATCAGAAAGGCCTGATGCCAGTCCATCGCACCCTTGAAGAGGAAACCCGCCAGAACCGCACCGGCGTTGCCGCCGGCACCGACGACGCCGGCCACGGCGCCAAGGGCCTTCTTGTTGATGAAGGGGACGACCGAGTAGGTGGCGCCTTCGGACATCTGCACAAAGAGCGAGAAGACGATCAGCGAGGGCAGCGCCAGCCAGATCACGTTCATCTGGCTGAAGATCATCAGCGCGATCCCTTCGAACAGGATGCAGATGAAAAGCCAGAAGGCGCGGCCACGCAGGCCCCAGAGCGCGCCGAAGTTGTCCCCGAAAAGACCGCCCAGCGTGCGGGCAAAGAGGTTCATAAGGCCGAAAGAGGCGGCCATCAGGCCCGCCAGCACGAGGCTCAGACCGAAGTAGTCGGCAAAGTAGAGCGCGGCGACGTTGTTGATCGTCAGTTCGATGCCAAAGCAGGCGCCGTAGATGACAAACAGAACCCAGACGCGCGGGTCGCGCATCGCGGACCAGTAGGCGCCGGTGACTTTCTTCTTTTCGGGCATCATGCCCTTGGCACGCAATTCGTCAAAGTTGCCGTCCGGCGCGTCCTGCGTGACGAAAGAATAGGCAATACCGATCAAGAGGATGATGATACCGACGACAACCATCGACAGCCGCCAGCCCACTGCCTCGGACAGGCCGAAACCGACCACGAAGACCGAGAACAACAGCGGCATCACGAACTGCGTCACGCCACCGCCGAGGTTGCCCCAACCGGCGCTCGTGGCGTTGGCTTGGCCGACCACGTTGGGGGCGAACATGACCGAGGTGTGATACTGGGTAATGACGAAGGACGCGCCGATACCGCCGATCAGCACACGGAAGATCAGAAAGGTCTGGAAGTCCTGCGCAAGGCCGATGCCCATGACCGGCAACGAGCCAAGGATCAAAAGCCATGTATAGGATTTGCGCGGGCCAATGCGGTCCACCAGCCAGCCGACAAAAAGACGGGCGAAGATTGTCACCGAAACCGAGCCGATGATGGCCCAACCAACCTGATCCTTGGTCAGGTGCAGTTCGTCACGAATAACCGCCATCAGCGGCGCGATGCCGAACCATGCAAAGAAACACGCGAAGAACGCGAACCACGTCATGTGGAAGGTCCGGATCTGGACCATGTTTACGTTGAAGAAATTGCGCCAGAGGCTCGTTGCCTTGTTCTGCAGTTCCATTTGTCCCTCCGTTAGGGGTGGAATTTGCCCTTTTGGGTCATGCAGAGCTCTTGGCAGGCTGGCCGCGCGTCGGACTTGATCTATGTCAATTTTTTGAGATAACGCTTTGAAATAAATTGACAAAGCATATTTATCAATGGTCCGCTGGACAAAGGCCACGCGCCCGATTGAAAGATGTCTGGTGACAACAGTGATTTCGCGCTGTAGTTCTTGATATTAATCAAGAGGACAAGAGATGCGTCACGGCGAAATCGACGAGATTCGGACACTTCCGCTCTTTGCCGAGTTGCGACCCGAGAACTTCGACACGCTTTTCCGCGGCGCTTATGTGCAGAATTTTCCACCGCAGGTGCAGCTGATCCACGAAGGCGACCGCGCGGATTTCTTGCATGTCATCATCGAAGGATCGGTCGAATTGACGGCCAGCTGGAATAACCGTGACACGACCATGGCCACGGTCGCGCCGATCTCGACCTTTATCCTTGCCGCAACCATCAAGGACAGCCCCTACCTGATGTCCGCGCGCACGTTGGAACGATCCCGCATCATTCTCTTGCCCTCGCAAGACGTGCGCACGGTCTTTGCCGAGGACGCGGGTTTTGCCCGCGCGATCGTCGTCGAACTGGCGCAATGCTATCGCGCGGTCGTCAAGTCCCAGAAAGACCTCAAACTGCGGACCTCGCAGGAACGGCTGGCCAATTACATCTTGCGCAAAGACCACCAATTTGGTGGCCATGGCCACTTTGATCTGCCGATGGAGAAAAAGCGTCTTGCCTCATATCTCGGGATGACGCCTGAAAACCTGTCGCGGGCCATCAAATCGCTGGCCGATTTCGGGGTCGATGTGAACGGCGCCCAAGTGCGCATCAATAACCGCAAGGCGTTAGAGGGTCTGGCCAAGCCCAACCCGCTGATCGATGATCCACGCTGTTAGGCGCTGACCTAAAACGGGCCCACATAGGGCAGCAAAAGATCACGGCAGTTTTGCAACGCCAGATCGCCGCTCATGGTGGCAGGCTCGACGCAATGCTGCACGCCAAGGCCGTCGATCAGGCAGATGAGGGTTAATGCCAGCGCGGCGGCGTCGACATGACGCCCGTTGGCTGTAGCGGCCTCGGCGATGGCCTCGGTCATGTTGCGTCGGTATTCGGCGTATTGCCGGCGGTGTTCGTCCCGTAACTCGGGCGTCACCGAAGCCTGTCCCCAGAGCGTCAGCCAGATGTTCAATGCGTCGCGGTTGAATAGGTCGGGCGAAAACAACAGCGCCAAAACGCGCCCCAACCTGCTTTGGTCTGCTGACGCCGAGACCGCGGTCAGGGCGACCTGATCATACATATGCCCATAGGCCGCGGCCAACAGCGCGCTCATGGACCCGAAGTGATGCCCGATCAGCCCGCGAGATATCCCCGCCTCGGCGCAGACCTTGTCCACGGTAAAGTCCTGAATACCACCTCGCGCGATACAGCTCAGCGCGGCCTCGACCACCGCCGCGCGGCGTTGTGCAGCATCGAGCCGCGTGTAACGGCGCATTGGTTGTGGCTGCGACAACGGGCTAGACATGGTCACGCGGGATCCATTCGTCCCATTGCCGCGTGAACACCTGCGCGCCGTTTTCGGCGACACGCAGCGTCATCTCGATGTGAAAATGCGTCGCACTGCACGACAGTCTGCCTTGCGAATGGTGACCAAAGACACCGTCCGCGCGGCGCAGTTCCACGCGATAATCGGTCTCGCAAATGGCCGACAGAGGGTCACCGTCGGTAATGCGATAACGGGCGTAGGCTTCGGTGGTTACGGTTTGACCAATATCGGTCATTTCGGTCGCATAGCTGTAACGTGGAAAATCCACCACCATTTCGCCCGTCAAAAGATCGCGCGTTACCGTGCGGCGCAGGGCGGGATTGGTCGGATGATCAATTTGCGGCAAGCGCGCGGCCATCTCAGGCGGGTCAAAATCGCGTAGGCCGGCATCGGCTGGGTCCGGCGTCCGGATGGGTAACAGGAACCTGCTTTGCCCCGCATGCAGGGTCAGCGTGGCAAGGCCGGGCGAAGGCCAGCAGATGGGCCAATAGCTGGTCGAGATCGCCACCGCGATGCGGTGCCCTGCGGGAAAGGCATGGGCGAGGTCATCAAGCTCTACCACGGTTTCATAGACCTGCCCCGGCACCAGTTTGCGCGGCTGTTCGTGCCCGTCGCGGTGGGTCAGGTTCAGAAAGCCGATGGACACCCGCGTAGAACTGCCATCGGGCGCCACATCGTTCAGCCGCACCGCCACCAGCGCATCGGGCCTGTCCACGCTGAAACGCAGATGCAGTTTCGGCGCGCCAAGGATTTCGGTCCGCTCGGCAACCGGCGACGACGTAAAGACCAACGATCCCGCATCATCCTCGCGTTGGTCCGTCGGCCAATCGGCCCCCTTGCCGTAGCGCCCGACCTCGCCCGCGCCCAGCCCCACCCACAGAGGTGAGCAAACGGTCAAAAGCGTCGTTGGCGCCGCGTCCTCGCCCAGCGCGCCGCCGCCGTTGAGGTGCAAGACGCGGTCCTTGATCCGGTCCGTGGGCCAGTTGGCCTCGCCCACCCAGCGACCCGGCCGCGCGTGATAACAGGTGGCCGGCGGCACACTGTCTTGCAGCCAGACGCGATACATGGGTTCGTCCATGATGCCGTTCGACCGCCCTTTGAGCCAATGGTCGCACCAGCGCTGCACCTCTTGCAGCCAACCGATTGCAGGCGCGACGGCGACATCATGGGGAAAGCTATGCGCCCACGGTCCGATCAACCCCAGCCTTGGCCCAGTGAGGCCTGCAAGCAGGCGCGGCACAGCCTCGGCGTAGTTATCGGCCCAGCCAGAGACGGCATAGACGGGAATCGTGATCTTGGAAAAATCCTCGCAGATCGAACCCTGCTGCCAATAGTCGTCCCGCCGCTGATGGGCCAGCCAATCAAGGATCCATGGCCGGTTATGCGCGATGCGGGCCAGCCACATCTCGCGCCACTTGGGCCCGACGATTTCGGGGTCCGGTGGCAGATCGCCAAAGGCGAACATCGCGGCGGACCAATCGAAATTGTCCTTGGACAGGCAGCCGCCGACCCAATGGACATCCGTCGCATAGCGGTCATCGGTCGAACCGACCGTGATCACGGTTTTCAGCGCCGGCGGTTGGCGCGCGGCGATCTGCAATCCGTTAAAGCCGCCCCATGAAATGCCATACATGGCAACCTGCCCGTCGCACCAATCCTGCGCCGCCAGCCATGCGATCGCCGCGCAACCGTCGATCTGTTCCTGCACCGTGTATTCGTCGTCAATCAGCCCCTCGCTATCGCCTGTGCCGCGAATATCCAGCCGCACGCAGACATAGCCGCGGGCGGCAAGCCATGCATGGGCGCGATGATCGCGGGCGCGTGTGCCGTCGCGTTTGCGGTAGGGCAGGTATTCCAGAATGACGGGAACCGGCCCCGCCCCTTTGGGCCGCCAGACCTTGGCCGCCAGGCGCGTGCCGTCAGGCAGCGGCACAAAGATGTTTTCGAGGATCTCGACCTCGTAACCCTTGCCGTTCACCGTGCTGGTCATGGTCATTGCCGCCCCTCAATTCATCGGTGCGCCGCCCTCGGCCTTGCGGCGGGCAACATAGTCGTCCAGCGCCTCGGCGATGGCGGGGTCGAGCCTCGGCTCTTCGTAGGTGTCGAGCAATTCCTTCCAGACCACACCCGCGCGCGCACGGGCATCGACGCCGCCCTTTTCTTGCCAAGCGGGATAGTTTTCCCAATTCGACAACATGGGGGCGTGAAAGGCCGTCTGATAGCGGGCCATGGTATGTGCGGTACCAAAGAAATGCCCGCCTGGCCCCGCCTCGCGTATCGCATCCAGCGCAAGTCCTGCATCGCTGGTGTCGATGGGTGCGAAATAGGCATCCATCATTTGCAGCAATTCGGCGTCAAGGATCAGCTTTTCAAAACTGGCGGTCAGGCCCCCATGCATCCACCCTGCGCCATGTTCCAACAGATGCGCCCCGCCCATCAGCGCACCCCAAAGCGAAAACAGGCTTTCATAGGCCGATTGCGCGTCAACCTCGTTGGCAGCGCAGGTGTTGGAACTGCGGAACGGCACGCCGATATGGCGGGCCAACTGCCCAGAGGCCTGCGCCGCCTTGACATATTCGGGCGTGCCGAAGGCGGGGCTGCCGGACCGCATATCGACGTTTGAGGTAAATCCCCCATAAAGCACGGGCACACCGGGCCGTACGATCTGGGTCAGGACGATGCCCGCCAAGGCCTCGGCGTGTTGCTGCGCCAAGGCGCCCGCTAGCGTCACCGGCGCCATCGCACCTGCCAGCGTAAAGGGCGTGATCGCCACCGGTTGGCCGTATTCGGCCATGGCGATCAGGCCCTCGGCCATGGGAATATCCAGTTGCAAGGGCGAGTTGGTGTTGATGATGCCAATGGTCACGGGCCGTTCACGCAACGCCTCGGGCGTGGTGCCAAGCGCAATCGCGGCCATCGTTATCCCGTCGACCGTGCGGGCGCGGCCCAATGTCTGGTTCTGCCAGCTTTTGTCCAGAAGCCCCGCTTGGGCGCGAAAGATGTCGAGGTGTCGCGTATGGGCGGGCAGATCCAGCGGCTCGAACGGGCCCCCGCCTTCTTGATGGATGACATTGAGGACCTGCACCAGACGCAGATAGTCACACATCTCGGCAAAGCTGCCATCACGCCGCCCGCGGTCGTTGTCCATCACATAGGCTGGCCCACCGACCGAGGTGTAAATGCACAGATCGTCACCCACCTGCAGATCATGCGCGGGGTTACGGGCTGAAATCGTGAACCGCGCAGGCACATGGCGCAAAAGCCCCGCGACCAAGGCTGGGTCCATCCGCACCATCTCGCCCGTAACCTGCGCCCCTGCACCACGAAACAGCGCGCGGGCGCGGTCATCCAAGACGCGCATCCCGAGTTCTGCCAGAATCGTCAGTCCGGCCTGATGGATTGTCTCGACCTGATCGGCACTCAGCACTTCGATGGGGCGATAGAGGCGGCGGCGCTGGCCAAACGCGGGCTGTTGCAAACCCTCGCCACCGCCCCGCGCCCGCCTGCTGCGCCCGCTCATCGGTCCTGCTCCGGCATGGAGAGTTCTGGCGGGGCAAACGGCGCATCGCGGCGCGGCGGCGGCAGGTTCGCGCCAAGGCCGCGCGCCACCAGATGGCCGTTATAGACGGCGTGGGCAATCGCGCCCGGGGCGTTTGCATCCCCCGCCAAGGCCAGCGACGGCAGTTCGCCTGTTTCTGCCAAGGCATCGTAAAGCGCCGAACCCCCTGTGCGTTGACCTACGATCACCACTGAACGCGCCGCGAATGACCGCGGTTCGCCGGAAAATATCTGTTTGAGTTGCAGCGTTTCGCCGTCAAAGCCCGTGACAACCTCAAGCGTGCGATAGTCGATGCCCGCTGCGGCAAAGGCCCGATGGACCAACGGCTGTTCATTGGTCATGAAACCCCATGCCTGTGCGGCACCCGCCGTCGTGACATAGGTGACCCGCAGACCACGGCGTGCGAGGTCTTCGGCGATGGCCGATCCCAGATAGTAGTTGTCGAAGTCATAGACGGCGACCGGCCCCTCGATTGTCACACCGGCGGCGATATCGTCGGGCGTATAGACACGCGGCGCCACCAAGGGGTCGCCAGGTATTTCGCTGTCGTTACAAAGATTTGTGGTCCAACGCGCACCGGTCGCAATCACCACATGGTCAGCACCAAACGCGCGCACATCCGCCGCCGACAACGCGCTTTGGGCGAAAAGCGCGACATTGGGCATCTTGCGCAACTGACCCAGTCGATAATCCACGACGCGGAACCACTGGCGCAGCCCCGGCAGACGCGTTTCCCATAAAAGCCGCCCGCCAAATGCGTCCGACGCTTCGGCCAGAGACACCTTCATCCCGCGCCGCGCCAGAACCAGAGCGGCCTCAAGCCCCGCAGGCCCGCCGCCTACGACCAGCGCGGTTTCCGCACTGTCCTTGCGGATGATCTCGGGGTGCCAGCCCCTGCGCCATTCCTCACCCGCCGTCGGGTTCTGCGTGCAGCGGACCCAGACGCCATCGTGCCACGACGAAATGCACATATTGCAGCCAATACATTCACGGATGTCCTCGATCTGGCCCGCCTCGATCTTGGCCGGCAGAAAGGGATCGGCAATCGAAGGCCGCGCGCCGCCGATCAGGTCCAGCACGCCACGGCGGATCATCGAAACCATGGTGTCGGGCGAAGTAAACCGCCCGACCCCGACCACGGGCTTGTCGGTGACCGATTTCATGAAATCGATGACTGGTTCATGGCTGCCCTCATCGGCGAACCGCGAGGGCGCGCAATCGGTGGTCGAGTAGTCCATCTTGACGTCGAATAGGTCTGGCGCGTCCTTGAGGAGGCCGATCACCTCATGCGCCTCGGATGGCGCCACTTCGGACGGGCGTGCGCGCAATTCCTGCATCGAAACCCGCAAAGCCACAGCGCAGCGACCGCCAGTTGCCTCGCGCACCGCGTCAATCAACTCGGCCACAAGGCGGACGCGATTGCGGACCGTGCCGCCATAGGAATCGGTGCGGCGGTTATAATCCGACAGAAGGAACTGGTAGGGCAGATAGCCCATGCCCGCATAGACATAGAGAATGTCAAAACCTGCCCGCTCGGCCCGCCGCGCGGCCTTTGCATGCCAATCGATCAGCGCCTTGATATCGGTAGCATCCATCACGCGTGGCCGTGCCGAAGACATAAAGCCCACATGCGTGGCCATCCACGGCACGCCGGACGGCGAGAGCGGCACCGCGCGCGAGGTCCGGTTCACCGCCGCTGCCCCGCCATGCCACAACTCGACCGCGGCAAGCGCGCCGTGTTCATGGACGGCATCTGTCATCAGCGCATGGGCGCGCACATCGGCCTCGTCCCAAAGGCTGGCAAAGGGAAAAGGGCTGTCGTCCGAACTTGGGTGGACAGAACAGGCACCGGTCGAAACCACGCCCCACCCACCCTCGGCCTTGGTGCCACGAAACGCGGCCCTGACCCTAGGATTTGCATTGGTCATGCCCGAGGCATGAGGCACCTGAAAAAACCGGTTCTTGGCGACCTTGGGGCCGATCTGGATGGGTTCGAACAGCAGGTCGTAGCGCGGCAAACGACTCATGGCGGTGTCCTTGTTGAACAACCGTATAGTTTGCCCGCGCCCTCTGCCTGTCAAGCAAGGGCTGGATTTGATAGGTGATGCGCGCGCGGCAAATGGTCAGAAGATGTCGGCAACGCCGTCCGTAACACGCAGTCCGGCTAGATCATTGTCGAACAGCACGTCCGTAGATTTTGGTGCGCCTGCGCCAATCGGCCTTCACAACGGAATAGAACCTTTCCTTGGCTAGCTGCGACTCCGAGAGCGGAATGGATGCAGGGCCATAACATTCGGCAATCGCGCGCCGCGGGTTCAATCACTGCGATTGTTTGACAGAGGTTGCAGCGCAGATCGTGTTTCCGGCGGGCCGAATAACACCTCTATTGTTCCACAGTCGGTTCGCCGTTAACGTCTCGCAACAAACTGGGACCTGCGCTATAGTCGGTGACATGAGATTCACCCAGTACTTGTCGTTTTTAAATTGAGGGCAACAATGTTGAAGCGTAATTTGATGACCGTATCCTTTGTGGCACTGGTCAGTCCCTTTGCTGCGCATGCTGCGGTTTCGCAAGGAACCCTTGATGCGGTTTACGCAGAATGCTC
>JAHEBS010000088.1 GCA_024642145.1 Marivivens sp.
CACGGCCGGATAGCCCATCATGATGCGGCCCTTGGGCACGTTTGACAGTGCGATGGCGGCCCCGCCCAGAACGGCATCATCCCCGATGGTGATATTGTCGGCGACGCCCGATTTACCGCCCAGAACCACGCGATTACCCACCTTGGCCGAACCCGCCACGCCCGTCTGCGCGGATAACAGGCAGTCCTCGCCCATGATGACGTTATGGCCGATCTGGCAAAGGTTATCGATCTTGGTGCCGCGCCCGATCATGGTGGCGCGGATGGTGCCGGCATCGACGGTGCTGTTGGCACCGATTTCCACATCGTCGCCAATGACTACGCCACCCAGCGAATGGATCTTGTGCCATGTGCCGTCCTTGGGGGGCAGCACCTCGGCACGACCCAGCGTTTCGCGCGCGCGCTCGACGTTCGAGGCTTCGGTCGAGACAAAGGAAAACCCGTCGCCGCCAATCACCACATTGGGATGCAAGATCACACGGGCGCCAAGCCGCACACGTTGGCCGATGCGCACGCCATCCCCGATCACGGCGCCCGCGCCAATCACGGCCCCCGCAGCGATCGACACATGCGCGCCGATCCGCGCGCGCGCCCCGATGCTGGCGCCTGCGCCGACCACCGTGAACGGCCCGACCGTGACCGCCGCGCCGATCTGCGCGTCAGGGGCCACATAGGCGCTGGGGTGGATACCGACAGGCCCGTCATCTTCGGCCAGAAGGGCTGTCAGGCGCGCCATTGCCAGACGCGCCCGCGGCGCGATGATCGCCGCCTCGAGGCCCAGCCCCTGCCAATCCGCGCCTTCCCACAGCACCGCAGCCCGCGCCTGCCCTTGGGACAGACCCGCGGCATAGGCGGGCGACATGGCCAGAGCCAGATCATCCGGCCCCGCCGATGCGGGCTCGGCGGCGCCCGAAATCTCGATGGTCAGGTCACCAAAGGCCTCGGCACCAAGTGCCTTGGCTATATCGGAAATCTTATGCGGCATCGGTCACTCGCAGGGGTTACCTGCCAAGGTCTAGCCCTGAACCGCAGGGTCCGCTACCCCTGCCCGCATCAGCGCATCCCAGATTTTGCCATCGCGGCCATAGACGTCGCGCCGGAAACCGATGGTGCCATCAGAACCAACGATGGCCGTGCGATAGTCGATATGAACCGGAATTGGCTTCTCGAGCGCCAGTTGGGTTTCCTGTCCGGTGTTGTAGATTCGCGCAAAAGCGCCTGCCGGATCACTGGTTTGGCGGGCCAACAACACATAGGCAAATTCCAGCGGATCATTGAGGCGGATGCAGCCATGGCTAAAGGCGCGCACCTCGCGCCCGAACAGGCTGCGTTGGGGCGTGTCGTGCAGGTAGATGTTATAGCGGTTGGGGAACATGAACTTGACGCGCCCCAGCGCATTCCCCGGCCCCGGGGGCTGCTTTAGGCCATAGCTGAAACTAGCGGGCGTCAGCGTGGTAAAGTCGATCGTGCTGCGGTCAACCGCATTGCCGTTCGCATCCAGAATCTGCAGGTAGCTGTTCGAGGTGGGATCGGCCTGCAACTCGGGCAGCACCTCGTCCGCGACGATGTCGGGGGGCACGAACCAGCTGGGGTTGATGACCAGATATTCCATCTGGTCCGAAAACTCGGGACTACGGCGGCTGGCGTCATTGGCGCCGACAACGGCGCGCGTCTCGAATGTCACCTGATCGTCGTCGATGATCTTGGCGGTGAAATCGGCAAGGTTGACCCAGATGTGACGCTCGCCCAGCGGCATGTTCATCCACCGCTCGCGTTCCATGGCGACGATGACCGCGCGAATACGGCTTTCGATCGAGGCATTGATCTCGGCCAGCGTGCCATCGCCGATCACCCCGTCAGGCGTCAGCCCGTGGGTCTCTTGGAACTTGACCACCGCATCGACAAGCGCCGCGTCATAGCTCTGACTGACGGAACGTTCCAGATAACCCATAGCAATCATACGGTTACGCAGCGCAACGATGCGCGGACCACTGGCGCCAGGTTCGATCTTGTCGCCGCCAGGCACCGCAGGTCCCCAGCCGCCGGC
Source organism: Marivivens sp. (assembly GCA_024642145.1). Lineage (GTDB taxonomy): Bacteria > Pseudomonadota > Alphaproteobacteria > Rhodobacterales > Rhodobacteraceae > JAHEBS01. The sequence goes on from JAHEBS010000088.1 coordinate 2,047, forward strand.
CCGCGCCATAGCCTCGAGATCCAGCCGCGCCTTTAGCAGGCCTGCATATTGCGCCGTTTGTGGCGGCAAGCTGCGAAAGTAGGCAAAGGGTTCGGAGACCGCAAAATCGGTCAGGATCGCCGCGGGCGCCTGATGACGCACCGTGCGTTTGATCCCGTCATCGACCGAGGTCGGCACCACGACGCCGCCCGAAATCTCGCGGGCATAGGCAAGGAAAAGCCGTGTCATCTCAACATCGACCGCCGCCTTTTGCATGGGCGTGCGCGCCGAAGTCATCTGGGCGATCAGCGCATCGACGTTGAACTCGGATGCCGGCAGACCCTGCAACGGTGCATCGGCAAGCGCCGCCAAAAGCGCATCGCGGCGCGCCTCGGCAGCGGCATCGGTGCCAGTCCAAAAGCCCTGAAACTCGCGGCCACGGTAGAACCGTGCCAAGGTTTGGTCATCGGCGGCGGCCTGTGCGACACCCATCCGAAACGCGGTCATCTGCGCCTGAGCCGGAACGGCGGCACCCACGACCATCGTGACAGTCGCAACGGCGAGGGCCAGCGTTCTGGCCCGGGACCGCAATTCAAAACGCATCGGCAATACCTGTTTCAAAAGACCTGCACTATTGCCCAGAGGATAGCCGAGCCCGCGCGCGGGCAAAAGTCACGGGACTGTCAACTTGATCCGATCACCACGAAAGCATTGTAAAACTGTCACAAAATTACGTCGCCGGACACGCGCGGATTTTTGCCGATGGCGTTCACAGGATGAAAACCTTGTTGGTTTGTGGGAATCTCTGTGTCAAAGTCTGCCCAGATCCGCAAACCGGACGAAACGCCCGCGGTACAGCGGGGACATTGGGACACGACAGAATGCTCAACCAGAATACGATGGCGCTGACACGGCGGGGTCTTTTGCGGGCTTTTGCCGCGACCGCGATCACCGCAGCGCCGACGTTCTCACGCGCGGCCAGTTTCCTGCGCGGGGCTGGCGATATCCGTCGCATCGCCATGTACTCGGGCCGTTCGGGCGAAAGCATTGACGCCGTCTACTGGATCGAAGGCAAATATATCCCCGAGGTCATGACCGAGCTTTACAGCTTTATGCGCGATTGGCGCACGGGCGGTGTCGTGCCGATTGACGGGCGGACCATCGATATTCTGGCCGCCACCCATAACCTTCTGGACGTGTCCGAGCCCTATATGCTGCTGTCGGGTTACCGCAGCCCGCAGACCAACGCGATGCTGCGTGAAAACACCCCCGGTGTCGCCAAGAACTCGCTTCACATTCAGGGCAAGGCTGCGGATGTGCGCCTGTCCAACCGCTCGGTCGGACAGATTTATGCCGCTGCCACCTCTTGCGCCGCTGGCGGTGTCGGTCGTTACAATCGTTCGAACTTTGTGCATATGGATTGCGGCGACATCCGCACCTGGAACGGTTGACCTAGCGTCGCTTGACGCGACCCCTTGCAAATTCCCTTACGGCAGTTCTCTTGTTGCGCAATTCCATCGCAATTGGAGAATTCGATGCGTTTCGTTAAGAAATTGCTCGCGGTTGTCGCGGGCCTGATCGTTGCCGTTGTCGCGGGCGGATACCTTTATCTGGTGATCGCGCCCCCTGACCTTTTGCGGGTCGGCGCGGGCTATAGCGCCAAGATCACCTGCTCATCTACCTTTGTTTCCGGCCGTGACCCAAGCGAGGTTCTGGCCGTCGACGTGCAGGCCCCGGGCAACCCCATCCTCAAGGCCTATACGATGATGACCGATATGTCGGCGGGCCTCGTGCGCAGCGGGTTCCTGCGCTTTGTTGCGGCAACCTCGGCCGTCGATCACGCGGGGCTTGGCTGCACCTTGGCGCCCGATGGCGACACCGCGCGGGCCGCAGCCGTGACGGCCACCCCCGCCCCTGGTCCTTCGGCCTCGACCGCGGCTTGGCCCCAAGGCGAGGGCGTCGATCTCAGCGGCCACGACGCCTTGGCGGCTGTGGTGGGCGACGACACGCTTGCAGGCCCGGGCTACCGCGCCATCGTGGTCATCAAGGGCGGTCAGGTCGTGGCCGAGCGCTACGCCGACGGCTTTGGCCCCGCCACCCCGATTTTGGGCTGGTCGATGACCAAGACCGTGACCGCAGCCCTCGTCGGCACCGTGGTGCGGGCGGGCGATTTGCGTCTGGATCAGGCCGATCTGATGCCCCAGTGGGCAGGCGATGACCGCGCCAAGATCACCGTGGCCGATCTTTTGGGGATGTCGAGCGGCCTGCAGTATAACGAAAACTATGGCGATGTGTCCGACGTGACGCGGATGCTGTATCTTGAGCCCGACATGGCCAATTTCAGCGCCGATATGCCCCTGACCGATGCCCCGGGCGTGGCCTATAACTATTCCTCCGGTTCGCCCGTGATCTTGGCCCGTATCTGGCAAGATGCCGTTGGCGGTGGCGATGTCGCGGCCAACTGGCCCCGCACGGCGCTCTTTGGCCCCTTGGGTATGGACAGCGCAGTGATGGAGATGGACGAGGCCGGCACCTTTGTCGGTGGCTCCTACATGTATGCCACGGCCCGCGACTGGGCCCGTTTCGGGCAGTTCTTGCTGCAAGATGGCATCTGGAATGGTCAGCGCCTGCTGCCGTGGGGCTATGTGACCATGATGCAGACGCCCGTTGCGACCAACGCCAACTACGGGCAGGGCCTGACTTGGCTGACCGGCCCCGGGCCTGACGACTTCACCGAGGCTGACAGCGCCTATGGCGTGCCTGCGGACGCCTATTGGCTGCGCGGTCATGATGGCCAGTATGTGATCGTGATCCCTTCGGCCGATATGGTGGTGGTGCGGATGGGCCTGACGCCCTCTAGCCTCAACTACCGCCCGCAACCCTTGGTCGCCGCAGTGCTGACCGCCCAATAAGACAAAGCCCCGCTTCGGCGGGGCTTTTCATTTCGGCGTGGGGGTTTGGCGCACCCGACAGGATTCGAACCTGTGACCTCTGCCTTCGGAGGGCAGCGCTCTATCCAGCTGAGCTACGGGTGCCAGTGCATGGGTCTATAGCCGCCGCGCGTCGGGGTTTCAATTGCCCATGACGCAGGCTGCGGCGGTTTATCAGCCGAATAGCTCGTGACAAAATTCGAGCGCGCTGACCAGCGCATCGACCTCGTCGCGCGTATTGTAGAGCGCAAAGGACGCGCGCGCGGTGGCGGTAACGCCTAGGTGGTCCAGCAGCGGCATGGCGCAATGCGTGCCTGCGCGCACGGCGATTCCGCGTTTGTCGAGAACGGTCGAGATATCGTGCGGATGCGCGCCACCCGACATGGTGAGGCTAAAGATCGCCGCCTTGCCCGGCGCGTTGCCTTGGATATTGAGCCAGTTGAACTGACCAAGCCGTTCTTGGGCATAGTCGCGCAGACCCGCCTCATGCGCGGCGATATTGGCCATACCAAGACCCATCATATAGTCCAGCGCAACACCCATGCCGATTGTCTGAACGATACCAGGGGTGCCGGCCTCGAACTTCATGGGCGGATCGGCATAGGTTACGCCATCACGGCTGACTTCGCGGATCATGTCGCCGCCGCCGATAAAGGGCTGCATCTCGGCCTGACGCGCGGCCTTGATATAGATCGCGCCGGAACCGGTCGGGCCATAAAGCTTGTGGCCCGTGATGGCATAGAAATCGCAGCCGATATCCTGCACGTCGACGGGCAGATGCACCGCCGCCTGCGAGCCATCAACCAACACGGGCACACCGCGCGCCTGCGCGCCGGCGGTGATGGTTTTTACATCGACCAGCGTCCCCAGCACATTCGACATGTGGGTTATGGCCACAAGCCGCGTTTTCGGGCCGATGGCATCAATCACCCGTTGCGGGTCAAGGCTGCCATCGGGTTCGGTCTCGACCCATTTCAGCACAACGCCTAACCGTTCACGCAGGAAATGCCATGGCACGATATTGGCGTGATGTTCCATGACGGACAAAACAATCTCGTCGCCCGCCTGCAGGCGCGGCGCGGCCCAGCCATAGGACACAAGGTTGATCCCCTCGGTCGAACCCGAGGTAAAGACGATCTCGTCGGCGTGGCCCGCGTTCAAGAACCGCGCCACGATGCCGCGCACGGCCTCGTATTTATCGGTGGCAAGGTTGGACAGGTAATGCAGGCCGCGGTGGACATTGGCATATTCCTCGGCATAGCCGCGCGTCACGGCGTCGATCACCACCTGCGGTTTTTGCGCCGAAGCCCCGTTATCGAGATAGACGAGCGGTTTGCCGTTGACCTGACGCTTGAGGATCGGAAAATCCTCGCGCACCTGCATGACATCGAACATCAGATGGCTCCGATCACGGGGCTGATATTGAAAAGGCTGAGGATGATCCCGAGGACAAGACCCAGCACGAATATCCCGCCGACAAAGGCCAAGGCCGCTTTGGCGCGATTGGCAAACCCATGCAATTCCTTGACGAAATTGATCATGGCCCAGAAAAGAAGCGCAAGCCCAAGGTAAAAGACCGTCACCCCGAAGACCGGCAGCACCAGCAGAAACAAGGCCTGCACCAAGGCCACGCCGATCGCCACGAACTCTAGCCACGCGATCAGCACGACCGCCTCGTCCAACCGTCCCCGTCCGCCAAGCGCACGGCCAGCGACCAGCACGGTCAAGGCGACCAGAAGGATGGCGCCAATCATGATCGCGGCATAACCAAGGGGCGATATGACCACCACGGCCTGCCCCGAGGTATCAACGGGCAGAATGGTTTGCAGAAGGCCCGTGACCACGACGTTGAGCGCGGCCACCAGCACCACCGCCTCGGCCCCCGAACCCAGTCCCAACTGCAGCCCCAAAAGGCGACGGGCCACCACGTCAGGCTCGGTCAGCGTCTGCCAGCAAAGCCGGCCAATCTGGGGCAAGGTCAAATTCATTCGGCTATGCTTTCGGCCTCACGCAGGGATTGGACCCATATCACAACAAAGGCCGCAACCGTCAGGATGAACATGATCTGGGTTGACCGCACCTCGGACCCGTTAAACCCCGACAAGAGCCCCGTCAGAAGGATCAGCGGTGTCGTCGCAAGGTAAGACCAGAAAAGCGCCAGACGTGCGCCGAACCAGCTGCCTTTGCCGCCAAATGCGCGTGCCAGCAGATGGGACCCCGCGGCGATCAGGTAAAAGGCCAGCGGCGCCAGCATCATCCAGCCCACGAAAGCATCGGTCTTGAGCATCGTGGGGTCGGTGGCGACGTCAGGTTTCAACGTGGCGAGCCGCGTCAGATAGGGCCATTGCGCCACAGCGGTCAGCAGACAGCCGACCATCAAAATGGCCAAGGCGCGATCCTCGCGGCGGCCTGCGGACAGCAATTTCCGCATCACCGCACGGGGGCGGCGCCATGTGGCGACGATATCGTCGGTTACGGCCATGATCAGTGTCTCCGCCTGAGCCAAGCGACAAGCCGCCCGCGCAGATCATCCGCCAAGGCCTGATCCTCGATCTCGTCCATGGCTTCGGCCAGAAAGGCCAGCGTCAGCAGATCGACCGCCTCTTTTTCCGGCACGCCACGCGAGCGCAGATAGAAAAGCGCGGTCTCGTCGATCGCCCCCGAGGTGGACCCGTGCGAACAGGCCACATCGTCGGCGTAGATTTCCAGCTCGGGCTTGGCCAGAAACTGGCTGTCATCATCCAAGAGCAGCGATTGGCTGATCTGGTAACCGTCGGTTTTCTGCGCGCCCGGTTTGACCAGAATCTTGCCTTGGAAAATGCCCGTGGCACCGTTTTTCAGCACTTTCTTGAAGACCTGCCGGCTTTCGCAGCGCAGGGCATCATGGGTGATGAACACCGTGTCGTCATGGTTGAAATCAGCGCCATCACCAAGGCAGGCACCGGCCACATGGGCCACGGCGTCGTCGCCCAAGATCTCGATCACGGTCTCGTTGCGCGTCAGCGCCCCGTTCACAGTCAGGGTAAAGGACTTATAGGTCGCACCCTCGCCCACGCGGGCGAAAATATGTGTGGCGGCACGGCGCTCACGGTCGCGCCCCTGCGTGCGCACGTGGTGAAAGGCACCACCGTCGGCCACATCGACCTCCATCACCGTATTCAGCCGTGCCGCGGCAGGCCCGTTTTCCAGAACGCTGAGGTCAGCGCCGGATTCGACGCGGATCACATGATGCATCAGGGCATCGGCGGTTTCCGTGCTGCGGCGGTAGATCAGGCTGACGGGCTTGGCGGCCTTGCCCATGGCGCGGATCACCACACCCTCGGCCGCAAAAGCGGTGTTGAGCGCGGCAAAGGCGCGCTCGACCGGCTTTTGACCACGCGCCTCAAGCTGGCCGAACACTTCGCGCGACCAATGGGCGTCTTGCGACAGGGCATCGGCCAGCGTGGTGATCTCTAGACCGGCAAGGGTCAGATCGTCGGATTGCGCGGGGTCAATCACGCCGTCGACAAAAACCACCTTGAGCCGGTCAACCGCGTCGAAAGGCGGCAGTTCGTCACTGACGAAAAGCGCAGCGCGCGGGGCTTGGGGCGACAAGAGGTCCGCAGGGTTGGTATAGCGCCAATATTCGTCGCGCCGCGCGGGCAGGCCCATGGCGCCGACACGGTTCAGCGCATCGTGGCGCGCGGCCTCAGCCCATGCGGCCCCACCCTGTGGCAGCGACAAAGGGGCCAACCGCGCCTCGGTGGCGTCAGCCTTGAGTTTCGGCAGCGCCATCAGTTGGCCTCCGCCAGAAGATCGGCGTAGCCGTTGTTTTCGACTTCGAGCGCCAGTTCCGGCCCGCCGGTGCGGATGATGCGGCCATTCGCCATGATATGCACCACGTCGGGTTGGATGTGGTCCAACAGACGCTGATAGTGGGTGATGACAAGGAACGACCGCTTGCCGTCGCGCAGCCCGTTCACACCTTCGGCCACCAGCTTCATCGCGTCGACATCAAGACCCGAGTCGGTCTCGTCAAGGATGCACATTTTCGGCTCGAGAACCTGCATCTGCAGGATTTCGTTGCGTTTTTTCTCGCCACCGGAAAAGCCCACATTGACGGGCCGCTTCAACATCTCGGCGTCGATCTTGAGCGTCTTGGCCTTTTCACGGACGAATTTCAGGAAATCGCCGGCGCTCAGTTCTTCTTGGCCCTGCGCCTTGCGCTGCGCGTTCAGCGCGGTGCGCAAAAAGGTCATATTGCCAACGCCGGGAATTTCGACCGGATATTGGAACGCCAGAAAAAGCCCCGCCGCCGCGCGCTCTTCCGGGGCCATTTCCAGAAGGTCCACGCCATCAAGCGTGGCGGAGCCTTCGGTCACGGCATAGCCGTCACGGCCAGCCAGAATATAGGACAGGGTTGATTTACCCGACCCGTTCGGGCCCATGATCGCATGGACCTTGCCTGGCTCGACCACCAGATCGACGCCCTTGAGGATTTGCTTGCCTTCTTCTTCAAGTTCGGCGTGCAGGTTATTGATCGTCAGCATTTTTCTTCCTTCCGAGCAGCCCTCGGGCCGCGTCAAACTTTGGGGCTTAGCCCACCGAACCTTCGAGGCTGATCGCCACCAGCTGCTGGGCTTCCATGGCAAATTCCATGGGCAGCGCCTGCAGCACTTCTTTGCAGAACCCGTTGACGATCAGCGCCACGGCCTCTTCCTCGCCAATCCCGCGCGACAGGCAGTAGAACATCTGGTCGTCATCGACCTTCGAGGTCGTGGCCTCGTGTTCCACGCGGCTCGAGTTGTTCTTGACCTCGATATAGGGAACGGTGTGCGCCCCGCATTTGTCGCCGATCAACAGACTGTCGCACTGGGTATAGTTGCGGCTGTTCTTGGCCTTGGGGTGCATGGACACCAGTCCGCGATAGGTGTTCTGGGCTTGGCCGGCGCTGATGCCCTTGGACACGATGCGCGAGCGGGTGTTGGCGCCCAGATGCACCATCTTGGTGCCGGTATCGGCCTGCTGCATGTTGTTGGTGATGGCGATCGAATAGAACTCGCCTTGGCTCGCCTCGCCGCGCAGGATGCAAGAGGGGTATTTCCACGTCACCGCCGAACCGGTTTCGACCTGCGTCCACATGACCTTGGCGCGATCACCACGGCAATCGGCGCGCTTGGTCACAAAGTTGTAGATGCCGCCCTTGCCGTTTTCGTCACCGGGATACCAGTTCTGCACCGTGGAATATTTCACCTCGGCGTCTTCCTCGATCACGATCTCGACCACGGCGGCATGCAACTGGGCCTGATCGCGCTTGGGTGCGGTGCAGCCCTCGAGGTAGCTCACGAACGAACCCTTGTCGGCGATGATCAGCGTGCGCTCGAACTGGCCGGTGTTTTCGGCGTTGATGCGGAAATAAGTCGAAAGCTCCATCGGGCAGCGCACGCCTGGTGGGATGTAGACGAACGAACCGTCTGAAAACACGGCGGAATTCAGCGTTGCATAGTAGTTGTCCGTCACCGGAACGACCGAACCCAGATATTTCTTCACCAGATCGGGGTATTCGCGGATCGCTTCGGAGATCGCGCAAAAGATCACGCCCGCCTTTTTCAGCTCTTCCTTAAAGGTCGTGCCGACCGAAACGCTGTCAAACACCGCGTCCACAGCGACCTTGCGGCCCTCGCTGGGCATATCTTCGGCGCCATCGACACCGGCAAGGATCATCTGCTCTTTCAGCGGGATGCCCAGCTTGGCATAGGTTGCCAAAAGCTTGGGATCGACCTCATCAAGGCTCTTGGGCTTTTGCATCATGCTTTTAGGGCGGGCGTAGTAATACTGGTCCTGAAAATCGATCTCGGGATAGTTGACCATGGCCCATTTCGGTTCGGTCATCGTTTGCCAGCGTGCAAAGGCCTGCAGACGCCACTCGGTCATCCATGCGGGCTCGCCGTTCTTTTCGGAAATCAGGCGCACGATATCGGTGTTAAGGCCCTTGGGCGCATATTCCGTCTCGATCTCGGTTTCCCAGCCGTGCTTGTACTTGCCCGACAGCGCGGCAACCTTTTCGACGGTCTCGCGATCAACGCCTTCGCGCACTTCGATTTCCTTCACCGATGACATCGGCACTCCTTTCATCACGCCGCGCGGGCGCGCATCTTTCTGTAGGCGGCGGACCATGCCGCCACGAATGACAGGACTTCCGCCTCGCTCGTTTCAACTCCGAGAGAGATACGCAAGACCGAACCGTTAAGATCAGATCCAAGCCCCATGGCCTCGGCCACGCGGCTTTTGCGAACCTTGCCGCTGGAACAGGCAGACCCAGCCGAAACCGCAAATCCGGCGAGGTCCATCGACATCACCTGCGTCTCGCCTTTCCAGCCGGGGGTGGCGATGGCGGTGGTATTGGGCAGGCGTTTGGTGCCCGCGCCAAGGATCACCGCCCCTTGGGCCGCATCCAGCATTTCCGCTTCCATCCGGTCACGCAACTGCGCGACGCGGTCCCAGTCGCCAGCCGCCAGCCGCGCCTGCGCCTCGGTAAAGGCCGCGGCCATGCCGGCAATGCCGATCAGGTTTTCGGTCCCCGACCGACGCCCCATTTCCTGACCGCCACCCTTCAGCCGAACGGGCAGATCGGTGCCTTCAGGCAGGATCAGAACGCCAACGCCCTTGGGCCCGCCAATCTTGTGGGCCGAGGTGGCCGCCGTCCGGATACCCGACCAGTTCCAGGCAAAGGGAATACGGCCTACGCCCTGCGTCAGGTCGCTAAACGCCAAACCTTCTGGCAGATGTTGCACGACGCCGGTTTCGGAATTGGCCAATTGCAGCACTGCGCGGGCGGGATCGTCCACGCCGACAAG